>NZ_JARAWX010000006.1:0-412367 GCF_033793585.1 Streptomyces sp. MI02-7b | reverse complement strand
GGGCCGGGGCTGCCGGAGCCGCGGGGGCCGGAGCTGCCGGAGCCGGGGCGCTGACCGGCGCGGGCGCGGCGGCACCGCTGGCGGCCGGCGGAGCGGCCGGCGCTGCTGGGGGAGGCGTCGCAGGACGTCCCGTGGCGACCGCGGAACCCGTATCCGCTCCCGGCTTGTAGTCGGCGAAGAAGTCCCACCAGGCTCGGTCGACCGAGTTCGGGTCCTGGAGGTACTGCTGGTAGATCTCATCGACAAGCCACTCGTTCGGCCCGAATCCCGCGGCAGGGTCCTGACCCTGCCCGTCGGTTTCGGTCCTGGGGGTACCGCCCGGCCGGAGGCTGGGGGAACTCGAGCTATTGGGGGACTGTGGCGACACGGCGGTAACCGCCCTCTTCCGCTTCACAAGGTGATGGACAGCGGGAATAAAGGCTACGCCTATTGGACCGGTTCATGCAGGCCCGGGGGCCAGTCGTCGCCTAAGTCACATCGAAAGTGCGGTTTCGGCGCGGAGATTGGCGGGAAAGGGGTCCTGAATCGACTGCCTCTGGCCGGGCGCAGCAAGCCCCCGGCCGTACTGCGTACGTCAGTGCGTCAGACCGGCGCCGGGGCGGAACCCGGAAGGGTGACGCGTATGCGGCAGCCCCGCGGGGACTCGGCCACCTTGATGTCGCCGCCGTGCAGGTCCACCGCCCAGCGGGCGATGGCCAGCCCCAGCCCCGTACCGCCGTCGCCGGGGCCCGCGCTGCCGCGGTTGAAGCGCTCGAAGACGCGGGTGCGCTCCGCCTCGGGGATGCCGGGGCCCTCGTCCAGTACCTCCAGGTCCAGGCTGCCGGGGCCGGCGCCGCGCCGGGCGCGGACGGTGACCCGGCCGCTGGGCGGGCTGTGCTTGACGGCGTTGTCGACCAGATTGGCGACCACCTGGTGCAGCCGCTCGGCGTCCGCGTACGCGGTGAGCTCCGGCGGCGAGACGTCCAGGTGCAGATGGACGTCCTTGCGCGGCCGTGCGCCCGGCTTGCTGTCCTGCAGCCCCAGGCTCGCGGTCTTGATCACGGCCGACAGGTAGGGCCACACCTCGAAGCGCTTGGCGTCCAGCGGCACGATGCCGCTGTCGAGGCGGGACAGGTCCAGCAGGTGGGCGACGAGCAGGCTGAGCCGCTCGGCCTGCTGCAGCGCGGTGCGCATCGTCTCCGGGTCGGCCTCGGAGACGCCGTCGACGACGTTCTCCAGGACCGCGCGCAGCGCCGCGATCGGCGTGCGCAGCTCGTGTGAGACATTCGCCACCAGTTCCTTGCGGTGCCGGTCGACGGCCTCCAGGTCCGCGGCCATGCGGTTGAAGGCGTCGGCCAGCTCGCCGACCTCGTCACGGCGGGCGGCGGTGACCCGCCGGCCGTAGTCACCGCGGGCCATCCCGATGGCCACCGAGGTCATCTCCCGCAGCGGCGCGGTCAGCCCGTGGGCGACCAGCTGGGAGATGAGCAGCGAGGCGATGATCGAGAAGATCGTGATGATCCTGATCTCGGTCGCGGAGTGCATCGCCACATAGATGAGGAAGGTGGTGATCGCCACGGAGGCGATCACCAGGAACTGCAGCGCCGCCTTGATGGACCGGAACGGGTCCCACGGCCGCAGCGCGGCCCACACACGGTCCCGCAGGCTCGGCGGGGGTGGCGCGCTGAAGGGGCTCATGGCGTGGGGGTCTCCAGGGCGTAGCCGACGCCGTGGACGGTACGGATGCGCTCCGCGCCGATCTTGCGCCGCAGGGCCTTGACGTGGCTGTCGACGGTCCGGGTGCCCGAGGCGTCCGCCCAGTCCCAGACCTCCGCGAGCAGCTGCTCGCGGGAGAGCACGGCGCGCGGCTGCTGCGCCAGGCACACCAGCAGGTCGAACTCGGTGGGCGTCAGGTGCACGTCCGCGCCGCGGACCCGGACCCGCCGCTGGGCGTTGTCGATCTCCAGATCGCCCAGCTGCATGTTGGCGCCGCGCGGGTCGCGGGCGGCGATCGTGGCCCGCTCCACGCGGCGCAGCAGGACGTGCACCCGGGCGACGAGCTCGCGCAGCGAGAACGGCTTGGTCATGTAGTCGTCGGCGCCCACGCCGAGGCCGACCAGCATGTCGGTCTCGTCGTCGCGCGCGGTGAGCATGAGCACCGGCACGGGCCGCGCGGCCTGCACGCGGCGGCAGACCTCCAGGCCGTCGTAGCCGGGCAGCATGACGTCCAGCACCAGCAGGTCGGGCTGCCAGGCGGCGGCGGTGTCCACCGCGGCGGGCCCGTCGCCTGCGGTGCGGACCTGGAAGCCCTCGGCCCGCAGGCGTACGGCGATGGCGTCGGCGATCGTCGCGTCGTCCTCGACCACCAGCACCCGGCGCTGTGCGCCGGGGGTGGCCGCGACCGCTGCGGCGTCGCCCGGAGTCGGCTGAGTGGTGTCCATGTGCGGTCCCCCATGGTCGTTTGCGTTGCGCAGCAGCGTACGGGGCACGACGGTGCCGCGGCTATCCGGGTGTGGTTGCCAGGTGCACGACATCCGGAACGCCCCGTTTCACGGGCGTCTCGATCGTCCGGACCCGCGTGAACTGCGCAGCCCGCAGCGCGTCCTCGAACGCGGCGGACGGCTGGGCCGACCATACCGCCAGTACGCCGCCGGGCGTGAGCCGTGCCCGGCAGGCCGCCAGGCCCTCGGGGCCGTACAGCCCGCGGTTGTCGTCGGTGACCGTCCAGTCGGGGCCGTTGTCGATGTCCAGGCACAGGGCGTCGTAGCTCGCGTCCGCCTCCCGCAGGTACGCCACCAGGTCGCTCTCCAGGACCGCCACCCGCGGGTCGTCCAGCGCGTGCTCGGAGAACGGCGCCAGGTGCCCGTCGCGGTGCCAGTCGACGACCGCGCGCTCGCGCTCGGCCACCGCGATCCGTCCCCAGCGCGGCTCCCGTACCGCGTGGGCCAGTGAGAAACCGACGCCCAGGCCCCCGATCAGCACCGACAGGTCCGCCCGGTCCGGCGGCAGGGCCGCCAGGGCCGCGTCGACGAGCAGCCGCTCGGAGCGGCCGTCGGAGGTGTCCATCAGAAAGGTGCCGTTGGCGATGATCTCGAACCGCTCGCCGTGCCGGCGCAGGGCCACCTCGCCGTACGGTCCCTCGCGGCGGTCGAGTGTGACGGGTCGTCCCTCTTCGTTCGCGTGCATGGGCTCAGCGTAATGAGCGGCGTCAGGGGCTGGTCGGCAGTCGATCGCTCAGAGCGAACACGGTCCGGGGAACACCGGGGGCATCAGAAGCATTGAGTCTGCGTAGCTCAACTTGATTGCTCTAGGGAGAGATAATGGCTCAATCGTCTTCGTCGGCGTTCGCGCCGCTCACCCTGCCCGTGCTGCCGCTCGACGACGCGGTGGTCCTGCCGGGCATGGTCGTGCCCGTGGACCTCACCGACGCCGAGGCGCGTGCCGCGGTCGAGGCGGCCCAGGCCGCACAGCGGTCCGGTCTGCCCGGTGTCGGCAACAAGCCGCGGGTCCTGCTCGTTCCCCGTGTGGACGGCGACTACGCGGGAGTGGGCACGCTGGGCACCGTCGAGCAGGTGGGACGGCTGTCGGACGGCGATCCCGGGGCCGTGATCCGCGGCGTCAGCCGCGTGCGCATCGGCGCCGGCACGACCGGACCCGGCGCCGCCCTGTGGGTGGAGGGGACCGAGCTCCCCGAGCCGGTGCCCGCCGAGGCGCCCGGCACCGTCGCGGAGCTCGTCAAGGAGTACAAGGCACTGGCCACCAGCTGGCTGCGCAAGCGCGGCGCCTGGCAGATCGTGGACCGCGTCCAGCAGATCGACGACGTCTCGCAGCTGGCCGACAACGCCGGATACTCCGGATTCCTCACCACCAAGCAGCGCATCGAGCTGCTGGAGACCACCGACCCCGTCGCCCGGCTGAAGCTCGCCACGCAGTGGCTGCGCGACCACCTGGCCGAGCAGGACGTCGCGGAGACCATCCGCAAGGACGTCCAGGAGGGCATGGAGAAGCAGCAGCGCGAGTTCCTGCTGCGGCAGCAGCTGCAGGCCGTCCGCAAGGAGCTGGCCGAGCTGAACGGCGACCCGGAGGACGAGGCGGACGACTACCGTTCCCGCGTCGAGGCCGCCGACCTGCCCGAGAAGGTGCGCGAGGCCGCCATGAAGGAGGTCGAGAAGCTGGAGCGGTCCAGCGACGCGTCCCCCGAGGGCAGCTGGATCCGCACCTGGCTCGACACCGTCCTGGAACTGCCGTGGAACACCACGACCCAGGACGCCTACGACATCCCCGGCGCGCGGGCGGTGCTGGACGCCGACCACGCGGGGCTGGAGGACGTCAAGGAGCGCATCACCGAGTACCTGGCCGTGCGCAAGCGCCGCACCGACCGCGGTCTCGGGGTCGTCGGCGGGCGCCGCGGCGGCGCGGTGCTGGCCCTGGTGGGCCCGCCCGGTGTCGGCAAGACCTCGCTCGGCGAGTCCGTGGCCCGCGCCATGGGACGGAAGTTCGTGCGCGTCGCGCTCGGCGGCGTCCGCGACGAGGCGGAGATCCGCGGCCACCGGCGCACCTACGTCGGTGCGCTGCCCGGCCGCCTGGTGCGCGCCATCAAGGAGGCCGGGTCCATGAACCCGGTGGTCCTGCTGGACGAGATCGACAAGGTGGGCTCCGACTACCGCGGCGACCCGGCCGCGGCCCTGCTGGAGGTCCTGGACCCGGCCCAGAACCACACCTTCCGGGACCACTACCTGGAGGTCGAACTGGACCTCAGCGACGTGGTGTTCCTCGCCACCGCCAACGTCCTGGAGGCCATCCCCGAGCCGCTGCTGGACCGGATGGAACTGGTGCGGCTGGACGGATACACCGAGGACGAGAAGGTCGTCATCGCACGTGACCACCTGCTGCCGCGCCAGCGCGAGCTGGCCGGGCTCGGCGAGGACGAGGTCGCCGTCGACGACGCGGCCCTGCGCAAGCTGGCCGGGGAGTACACCCGCGAGGCGGGCGTGCGCACCCTGGAGCGGTCGATCGCCCGCATCCTGCGGAAGGTCGCGGCCAAGCACGAGCTCGGCGAGCGCGAGCTGCCGTTCACGGTGACCCCGGAGGACCTGCGGGACCTCATCGGGCGTCCGCACCACGTGCCGGAGTCCGCGCAGGACCCGCAGGAGCGGCGCACCGCGGTGCCGGGCGTGGCCACGGGCCTGGCGGTGACCGGCGCGGGCGGCGACGTCCTCTACATCGAGGCGTCGCTGGCCGATCCGGAGACCGGCGGCAGCGGACTGCAGCTCACCGGGCAGCTGGGCGACGTGATGAAGGAGTCGGCGCAGATCGCGCTCTCCTTCCTGCGCTCGCACGGCGCCGAACTGGAGCTGCCGGTCGGCGACCTGAAGGAGCGCGGCGTCCACATCCACGTCCCCGCGGGCGCGGTCCCGAAGGACGGCCCGAGCGCGGGTGTCACCATGACCACCGCGCTGGCCTCGCTCCTGTCGGGGCGCCGGGTCCGTACGGACGTGGCGATGACCGGCGAGGTGTCGCTGACCGGGCGGGTGCTGCCCATCGGCGGCGTCAAGCAGAAGCTGCTGGCCGCGCACCGCGCCGGGATCACCACCGTCGTGATCCCCAAGCGGAACGAGGCGGACCTGGACGACGTCCCCGCCGAGGTCCTGGAGAAGCTGGAGGTCCACGCGGTCTCGGACGTCCGGCACGTGCTGAAGCTGGCCCTGGAGCCCGCCGTCACCGGTGCGGACACGGGCACGGACGCGGACACGGACTCCGGCCTGGAGACCTCGGTCGCGGCGTGAGTGCTTGGAGACCTCGGTCGCGGCGTGAGTGAGGCCCTGACCGGGTGAGAGAAGAGAGCGGCCCCTCCCATGCGCCTGGGAGGGGCCGCTCCCGCGTGCGCGGGGGCCGGGCGTGGGGTGGGGGAATGACACCGTCCGCGCACGTGCCCCTGGTCACGTCGTTGATCCACGTCTGCGAAATACTGGGGGCGCTGCACATACGGCGGCGCCTGAAGCGAAGTTTCCATCCTGAAAGCGGGTGACCGCGTGGCCGAGACGGCCGGGTCCCACGGAGGTGCCGACCCTGTGATGGAGGCGCTCGAACGCGAACTGACCGTCCTGTTCCGGCGGGCCAGGGCCTCCCAGGGCGAGATGGCCCGCGAGGTGCACCCCGAACTCGAACCCGCGGCGTACGGGCTGCTCGCCCGGCTCGCCGAGACCGGGCCGCAGCGGGCCACCGTCCTGGCCGGGTACTTCGGGGTCGGCAAGGCGACGATGAGCCGCCAGCTGCGCGCCCTGGAGGAACTCGGGCTGATCCTCCGCGAGCCGGACCCGGCGGACGGCCGGGCCTTCCTCGTCCAGCTGACCGCGGAGGGCGAGGCCCGCTTCACCCGCGTGCGCCTCGCGCGGCGGGCCCGCTACGTCAGCCGGCTGAGCGGCTGGGACCGTGTGGAGCTGTCGGAACTGGCGCGGTTGCTGGCTCAGCTGAACGACGCGCAGGAAGGTGCGTGACGCTGCGCTGGGCTTGTGCCGGTGCGGGTGCCGGTGCGGGTGTTTTCGGGTGCGGGTGGGGTGGGGCTGGTCGCGCGGTTCCTCGCGCCCCTTTGGGGGCGGTGGTTAGGGCCGGCAGCGTGTGAGCGCCGTGCCGGTGGGGTGTGGCTGGTCGCGCAGTTCCTCGCGCCGCCCCCTTGGGGCGTCGTGGCTAGAGCTCAACGAAGATCGCGGTGGCGTCGTCGCTCCGCTTGCCGCGGGGGAAGCGGGTGCCGGCCGGGTCGGCGGACTCCGCGAGGCGGACCCGGCGGACGAGTTCGTCGGGTCCGGACTTGCGCAGCAGGGCGAGCAGGCCGGGGCGGTCGGTCTCGCCGAAGACGTCGGCGAGGCGGGTCGCCCCGTCGGTGAGTGCGGCGATCGCGCGCACCGACGACCGCGGCCGCACGCCGGTGACGGCGCGGGCCGCCACCCCCGGGGCCGCCGCGGCCGTGAAGAAGCCTCCCTCGGCGTTGCGGAGCGCCTCGACGGCCTCGACGTACGCCGCCGCTGCCCGCGTGCGCTCCGCGCTCCCGCGCGGCAGCCGACGGACGGCGGCGCGCAGGGCGGGCACGGGATCGGGCAGGTGGTCCAGGCGGTCGTCGAGGACGGCGTGCACCGCGCCGGAGGCGTCCTCGATGAGCAACTCCGAGTCGGATAGCACCAGATGCTCCACGCTGTCCGCATTCCACCGGACCGCCACGACCGTCGCCTGGGGGGTGCGCCGGTGATAAAGGTCACAGGTTTCGCGGTGCGTGTCGGCGGTCCGGGCGATGGCCTGCGCGAGACACTCCGCGAGCGGTGGCGCCGAGTGCGAAACGGACAGTTCGATCATGGAACCGCCCAGCTCGGAGACGTACCAGGGCACTGAGTGGCGGCATCCGGTGGGGCCGTCGGGCGGGGTGACACCGTCCAGCAGGATCAGTGAACCGCCGCCGCCTGATGCGGGCGCGGCGATCGCCGCGAAGTCCTCGTTCGGGCGATCGGGGGTGCCGGGCTCCGTGGCCGTCTCGACGCGCATGCGTCCAGTGTGCGGCACCGGCTCGCGCGGCCTGTTCGAACCCCGGCGGGGGCCCGCCGAGGGGCCCGGGCCGTGAAGGCGCGCATCCTGCCAGGACCGCGCGGAGGACGCCAGTTGCCCGCCGATCCGGTCGGTGAACCCGCGAGTAACGATCCCGCGCGGGAGTTGAACGTCAACTTGTCGGTGCGATTCACTCGTTCGGGTGTCGAGGTGAGGGACGCACATCTGCATTCCGGGTCGGCCTGAGATGGTCGGGACGATGCCGGGAAGAGGCCAGACGTTGCCGTGCTCGGCGCTCGGCCGATGTGTCGTCATCTCGGGACAACTGGACCAGGCAGACGGGATGGCGAGCACCGGTGCGAACACGACGTAACCCGCGGACCAAGCGCGTGCGGCAGAGACTGCTCGGTGCTCTGCTGATCTGCGCCGTCACCGTTCTGGCCGCCTCCGCTCCGGGGGTGGCGACCGCCGTACGGGACCTCGCGGAGTCCCAGCGACTGCTCGGCATGGCCCGGCTGCAGGCGCAGGCGGTCTCCCTCAGCCACGTGCTGGCCGACGAGCGCGACGACACGGCGGTGCTCGTCGCCACCGGGCGGTCCGCCGGGGACGGCACGGGCGGCTCCGCTCCGGAGAAGGAGCGTGCCGACCGGCAGATCGAGGAATTCCGCGCCGCCGCCGCGGACGCCGACACCGCCGACGCCCCGGCTTTCGCCGCCGCGCTCACCGAGGCCGACCGCCGGCTCGCCGAACTGCCCGCGATCCGGCAGAAGGCGCACTCCGGGCCCGGCGGCGCCGTCGCCGCCGTCATGGCCTACCAGCCCTCCATCGACGCGCTGAACGGCGTGGGCGCGGCCGTCGCCAGGTCACTGCCCGCCCGCGGCGCCTCCGCCGACACCACCGCGCTGCCCTTCCTCGCACGCGCCGTCGACCAGGCCTCGTTCCAGCGCGGACTGCTGGTCGGCGCGCTCGCCGCGGGCGGCCCGCAGGCCGAACCGGTGGGCGCCGCGCAGACCGCGGCGGTGGGCGAGCGGACGGCACTGGCCGACTTCCGCGCCGCCGCGTCGTCCGCCGCGGAGGAGCAGTACGAGCAGACCGTCACCGGCTCCGACGTGGCCACCGCCGAACGGCAGCTGAAGACGCTGCTGGACGCGGGGTCGCTCTCGGCCGACGACCAGAAGCTCACGTCCTCCTCCGCGCAGTCCGCGCTCTCCGCGCGGATCGACCTGATGCGCGGGGTCGAGTCCTCCCTCGCCGCGGCCTCCGCCGACCACCTCGCCGCGCTGCGCTCCGACGACGTCACCGGCCTCGAACTGCACGTCGCGCTGGCCGGCGTGTGCTTCCTGCTGGTGCTCGGCACCTGCGTCTCCACCGCCCGCTCGATCACCCGGCCCGTCGCCGCGCTCAACCGTTTCGCACGCGGTGACGTACCGGCCGACGAGCAGGTCAAGGCCGTCGGCTCGGACGAGTTCGCGGCGGTGGCCCGCGCCGTCAACGCGCTGCGCGCGCAGACCGCGGGCCTGCACGACCGGGTCGCCGGGCAGGACGCCGAGTACACGCGGGTGCAGGGCGTGCGCGACGCGCTCGCCGCCGAACGCGACCTGCTGCGCAGCCGGCAGGAGGAACTGACCGCCGAACTCGCCACCCTGCGCGGCAGCGTCGGCGCCACCTATGTGAACCTCACCCTGCGCACGCTCGGCCTGGTCGAGCGGCAGCTCACGCTCATCGAGAAGCTGGAGGAGCTGGTCCACGACCCGGACGAGCTCGCCCAGCTGTTCCGCCTGGACCACCTGGCCACCCGGATGCGCCGCAACAGCGAGAACCTGCTGCTGCTCGCGGGCACCGAGCACGGCCACGCGCACCCCCGGCCGGTCCCGCTGGTGGACGTGGCCCGCGCCGCGGTCTCCGAGATCGAGACGTACGAACGGGTCCGCATCCAGCAGCTGCCCGCCGGCCGGATCGCCGGGTTCGCCTCGGACGACCTCAGCCACCTCGTCGCCGAACTGCTGGAGAACGCCACCACGTTCTCGCCGCCGGAGACCGAGGTGCAGCTGTCCGGCTGGATGCTGGAGAACGGCGAGCTGATGCTGTCCGTCGAGGACGAGGGCATCGGCCTCCCGGCCGCCCGGCGGGAGGAGCTCAACGACCTGCTGGCACAGGCCGATCCGGCCGCGCCGGCCTCCGAGGCCACCGGCATGGGCGCGTACGTGATAGCCCGGCTCGCCGCCCGGCACGGCATCCGCGTCCAGTTGCGCGACGCCAAGCACGGCGGCACGACCGCGGTCGTGGTCGTCCCCGCCTCGCTCACCGCGCCCGCGGAGGACCCGGAAGGACCGCAGACCCCGGTCGAGGCCGCGGTCGCAGGGGAGCCGTGGCAGCCGCGCGCGGCCCGGACCCGGTCCGCCCCGCTGCCGGCCCCGCGCGAGGAGCGGGACGGACTGTCGGCGGGCCAGGAGGCGGGGGAGCCCGCGGCCGAGGGGGACGGCGCCGGGCACGAACCGATCGAGCACGCCCGCGCCGACCAGCCGGTACCCGCGCCGGTGCCGGTGCCGGCGCCCGCCTCGGACGGGACGCCGCTGACCGCCAAGGGACTGCCTCAGCGCGTCCCGCGCGCCACCGGCCTGTCGGGCGAGCCCCAGGTCCGTGACGCCCGCCAGGGGAGGGCGGTGGACCCGGAGGAACTGCGGCGCAAGCTCGGTGGCTTCGCCCAGGGCCTGCGCGAGGGGCGGGCGGACGCGGACGCCGAGACACGCGAGATCCGGCGCGACACGGACGCGCCCCAGGGGACGCCCCTGGGGACGAGGGAAACAGCGGAAGAGAAAGTCAGCTCGGGGGGACCACAACAAGTCGAAGCCGAAGGCGTCGAGGAGGCACGCGGTTGATGTCGGCCAGAACGGACACCCAGAGCGAGCGGGACCTGAGTCACGAGGCACGCAACCTCCAGTGGCTGCTGCGCAATTTCGTGGACGACGTGCCGGGCGTCCGCTCCGTGGCCGTCGTCTCGTCGGACGGACTGCTGCTGCTGAACTCCGAGTCGGACGAGCCCGACGCGCCGGACGATCCGGCCGGTGCCGCGGACGCGTCCGGGCAGTCCGCCGACGATGACGACGACACCGCCGCGGGACCGCCCAAGGGCCCGGCCGGCACCTTCGCCGACCTGGCGACGGTGGTCTCCGGCATCGCCTCCCTCACCGACGGCGCCGCGCGCCTGATGGAGGGCGGCGGGGTCCGGCAGACGGCGGTCGCGATGGAGAACGGCAGCGTGTTCGTGATGTCGATCAGCGACGGCTCGCTGCTGGGCGTCCACGCGGACGCCGAGTGCGACATGAGCATCGTGGCGTACCACATGGCCCTCTTCGTCGGCCGGGCCGGCCATGTGCTCACCCCGCAGCTCCGCACGGAGTTGCGGCAGGCGATCGAAGGAGCCCGCTGATGCCCCGGCACGCCGCGGCGCTCCCGGTCCGCGGCGCCGGACGGCGCTCCGCCCGGGTGCGCCCTTACGCGCTGACCGGTGGCCGCACGTCCTTCGGGCACGTGCTGCTCGTCGAGACCTTCGTGGCCACGATCGACGGTGCGCAGGAGCGCCGCGAACTGACCTCCGGGGGCTGGGCGGAGCGCGTGATGCCGGAGATGCGCGCCATCGTCGAGCTGTGCCGCCGGATGCGCTCGGTCGCCGAGATCTCCGCGCTGCTGCGCATGCCGCTGGGCGTCGTCCGCGTGCTGCTCAGCGATTTGGCCGATCAGGGAAGGATCCGTGTGTACGGGACCGGGCACGGGCCCGGCACCCCCGATCGCGCGCTGCTGGAGAGGGTGCTCGGTGGACTTCGCAGGCTCTGAGATGACGTCGGTGGCGGAGGAAGAGGGCCTGCAGGAGTGGCAACTGGACGTGAGTCGCGCGCCCACCTCAACCAAGATCGTCGTGGCGGGCGGTTTCGGCGTGGGCAAGACCACGTTCGTCGGCGCGGTCTCCGAGATCACCCCGCTCACCACCGAGGCGGTGATGACCCGGGCCAGTGAGGACATCGACGACCTCGGGTCGACCCCGGACAAGAAGACGACCACGGTGGCGATGGACTTCGGCCGCATCACGCTGGACCGGGAGCTGGTGCTGTACCTGTTCGGCACGCCCGGCCAGCAGCGGTTCTGGTTCATGTGGGACGACCTGGTGCGCGGCGCGATCGGCGCGGTGGTGCTGGCCGACACGCGGCGGCTGGCGGACGCCTTCCCGGCGCTGGACTACTTCGAGACCAGCGGGCTGCCGTACGCGGTGGCGGTGAACCAGTTCGAGGGCACCACCGCGTACGACGAGATCGACGTCCGTGAGGCGCTGGCCGTACCGGACGAGGTCCCCGTGCTGATCTGCGACGCGCGCGACCGCGCGTCGGTGATCCAGGTGCTGCTGGCCCTGGTCAAGCAGGCCCTGGTCGCCCACCCGGAGTAGCAGCCCCGCGGCGGTTGCTCCCGCGGGCGGGCGCCGCCGCAATCCCGACCCACCTCACCCCATTCAGCAGCACCGTACGAGAGAGCGTGCCGTCTTGCGCAGAATACTGATCGTGGGGGCCGGGCAGTCCGGCCTCCAACTGGCCCTGGGGCTGCAGGCCCAGGGCTACGAGGTCACCGTCATGTCCAACCGCACGGCGGACGAGATACGCGAGGGGCGTGTCATGTCCACCCAGTGCATGTTCGACAGCGCTCTCGGTCACGAGCGCGACCTCGGCGTCAACTTCTGGGAGGACCGGGCCCCGCGGATCGAGGGCCTGGGCGTCTCGGTCGCCGCCCCCGACGGATCCCGTCCGATCGACTGGGTCGGCCGGCTCGACGGGTACGCCCAGTCCGTCGACCAGCGCGTGAAGATGGCCGGCTGGCTGGAGACCTTCGGCCGGCGCGGCGGAAAGCTGGTCGTCCACGGCGTCACCGTCGGCGACCTGGACTACTTCTCCCGCGCCTACGACCTGGTGCTGGTCGCGGCCGGCAAGGGCGAACTCGTCTCGCTGTTCGGCCGGGACGCCGCCCGCTCCCCGTACGACAGCCCCCAGCGCGCGCTGGCCGTCGCCTATGTGCACGGCCTCGGCCCGCGGCCGGAGCACCCGGACTTCCACGCGGTGCGGCTCAACATGGTCCCGGGAGCCGGTGAGCTGATCGTCATCCCGGCGCTCACCACCTCGGGCCCCTGCGACATCCTGTTCTGGGAGGGGCTGCCCGGCGGCCCGCTCGACGTCTTCGCCGACGTGAAGGACCCCGCGGAGCACCTGCGCATCACGCTGGACCTGATGAAACGTCACCTCCCGTGGGAGTACGACCGGGCCCGCGACGTCGAACTGACCGACGCCGGCGGCACCCTGGCCGGCCGCTTCGCCCCGATCGTCCGCCACCCGGTCGCCGAGCTGCCCTCGGGCGGCCTCGTCCTCGGCGTCGCGGACGTCGTGGTCGCCAACGACCCCATCACGGGCCAGGGGTCCAACAGCGCGTCCAAGTGCGCCGCCGCCTACCTCGCGGCGATCGTCGAGCACGGCGACGAGCCCTTCGACCGCGCGTGGATGGAGTCCGCCTTCGCCCGCTTCTGGTCCACCGCGGAGCCGGTCACCAAGTGGACCAACGCCCTCCTCGGCCCCCCGCCGGAGCACATCCTCGGCCTGATCGGCGCGGCCGGCCAGTTCCCGGCGGTCGCCGACCGCTTCGCGAACGGCTTCGACGACCCGTCCGACTACGAGTCGTACTTCTACGACCCCGAGAAGACCGCCGCCTACCTGGCCTCGGTCGCCGGCGCGTGAGCATCCCCGGCCGCTGAGACCCACGGGCCGCCGGCGCGGGCGAACACGCCGGCGGCCCTGACCGGAACGAGGCCCTGTGCAGGCCCGCCCGTGGTGGACGGTGCCGGCCGACTCCCTCCACGATCCGAGCACAGCACCCGTCCCGCCCCGATGAGCTGCCATGATCTGCCGAGGCGGCGCAGCGGAACGCGGTGTGCCGGGAGGACAGAAGGTGCGGTGGACGGACGCCGGCGAGATACCCCTGGTGCTCGTGCCCGGTCTCATGGCGGCGGGGGCACTCATCGGTGCGGGCTTCACCGTGCGCTCGTGGCACCGCACTCGAGCCGTGCTGCGTGACGGGCAGCGCGTGCCCGCCCGCTGCGTCCGGATCCACACGCGGGTGAGCGGCGACGGGGAGAACGGCACGTCCTCACGCCAGCGTTACGTCCTGGAGTACGCGGTCCCCGCGGGCGCCACGCACCGGATCGACGAGGGGACGCTGCCGTCCACGACGTGCGAAGGCGACATGGTCACCGTGGCCTACGACACCCGACGACCCGGCCAGGGCGTGGTCGTGCCGCCGGACGGCGGAACGGGAGGCGTGGGCGCGGCTGTTCTCGTCGCGTTCCTGCTCGTCTTCACCGTCGGAGCGCTGGCTTTCGCCCACAGCGCGGCCGGCAGCTTCGACGACGGCGACATGAACGCCCCGTTCGGCGACAGCGGGATCTCCGTGCTCGCACCGGGAACCGCGTGAGTCCGAGCGTTCGGGCCGCCGCGGCGCACCGGCCGCGGGCGTCGGTCAGCGGGCGAGGAACGGGACGAGTGCCGCCAGGAGTTCGGTGGGCGCGTCCAGCGGGATGAGGTGGGCCGCCGCGGGGAATTCGACCAGGGCGGCGCCGGGGATCTCGGCGGCGTAGCGGCGGGCGATGTCCTGGAAGTCGGCGACGTCGAGGCGCCCGAAGCCGACGAGCGTGGGAACGGTGATCGTGGCGACGTCGCGGTCCGTACCGCCCTCGGAGTGCTGCCCGACGGTCTCCTGATGGGTCAGTGCGATCCGCATCGGGTCGCGCAGTCGGTCGGCGAGTCCCGGGGCGACGTCCTCCCAGCCGCGGCTGGGACCGCGCAGCCACATGTCCATGTTGACCGCGACTGCGGCGTCCAGGTCTCCTGCGGCGAGAGCCGCCGTCTCGGCCTCGTCGTACGCGACCATCTCCGCCGACCAGTCGTATCCGCGCCACGGCGGGGCGAGCATGGTCAGCGAGTGGACGCGGTCGGGGTGGGTGAGGGTGAAGTCCGCGGCCACGCGGCCGCCCCAGGAGGCGCCGACGATCCGGACCCGGTCGTGACCGAGGTGGTCCAGGAGGCGGAGCAGGTCGTCGGTCTCGCTGAACGGGCCGGTCGGCGGCGGGGACTGGCCGAAGCCGCGCAGGTCGTACCGGACGACGGTGTGCCGCTCCGCGAGGGCGGGCGCCACCGCGTCCCACATGCGGTGGTCGGCGACGCCGGCGTGCACGAGGACGACGGGTGGGCCTTCGCCGGTGACGGTGCAGAAGAGATGGCCGAGATGATCACTGAGTAGGGGCATCCGTGGATACTCGCAGGTCGGCGCCGCACGGGCCACCGAATTGCCGTCGGGCCCCGGGCCGTTCCCGTGCAGCGGCCCCGGACCCGATCCGGACCCGGGCGGTCAGCCGGTGACGTCGACCACGATCTTGCCCGCCGTGGCGCCGTGTTCGACGGCGGCGTGCGCCTCGGCGGCCGTGGCGAGGGTGAACCGCCGGGGGTCGACCCGCGGCCGCAGGGCTCCGGCCGCGACCAGGGCGGCCGCCTCGCGGAGGATCTCGCCGTGGTGCTCGCGCCCCCGGCCGGTGAGCAGGGGCAGCAGCGTGAAGACCCCTGAGTAGCTCGCGCCGCGGAAGGACAGCGGCGCGAGGCTGTGGGTGCCCCAGCCCAGCGCGGTCACCACGTGGCCCGTGTAGGTGCGTACGGCGGTGAACGACGCGTCGAGCGTCTCGCCGCCCACCGTGTCGTACACGATGTCGAAGCCCTCGCCGCCGGTGTGCTCGGCGACGTAGTCCTCGACCGGGGTCGCCGTGCGGTCGATCGGGGTGGCGCCGAGTTCCGCGATCGTCCGCAGGCTGTGCGGCGCCCCGGTGGCGAAGACCCGCGCGCCGCGGGCGTGCGCGAGCTGCACGGCGACATGCCCGATGCCGCCGGCGCCGCCGTGCACCAGCACCGTGTGGCCCTCGCGCACGCCCGCCCGGTCCACCAGGCCCTCCCAGGCGGTGACGAAGACCAGCGGCAGGGCGGCGGCCTCGCGCATGCTCAGGGCGGCGGGCTTGCGGGCCAGCAGCCGGGCGTCGACGGCCGCGTACTCTGCGAGGGATCCCTGCACGTCCCCGACGCCGCCGGTGAGCCCGTAGACCTCGTCGCCCGGGGCGAAGCCGGTGACGTCCGGGCCGACCGCCTCGACCACGCCGGCCAGGTCCAGGCCCAGCACGGCGGGCAGCCGGCTGCGGGCGTGGGCGGCCTTCCCGGCCCGGATCTTGGTGTCCAGCGGGTTCACCCCACTGGCCTCGACCCGGACCAGCACCTGGCCGGGGCCGGCCACCGGAACCGGGAGCTCGCCCAGGGCCAGGGGGCCGCCGAACCGTTCCAGCACCACCGCGCGCATGGCGGACATGATTTCTCCAATCGAACAGACAGGTCTGTTTCATTATGTCGGAAGGACGCCCTCGTCCACGGTGTGGAGGAGGGCGGAAGGGGTCAGACGGCCGGCGGGCAGGCCCGCTCGACGACGGCGCGTGCCGCGGCCTTGGCGGCGGTCGGCATGGCGGGGTCCTGCTCCAGCTTGCCCGCCGCGAGTGTGCCGTCGATCAGCAGCGTGAGCTGCAGGGCGAGCCCGTCGGGGTCGACGGCCCCGGCGGCTTCGGCGAGGCCGCGCACCCACGCGCGGACGGTCCGCTTGTGCTCGGCGGTCACCTCGTGCGGCAGGCTGCCCGGCTCGCTCTCGGCGGCGGCGTTGATGAACGGGCAGCCGTGGAAACCGTGCCGCCGGTACGCCGCGTCGACCGCGTCGAACAGGCCCACCAGTTGCTCGCGGGCGTCGTCGCCGGCCGCCAGCGCGGCGGCGCGCAGCTTGCCCCGCCAGGAGTCGTCGACTCGGCGCAGATAGGCGGCGGCCAGCTCGTCCTTGGAGGGGAAGTGCACGTACAGCGTCGACTTGGCCACGCCCGACTCCGCGATGATGCGGTCGACGCCCACGCCGCGCAGCCCGTGCGCCGAGAACAGCTCCTCGGCCGTCGTCAGGATGCGCTCGCGCGCCGGGAGGCGTTTGACCGTGGCGGGCATGCCGATCACCTGGTTCTGCCGGGGGCCCGGCGGGCCCGTCGCGGCAAAACTAACAGACAGGTCCGTCCGATGCGCGGTGACGCCGGTCACGCGGCAGGCGGTGAGCGGCGAGCCGCGGGCGGTCGTGCGGACGCGGGCCCGTCAGGAGCCCGTGCTGCCGCCCTGGGAGGCCCGGTCCTTCGCCGTGTCGGGAGCGGTCGGCGAGACGTAGTGCTTCATCGACGGCTCGTCGGAGTCGGGGCGGACGGCCCCGAGGATCGGGTTGGCGGCGATGGGGGAGATCTTGACGACGCTCCCGGGGCGGGGCGCCTGGATGACCAGGCCGTTGCCGATGTAGATCGCCACGTGCGTGGCGCCGGGGAAGTAGATCACGAGGTCGCCGGGGCGCAGCAGGTTGAGCGGGATGTGCGGCAGTTGCTTCCACTGCTCCTGGCTGGTGCGCGGGATGGGGGTTCCCGCGTGCAGCCAGGCCTGCGAGGTCAGCCCCGAGCAGTCGTACGCCTTCGGGCCCTCGGCGCCCCAGATGTAGGGCTTGCCGATCTGCGCGTAGGCGAAGCTCAGCGCGCTGTTGCCGACCTTGGACGGTGCGAGCGAGAGGCTGCCGAGCTGCCCCGATCTCAAGAACGCCTCCTGGGCCCGGTCGATGCCCTGTTCCTCGAGGCGCTGCAGATCGGCGAGCTGGGTGCCGGTGAGGCCGGCGAGGATCTGCTCGACGGTCGCGAGCTGCTTCTCGATCTCCTCCTTGGCGTCGCGCTGCCGGTCCGCGAGTTGCAGCGAGCCGTCCAGCGCGTGCTGCTGGGCGCGGCTGAGCGCGGCGATCCGCTTCTCGCCGTTCTCCAGCTGCGCGACCAGTTCGGCCTGGCTGCCGGCCGCGCGGTCGAGCATGTGGCTCTGGGTGAAGGCGTCCTGCGGGTCGCCGCTCAGCAACAGGCTGAGGTACGGGGAGACCCCGCCCTCCTTGTACTGCTCGCGGGCGAGTTGCCCTGCCAGGGCGCGGGCGTCGGCCAGCGCGGTGCGCTCCTCGGCGAGCTGGCGGTCCAGGCGGTCGGCCTTGCCGCGGTTCTCGCTGAGTTCTGACTCCGCCTGGTCGTAGGTCTCGGTGGCCTCCTCGGCCCTGAGGTAGAGGTCCTGCAGCCGTTCCAGCAGGACGACCAGGGTCGGGCCGCTGGGATACGGGTCCGCGGGCATCGCGCGCGCGTTCTGCGCGGGCAGTCCGAGGGCCGCGGCGGCCAGCAGCGTCCCGCAGACGAGTGCCCTGCGCACCCACTCCTTGGGCCTGCTTGCTGCTGACATCCCTTCACCTCCGACTGTATTACCGGATGCTTGCCGGTAGATCCTTACATGATCGGGTCGGCTGCGACAGGGTGACCGGGCCGGAATGGGTGGCTCCGTGCGAAGGGGAGCCACCCGTTTCCTCGGTGTCAGCCGAAGTAGGAATCGAAGTTCTTCTGGAATTCCCAGTTGCCGAACTTGTCCCAGTTGATCGACCACGTCATCAGACCGCGCAGATCCGGCCATGTTCCGTGCGGGGTGTACGCGCCGCAGTTGGTCCGCTTGGTGAGGCAGTCGAGCGCTTTGTCGACATCTGCCGGAGTTGTCCATCCGTTGCCCGCGTTGGAGGTCGCGGGCAGTCCGACGGCCACCTGGGAAGGCGCGAGCGCGGGGAAGACGTTGGCCGTGTTGCCCGCCACCGGGAAGCCGGTGAGCAGCATGTCGGTCATCGCGACGTGGAAGTCGGCCCCGCCCATCTGGTGGTACTGGTTGTCCAGGCCCATGATCGGCCCCGAGTTGTAGTCCTGGACGTGGAGCAGGGTCAGGTCGTTGCGCAGCGCGTGGATGACGGGAAGGTAGGCGCCCGCCCTCGGGTCCTGCGCCCCGTTGGGGCCCGGGCCGTAGAACTGGTAGCCGAGCTGCACGAAGAAGGTCTCGGGCGCCATCGTCAGCACGAATCCGCTGCCGTACCTGGCCTTGAGGGTCTTCAGGGCGGAGATCAGGTTGACCACGACCGGTGTGGTCGGGCTCTTGAAGTTGGTGTCACCGGCGTTGAGGGAGAGCGAGTGGCCCTCGAAGTCGATGTCGAGGCCGTCCAGTCCCCAGGTGTCGATGATCCTGGCGACGGAGGAGACGAAGGCGTCGCGGGCGGCGGTCGTGGTCAGCTGCACCTGGCCGTTCTGTCCGCCGATGGAGATCAGCACCTTCTTGCCCTGCGCCTGCTTGGCCTTGATCGCGGCCTTGAAGTCCGCGTCGGACTCCACGTTCGGGCACTCGGACGCGGGGCAGCGGGTGAAGCGGATGTCGCCCGAGGTGGTCGTGGTCGGCTCGCCGAAGGCGAGGTCGATGTAGTCCCAGCTCGCGGGGACGTCGGCCATGCGCAGGTACCCGGAGCCGTTGGCGAAGCTGGAGTGCAGGTAGCCGACCAGCGCATGGGAGGAAGGGCCCGTCGGAGTGTCGGTCGGCGTCGGAGTGGGCGTCGGGGTGTCGGTCGGCGTCGGCGTCGGCGTGGGAGTCGTCGGGCCGCCCGGGCCGGAGAGCGAGACGTCGTCGGCCCAGAACGTGGGCTGGGCGTACCAGCCGTGGACGTAGACGGTCGCGCTGGTCTGGCTCGCCCCGGTCGTGAAGCTGACGCTGAGCTGCTGGTACGCCCCTCCGGTGCCCGGCGTCCAGGTGCTGGTCCCGCCGTCCACGCCGATGTAGACGTAACTGCCCTTCACCTGCGCGGAGTAGGTGTAGGTGGTGCCGGGCGCCACGCCGACCGTCTGCTTGCACTGCGCCGTCCCGGACGGGCCCGGGCTGCCGGCCAGGGCCCAACTGCCGCTCTTCGCCTGGCCGGTGATCGCCTGGGTGGTGCCCGCGTCGCAACTCCAGCCGGTCAGATTGCCGTTCTCGAAACCGCCGTTGACCAGGAACTCACCCGCGTGCGCGGAGGGCGCGAGGGCGACCAGCCCGCCGATGGCGGCGGTGAGGGCGAGGGTCGCCGTCGCGGCGACGAGGGATCTCATGGGGACCGCTCCTTCGGGGGCGAGGAGATGTGCGCATGACAACCCGCAGCAAACAGGTCTGGACCAATCCTGTCAATGGTCCGGACCGGAAGCGGTGCCCGTGTCCCCCGGGAGGGGCCGGGCCGCGACGCCGCTCAGGCGCCCGGCTTCGACCAGGGCCAGCGCGGCTTCTCCGGCCGGTTGCCCTCGGGGTCGTAGACGAAGACCCACCGGGTGCGGCGCTGCTCGCGCGTCCCCGGGCTGGGCTCGCGGTGGTAGACGTGCACGACCGGGGCCGCGCCGTCCGGTTGCGGCACCGGCACCTCGTACACCTTCGGGGGCTGTCCGGTGATGCCGGTCAGCACCCCCAGCACGCGGCCGTCCAGCGGCCCCCCGACGAATTCCGTGTCCTCATGCCTCACGGGGTCAGAGTAGGCCCTCGGACGGGGCCCGTGTTCAGGGAATGGCAGGTGGGAGCAGATGTGCGACGGCCTGTGCGAGCGGCGCGACCCTGCGGGCGAGATCGCCGGCGGGGCTGCCCGGGTTCTCCCTGCCCAGCGCGGCCAGCGCGACCTCGGCGGTCTCCTGGTCGGTGGTGGAGCTGACCAGCAGCAGTGCCGTGAAGTGGTCGACCAGCCACCGCCGCAGCTCGTGGGCCGGCGGCTGCTTGCCCTCGTCGAGCCAGGTCAGCGACACCGCCTCCACGCTCGCGATCCACGAACGCACCATCATCGCCAGCCGCGGACCCGGTGCCGGTGCGCCCAGGTGCATGAGGATCTGCTCGGCGGCGCTGCGCCGCACCTCGTCCACGATGGCGCCGGTGCGGCTGGTCTCGGCGACGCTGCCGCCGCGCAGCAGGGCGGAGTACGCGGCGTCGTGCTCGTCCACGTACGACAGGTAGCGGTCCAGCGCGTTCGACAGGCGCTGGGTCATCTCGCCCGCGGCGGGTTCCACGAAGCAGTCCCGCAGCTCGTCGGCGGCATTGCGCATGGCGGCCTCGTACAGCTGCTGCTTCCCGCCGGGGAAGTAGCGGTAGACCAGGGGGCGGGAGACGCCGGCGGCGGCGGCCACGTCGTCGACCGAGACGTCCTCCGGGCGGTGGTGCCCGAAGAGGTCCACGGCGGCGGCGAGCAGCTGGGTACGGCGCTGCTCGACGCTCAGCCGGCGGTAGGCGGGGGCGGCGGGCGCCGGCGTCGAACTGCCGTTCATGACGGCCAGCGTATCCGGCCCGCCCGCCGTCCTACCCGAGAAGACCCGAGCTGCGCCACATCCGGCGTACCCCGGGGCCCTCGAACATGCCGACGTCCTCCAGGAAGTCCATCAGCTTCCTCGCCGCCTGCCGCATCACGTCGCGGCGGTGCGGGCTGGTGCGGGCCAGTCCGGCGGCGTACCGCGGGTCCAGCCCCACCGACGCGTACACCTGCGGGCTGATCAGCGACCGGGCGATGACCCGGGCGGCCTCGGCGGAGGCGATCCGGGTGAGGGCCAGCTCCCAGCGCGGCGCCGTGGCCATCTGCCGGCGCAGTTCCTCGCGGGCGTAGCGGATGTGCCGGGCCTCCTCGACCACGTGGATGCGGGTCACGCCGCGGGTCAGCGGCTGCACGCGCTCGTCCGGGAAGGTCAGGCGCTGCATCCAGTCGAGGATCTCCTCGGCCAGCAGGGTGCCGGTGAAGGCGCCGGGCGTGGTGGAGACGGTCTTCAGCACCCGGCCGAGGTTGTGGTCCAGCCTCGTCGGCCGGTAGACGGGCGTGCCGAGCCGGGTCACCAGCCGGGCGAACATCTTCGAGTGGCGGCACTCGTCCGCGATCTCGGTCAGCGCGTAGCGCACGTGCTTGCTGGTGGGGTCCAGGTCGTAGGAGTGCCGCAGCAGCAACTGCATGAGGATGATCTCGAACCAGATGCCGATCGAGGCCAGCGAGGCCGCTTCGTGCCTGCTCAGCTCGATCCGCTGCTCCTGCGGCATGTGCTTCCACAGCGGGGTGTCGTACAGCGAGCACAGCTCGGGCGGCCAGAACCACCCGCCCTCCTCGAAGGGGGCGTCCCAGTCGAGCTCGGTGTCCGGATCGAAGGAGTGCTTCGCGGAGGCGTCGAGCAGCCGCTCCGCCACTTTTTCTCGCGTTGCAAGAGGGGTGCCAGCGGTCATGCTCTTATGAGACTGTGTGTCAGCAAGCTCGTCAAGAGTCGAGGAGGCGCCAATGACGTCGCAGGACCACCTGTGGGAGATCCCGGCCTCCGGAGCCGCCCGCTTCTCCTGGGAGTACGACGACGGGCGCGACCGGCTGCTCGCTCTCTACCAGAAGGGCAAGGACAAGCAGTGGGACGCGGTGACCCGCATCGACTGGGAGATCGAGGTCGACCCGTACGACCCGCTCGGCGTCCCGGACCAGAACCTGACCGTCTACGGCACGTCCCACTGGGACAAGATGTCCGAGCAGAACAAGCGCGACCTGCGCCGCGCCTACGCCTCCTGGCAGTTCAGCCAGTTCCTGCACGGCGAGCAGGGCGCGATGGTGTGCGCCGCCCGCATCGTGGAGTCCGTCCCCGACCTCGACGCGAAGTTCTACTCCGCGACCCAGACCATGGACGAGGCCCGGCACGCCGAGATCTACTCGCGCTTCCTGCGCGAGAAGGTCGGCATGGTCTACCCGATCAACGACTCGCTCCAGGCGCTGCTCGGCGACACCCTGCGCGACTCCCGCTGGGACATGCCCTACCTCGGCATGCAGGTGCTCATCGAGGGCCTGGCCCTGGCCGCGTTCGGCATGCTCCGCGACACCACCGACAAGCCGCTGCCCCAGCAGATCCTCGCCTACGTCATGCAGGACGAGGCCCGCCACGTGGCCTTCGGGCGGATGGCGCTGCGCGACCACTACCGGCAGCTGTCCGATGCCGAACTGCGCGAGCGCGAGGAGTTCGTCATCGAGGGCTGCTACCTCATGCGCGACCGGCTGCGCGGCGCCGAGGTGCTGGAGGACTTCGGCATCCCGCGCCAGGAGGCCGAGGAGCTGAGCGAGCGGTCGGAGTACCTCCAGCTCTTCCGGAGACTGCTGTTCAGCCGCATCGTGCCGTGCGTGAAGGACATCGGCCTGTGGGGCGAGCGGCTGCAGCGCGCCTACGTCGACATGGGCGTCTTCGAGATGGGCGACTCCAATCTCGACCTGCTCATGGCCCAGGACGAGGAGATCGCCGAGAAGCTCGACGCCGAGCGCTTCGCCAGGGAGGAGGACGCGCGGGTCGCCGAGGTCGCCGACACCATCGCGCTGGGCCGGGAGTGAGCCGGGAGCCAGCCGGGGGTGAGCCGGGCGGCAGGTGCCGCGGCCGGTCCGTACGGTGCGACCTGACCGTCAGCCGCGGCCCAGCACCGCCTCCATCACCGCGCGGGCGACCGGCGCCGCGTTGCCGCCGCCGCTGATGTCCGCGCGGTCGGCCGCGGCGTCCTCCACGACGACCGCGACGGCGACCCGCGCGGGGCCGCCGGCGGAGTCCTTGGCCCAGGCGATGAACCAGGCGAAGGGAGTGCCGCGGTTGTTCTCGCCGTTCTGCGCGGTGCCGGTCTTGCCGCCGACCACGGCGTCCGGGATGGCGGCGTTGCCGCCCGTGCCGGACCGGACCACCTCGGTCATCATGGTCTGCATGTCCCGGGCCACCACCGCGTCCATCACCTGCCCGTAGGCCCGGTCGCCGGTGAGCGCGACCGGCAGGCCGGAGCTGTCGGTGGTGCGCTCCACCAGGTGCGGGTACATCAGCGTGCCGTCGTTGGCGACGGCCGCGGCGACCATCGCCATCTGCAGGGGGGTGGCGCGGGTGTCGTACTGACCGACGGAGGACAGCGCCAGCTGCGCGTCGTCCATACGCCGGTCGAAGACGCTGACCGCGGCGTGCGAGGGGATGCCGAGGGAGTCGTCGTTGAAGCCGAAGGCCTCCGCGGTCTCCCGCATCGCGGTCAGCCCGACGTCGTCGCCCAGCTTGCCGAAGACGGTGTTGCAGGAGATGGCGTACGCGTACAGCAGCGGCGCGTCCTCGCAGTCCTCGGAGTCCGACTCGTTGCGCAGCAAGGTGGTCGAGCCCGGCAGCCGGTACGGGTTGGGCGAGTCGGTCGGTTCCCCGATGTCGGTGATCGTGCCGCTGGTCAGCGCCGCCACGGCGGTCACGGTCTTGAACGTCGAGCCCGGCGGGTACGTCTGCCGCAGCGCCCGGTTCAGCATCGGCTGGTCGCGGTCGGAGGTGAGGGACAGCCATGCCGCGGCGGCCCGCGGACCGGTCCCGGCGATCCGCCCGGGATCGTACGAGGGGGCGCTCACCAGTGCCAGGATCCGTCCCGTCAGCGGGTCCAGGGCCGCGACCGCGCCCTTCTTGCCGGCCAGCGCCTCGTACGCGGCCCGCTGGGCGGCCGGGTCGATGGTGGTGCGGACGTCGCCGCCGGGCTGGGGCTGCCGGGTGATGGCGTTCCACACCGGCAGGGTGGCCAGTTGGGGGGACGTGCCGGACAGGATGGCGTCCTCGGCGGCCTCCAGCAGCGTCGTGCCGTACGTCTGGGAGGCGAAGCCGGTGACGGGCGCGTACAGCGGGCCGTCGGTGTAGGTGCGCTCGTACCCGAGCAGGCCGTCGGTGGGGCGGGAGCCGGTCACCGCGTGCTTGCCGACGAAGATGTCGCCGCGGGGCCGCTCGTAGCGGGCGATGGCCACCCGGCGGTTGGCCGGGTTCTCGTTGTAGGCCGGGGCGCTGAAGACCTGCAGCCGGGTGGCGTTCACCAGCAGCGCGACGAAGAGCAGCATGCAGAAGGCGGCCGCCCGGCGGGCGTGCGGGATCACCCCGGCACCGCCGGGACCGGGCCGGGGACCGGCCGCCGGGCGGTGTCGCTGAGCAGCACCAGCAGCGCGACCATCACCCAGTTGGTGACCACGGAGGAACCGCCCTGCGCCAGGAACGGCATCGGCATGCCGGTGAGCGGGATCAGGTCGGTGACCCCGCCCGCGATCACGAAGACCTGCAGCGCCCAGATCGAGGCCAGCCCGATCGCCAGCAGCCGCCCGAACGGGTCACGGATCGCCAGGCCCGCGCGGTAGCCCCGCGGCACGAGCAGCCCGTAGAGCAGGAAGAGCGCGGTCAGCCCGGTCAGTCCCAGTTCCTCGCCCGCGGTGGCCAGCACGAAGTCGGACTTGGCGGCGAAGCCGATGAAGACCGAGTGACCCTCGCCCAGGCCCGTCCCCAGCAGGCCGCCGGCGGCGAACGCGAACAGTGACTGCGCGAGCTGCCCCGGCCCCTGACCGGCCTCGATGCTCGCGAAGGGGTGCAGCCAGTCCTGCACCCGGGAGTGCACGTGGGGTTCGAGGGAGCCGACCAGGAACGCCCCGGCGCCGCACAGCAGCAGCCCGATCGCGATCCAGCCGGTCCGCCCGGTCGCGACGTACAGCAGGATCACGAACAGTCCGAAGAACAGCAGGGACGTGCCCAGGTCGCGCTCCACCACCAGCACACCCACGCTGATCGCCCAGACCGCCAGTACCGGCCCGAGCACCCGGCCGGTCGGCAGCTGCAGCCGCCGGAAGCGCCAGATGTGCCGGCCGGTGTACGCCAGCGCGCTGCGGTTGTCCGCCAGGTACGCGGCGAAGAACACCGCGAGCAGCACCTTGGCGAACTCGCCCGGCTGGAAGGACAGTCCGCCGAAGCGGACCCAGAGCTTGGCGCCGTTCACGGCCGGGAAGAGGATCGGCGCGATCATCAGCGCGAGCGCGGCCACCACGCACACGTACGCGTACACGGCCAGCGACCGGTAGTCCCGCAGCCCGAGGACCACCAGGAGGAACAACGCCACGCCGGCCCCGGACCAGACCAGCTGCGCGGGCGCGGCGGCGTCCGGGGTGGACAGGTCCAGGCGGTGGATCAGCACCAGGCCCAGGCCGTTGAGCAGCACCGCGATCGGCAGCAGCAGCGGGTCGGCGTACGGCGCCCGCAGACGGACGGTCAGATGTGCCAGCAGCGACAGCGCCCCGAGGGCGGCCCCGTAGCCCGCGGCGCCGGGCGGCAGGGTGCCGTCCCTGGCCAGGCCGACGTCGCAGTAGCCGTACACCGAGATCAGGACGGCCCCGCACAGCAGCCCCAGCTCCACGCCGCGGCGCCGGTGCGGCGGCGCGACGGGCCCGGGCTCCTCCAGGCTCCGCCGGGGGGACTCCCACTCGGGCGAAGCACTGGGGGAGGGCGCACTCATGGGCGAAAGGTATCAAAAGGACATTCCCTTCCCGTCGTCCCGCCTTCCCGTCGTCCCGCCTTCCCGTCGTCCCGCCTTCCCGTCGTCCCGCCTTCCCGTGTTCGCGGCGCTGTCGGTGGGGGCCGCTACCGTGACGCCATGACCCACAAGGCGCCGACCTCCTTGTCCGAGCTCCCGTACGCGCATGTGCTGGAGCCCTTCACCGAGCCCCGCCTCTTCGTCGAGGAGCGGTACGACACGCTGCACTTCGCCGGGCTGACCCTCGACGACCAGGACGCGGGCGGCGCCCAGTTCCTCGAGTGCGCCGTCACCGACTCCGTCCTCAACGGCGGCAGCCTGCGCCGGGGGCGGCTCAACGAGGTGTGGCTCCAGGGCGACCGCTTCGTCGGCACCTCGTTCGCCGAGACGAACTGGACGGACGCCACCGCGGACTCGTGCGTCTTCGCCGGGGTCGAGGCCTTCGGGGCGGTGCTGCGGCGCGTGGTGTTCCGCCGCTGCAAGTTCGACTCGGTCAACCTGCGCAGTGCCTCGCTCCACGAGGTCGTCTTCGAGGACTGCGTCCTGCGCGACGTCGACCTCGGCGGCGCGCGGCTCAAGGAGGTCTCCTTCCCCGGCACCCAGCTCGAACGGCTCCGCATCGGCCACGCGCGGTTCGACGCCACCGACCTGCGCGGCACCACCCTGCTCGACATCGCCGACGGCCACGAGTCCCTGCGCGGCGCCGTCATCGGCAGCGCCCAGCTGCTGGACCTCGCCCCGGCCCTGGCGGCCGCCCTCGGCATCGAGGTCCGCGACGACGAGCAGCGCGCACGCCGCTGACCCCGGCACGTGCCCCGGTTCCCGGAGTCGCGGCACGACCGGATCGGCCGGTCCGGGAAGCCCGCGATCGGCCGCGCAGCCGACCGGATGATCGGCGACGCGGGCGTCGCGGCGTCGTGGTCTGGCCGTGCACCCGGGCCTGCCCGTCCCGCCGGGGCGGACGCGTTCGCGTCGACACGGCGAGAAGGCGGCGGCGGAATCCGCGCCACCGCCGGAGAATCGCAGGCATGGGAAAGACCTACGCACGCATCGACGGCCGCCTGCGCGCCTTCATCGAAGAGCAGAAGATCTTCTTCACCGCCACCGCCCCTCTGGCGGGCGACGGCCGGGTCAACCTCTCGCCCAAAGCCCTCGACGGGTCCTTCGCCCTCCTCGACGACCACACCTTCGCCTATGCCGACCTCGGCGGCAGCGGCGCGGAGACCATCGCCCACCTCCGGGAGAACGGCCGCATCACCTTGATGTGGTGCGCCTTCACCGGGCCGCCGACCATCGTGCGCGTCCACGGGCACGGCGAGGCGGTGCTCCGCGACGACCCCCGCTGGGACGAGCTCGTCCCGTCCTTCTCCGACGACGTCCGCAAGCGGACCGACGTGCGCGCGATCATCGTCGTCACCGCCGAACGCATCAGCGACAGCTGCGGGTTCGCCGTGCCGTACATGGACTTCCGCGAGGAGCGGGACCTGCACACCCAGCGCTTCTCGCGCGAGACCGACGAGTCCTTCAACGACTACTGCGCCGCCAAGCCCTACGTCGGGGTCAGCCTCGACGGGCTCCCCGGCCTCCCGCTCCCGCTGCCTCCGCGGACCTCGTGACGGCCTGAGCCGGCGCGGGCGCGGGGCCCAAGTCGGCGCGGGACGGTGGTGATTGGGGCGCACGAGCGATTCCCGAACGCGCTCTTGCGGCGACAAGATCCCTCTGTCGTACTTGTACGGCCGTATGTCCGGAACCGGAGAGGTGGTCCCCCCATGCCCGTACGGCCCGTACGAGGTCGCCACCGCAGACCCCAGCCGCCCGGCCGCCTCTCGCAGATGTCCGTGGCCGTGACGGCCGCGTCCGGTGCGGGGCTGGCGCTGCCACTGATCGCCGCGACCGGCGCGGGGGCGGCGACGGCCGGCACGTGGGACAAGGTCGCGCAGTGCGAGAGCAGCGGCGACTGGAGCATCAACACGGGCAACGGCTACTACGGCGGGCTGCAGTTCACGCCGTCGACGTGGAAGGCGTACGGGGGGACGGCGTTCGCCTCACGCGCCGACCTGGCCACCAAGGACCAGCAGATACGGGTCGCGGAACGCGTACTGGACGGGCAGGGGCCCGGTGCCTGGCCGGTCTGTTCGCAGCGCGCGGGGCTGACCGGCGGCGGCCCGGAGCCCCGGACGGGGATTCCGGTGCAGAAGAAGACCCGCACCGAACGCCCTGCCGCACACGATGCGGTGACGAAGCGTCAGCGGGACGCCCACGACGCGTCGTACCGGGTCGTCAGCGGCGACACCCTCTCCGGCATCGCCGAGGAGCAGGACGTACCCGGCGGCTGGTCGCGGCTCTACGAGGCGAACCGCCCGGTGGTCGGCGCCGACCCCGACCTCATCTTCCCCGGCCAGGAACTGGCGCTGCCCGGCGCGGGGACCAGGGCGGCACCGCGTACCAGGCCGCCGGCCACGCCGGGTACCGGGCCCGGTACGAAGGCCGTCCCCCGGCAGAAGCCCGCGGCGAAGGCAGGACCCGCCGCGAAGGCCAGGCCCGCCTCCGCCGCCACCACGTTCGTGGCGCCGGTCAGCGGATCGCTGGGCACCCCCTACCACCGGGCCGGCGCGCACTGGGCCAGCGGCTACCACACCGGGCAGGACTATCTGGTGCCCACCGGCACCTCGGTCAAGGCCGTGGCCGCCGGCACCGTCGTCGAGGCGGGCTGGGGCGGTGCGTACGGCTACCAGGTGGTGATCCGGCACGCGGACGGGATGTACACCCAGTACGGCCACCTCTCGTCGCTGACCGTACGGGCCGGGCAGTCGGTGTCCGCGGGCCGGCAGGTGGGCCGCTCCGGGTCGACGGGCAACACGACCGGGCCGCATCTGCACTTCGAGGTGCGCACCGGCGAGGGCTACGGGACCGACGTGGACCCGGTGGCCTGGCTGCGCCGGCACGGAGTGCGGATGTAGCGGGACGGGGCGGCCCGTGCGGGCCGCCCCGCGGGCACGGTCCGGCGTCGCGTCAGCGTTCGCGCTCGACCAGGTCCTTGAAGCGCCGCAGGTCGTCGCGGACCGTGCGTTCGATCGCGCTGACCTGGGCGAAGCCCTTGGGGCCGCCGAACGCCTCCCGTATCTCCCCGGCGTCGTACTCCATGCGGACCTGCACCCGGCTGTGCTGCGCGTCGATCGGCAGGACCGAGCACGTCCCGCTGATCTCCGGGGTGCCGCTGGTGCGCCAGGTCATCTCACGGGTCGCCCCCCGCGCCTGCGGCCGGTCCGAGATCTCTGTACCGATGGAGGCGTCGTCACCGCCGCCGCGGGCCACCTCCAGGCGCGCCCTGCTCTCCCCCTCGGCCGTGGCGTCCAGGACGCCGCCGACGAACCGCGGATACTCACCCACGTCGTGCAAGTGCTTCCATGCCACCTCGGACGGAACGCCGAGGTCGATCTGCTCCTCGAGTCTGCTCATGGGCTGCCACCTGCCTTCCTCCCTCCAGCCTGCGCCCGCGGCGTCGCCCCCGCCAGGCTGCCCGCCCCCGCCCTGCCCCGGGCGGCCCGCCGCCCGGGGCAGGAGGCAGGTCAGGCGACGCTGCCGATGGACTCCGGCGTGACGGTCGCGGCCGTCGTCGGCATCACGGCGGGCACGGTGTCCGGGACCTCGGTGACCGCCTCGGTCACCGCGACCCTGCCGCCGAGGCGCGGCGCGGCGACCAGGCCCGCGTCGCCGTCGAGCAGCAGGCGCACGGCGGCCCAGGGCAGGTTCACCCCGGTGAAGGCCGTCTGGAAGATCCCGGCCGACGGCCGGGGGTTGGCCTCCAGCAGCACCGGCTCCCCGAAGCGGTGCCGCAGTTGCACGTTGGAGAGGTACGCCAGGCCGAAGTGGGCGACCAGCCGGCGCGCGATGTCCGTCATCTCCGGGTCGTCCAGCAGCAGCCGGTAGCGGCCCTGCTTGGCGCGCGGGATCGCGGCGAGCAGTTCGCCGCCGGGGGTGGACAGGCAGTCGACGCTGACCTCCGGCCCCTCCAGGTAGGGCATGACGATCAGCGGGGGCACCTGCTCGCCCGCGTCCGCGGCCTGCTTCATCGCCAGGGCGACCGCGTCGACGGAGGCCATGGGGCGGGCGGGCTCCAGCAGGTCGCGCAGGACCATCGGCCGGTCCTGAAGGATGCGGAAGCCGAAGGCGGAGAACTCGCCCGCGGGCTTGAAGCAGAGCGTCTCGCCGGTCGCCGACAGCTCCTCCACGGCGGTCCGCAGACCGTCGGCGTCCCCCACCACCCGCCACGGCGGCACCGGGATGCCGGCGGCGAGCGCCTCCTCATATGTACGGCTCTTGCTGGTCAGCACCTTGACCGAGCGCGGCGGTGAGCACATCAGCCGTGTGCCCACGGCCGCGAACTCCTCCGTCAGGCCGGCCAGCGCGCTCAGCCGCCGGGGCGGGATGAGCACGTCGATCGCGTGCCGGCGGCAGAAATCGAGGGCGAATTCGGCGTAGGCCGGATCGGCGACATGGCGGGGTTCGACCTCGGCCACGTCGCACGCGCCGAGCGCCGCTGCGGTCGGATCGACATTGGTGCCGTAGATGCGGACATCCACGGCGTCGGGGTTCCCGCGCAGCATGGCCATCACCTGTGTGGTGGCCACCCCCGCGCTGCTGAGCCATATTCGGAGGGCTATCGGAACGCTCCCCTCAGTGCAGGGACGGCCGGCCGTGGGCATGCTGCGGCACGGGCTTCCGCCGTTCGGGATCATGTGTGAGGCGGATCATACTGCCGTTCGATGACGCCGGTGTTTCGGGTCCGCGCAGCGAACGGAAAGAGCACGCGGCGCACCGTCACCCGACCGCACCGCGGGGCGAGCGGCGCGGGTACGGCGGGCGAACGCTGGAAGGCGACCTCCCTTCCCTCCACGAAAGCAGGGACGCCGCCGCCATGGACATCGACACCGATCCGATCCCCCGCACCCCGCCCCGCCCGCGCCGGATACGCACGGCCGCACCCCTGACCGCGGTGCTCGCCGCGGCGGCCCTGGCCGCCGGGCCCGTCGCCGCCTCCGCGGTCCCCGGCGACGGCCGCACGGGCGGCGGCAAGCCGACCGTGGTGCTCGTGCACGGCGCCTTCGCCGACGCGTCCGGCTGGGACGAGGTCGTCCGCCGCCTGGAGAGCGAGGGCTACGACGTGATCGCCCCCGCCAACCCGCTGCGCGGCCTGACCAACGACTCCACGTACATCGCCGGTGTGCTCAGGAGCATCAAGGGCCCGATCGTGCTGGCCGGCCACTCCTACGGCGGCGCCGTGATCAGCGAGGCGGCCGCCGGCAACCCCAACGTCAAGGCCCTGGTCTTCGTCTCCGCCCTCGTGCCGGACCGGGGCGAGACGCTCGCCGCGCTGGGCGCGAAGTTCCCGGCCGCCCAGCTCAGCGGCGTCCAGCGCACGGTGCCCTACCGTGACGCCGCGGGCAGCGGTGTCGACATCTACATCCGGGACGCGAGCTTCCACAGCGTCTTCGCCGCCGACCTCCCCGCGGCGCAGGCCCGGCTGATGGCCGCCGAGCAACGGCCGATCGCCATGACGGCCTTCACCGAGCGGGCGACCGGCGCGGCCTGGCGGACCGTGCCGTCCTGGGCCCTGGTCGCCACCGAGGACCACGCCATCAACCCCGCCCTGGAACGCTACGAGGCCCGGCGCGCCGGCTCCCACACCGTCGAGGTCGACTCCTCGCACGTCGCGATGATCTCCCACCCCGATGCGGTGACCCGCCTCATCCGCGAGGCGGCCGCCTCCACCGCCGCGCCGGCCGCGGCGACCTCCGGCGCTCCGGCGCTCGCGGACACCGGCTGGCGCGAGACGGTCCTGACCGCCATCGGCGGCATCGCGGGGGCCGCACTGATCATGGGCGGTGTCTTCCTCGCCCTGGCCCGCAAGTCCCGCGGCTGACCGGCCCCGGCGGCCCGGGTGCCGGCGTCCGACGGCACGCGGCACCCGGGCCGCCGCACGGTGTCAGTCCTCGCGGACGGCGATCGCGGCCATGTGGTCCGCTCCCGCGGCGACGTCGTGGACGCGCCAGCCGGCCGGGCCGGGCGACGGCGTCGGGGCGGTGCCCAGGTAGTCCGCGGAGAGCTCACGGGACAGGCCGGTGCCCAGTGCCTTGAGATACGCCTCCTTGCGGACCCAGGCGCGGGTGAAGGCCAGGGCGCGCTCCGGCTCGGCGAGGGCTTCGAGTTCGGCGACCTCGCGGGGGTGGAGCGACTGCCACACGCCGTCCGCGGCCGCCCCGCCCGGCACTTCCTCCACATCGGCCCCGACCGTGCCGGCGGCGAAGGCCAGCAGCGACAGCCCCCGGGTGTGCGAGAGCGAGAAGTGCGGCCGGCCCGCCGGCACCGCGGGTCGTCCGTGCGGGCCGCCGCAGGTCGGGCAGGTCTCGCGGACGAAGGTCACGGCGCCGGGCGCCGTGCCGAGGTAGCCGCCGAGCAGCACGCGCAGTGCCACGTGAGCGGACACGTAGGCGTCCCGGTCGCGGTCGAAGCGGAACGCGGCGGCGCGCCGCCGTTCCTCGGCGTCGAGCACGTCCGGAGCCAGCCGGGCGGCGGCCACCGCGGTGGCGGCGGTGTCCACCAGCCAGAGCCGGGGCGGCCCGCCGGGCCCGGGCGGTGCCGGGTCCGGGGGCGGCGCCGCCGGGTCGAACCGCCGTGGAACGAGCGTCACGACCGGTCCGCCGCTTCGCCGGCTTCCCGTGCGTTCCGTGTGCTCCGGACGATCGCCAGCGCCTCGACCTCCAGCAGCAGCTCGGGCCGGAAGAGGGCGGCCACCTGCACCGCGGTGCTGGCCGGGGGACGGGCGGTGTCGATGTGGGCGTCCCGCGCCTCACGCACGGCGGGCAGGACGGCGACGTCCGTGACGAAGAAGGTCAGTTTGGCGACGTCCCCCCAGTCCGCCCCGGCCGCCTCGAGGCAGCGCCCGAGGTTCGCGAACACCTGGCGCGCCTGCGCCGCCGGATCGCCGGGGCCGACCACCTCGCCGTCGGCGTCCAGCGCGATCTGCCCGGAGACCGCCACGAGGCGGCCCTCTCCCAGGACGACGTGGCTGTAGCCGTTGCCCGGGGCGACGCCCTCCGGCGCGGCGATGTGGGTGAGGTGCGACATGCGGGTTCCCCCCTGGGACGTGCGGCGTGCGACGACGGTCCATGATCCCGCACGCCGCCGCCGGGGCGCATCGGCCTACGTCACAGCAGGTGTCATTGGGGAGTGATTCTCTGGGCATACATGGTCATAAGGTGCGGAGACAGGAGGTTCCCCACATGTCCCACTCCGAAACGTACGAACTCACGTTCCCCGTTTCCGGTGACACCGTGGTCGTCCGGCGCACCGAGCGCAAGGGTGCCGGCGGGCACCCCGTCTACAGCGACGACACCGGCATCGTGCAGGCCGAGATCAGCGACCGCGGAGAGGTCCGCATGCTCGCCACCGGAGGGCACCAACGACCGGACATGCCCTCGCGCGCCAGGCCGCACTGATCCGCGGCGGCGGTCGCCACGACGTGGCGGCCGTCCCGGACACCGCCGCCCGTCGGGCCCCGTCCGGCCGGATCGCGCCCCCCGCACCACTCCCGCGGCGCCTTCCGGTACCGGCCGCCCGCCGGGCGCGCGCATGTCCGCGCCGCGCTTCGGCCGCCCCGCGTCGGGACCCGTCCCATCTCACCGCTGACGTGGACCGCCCCGGCAGGGCGGGGAACCCGCGCCCGGTCAGGCGGGCGCCTGCGCGCCGTCGAAGACCTTGTCCAGGAAGGCCGCCAGATTGGCCCGCGCGCGCTCCACGCGCTCCTCGGGCGTCAGGGTCTCCTCCATGCGCCGCACCAGGGCCGAGGTCTTTTTGCCGCGCACGTACAGCGAGCAGGCCAGGTCGGCGCAGATGTAGGTGCCGACGGTGTTGCCCTGGCGGCCCGAGGGGCCGACCTTCGGTGCGGCGAGCAGGTCGACGCCGGAGCTCGCGTGCGAGGTGAGGCAGATGGAGCACAGGCTCGTCCTGAGCAGGCTCCTGCGGGCGGCCGACGGCGCGCGCATCGACAGGCCCACCATGCGGCCGTGCCGCTCGGCGACCAGGTATCCGCGGTCCGGGGCCCCGGGGTCGCGCCACCCCAGGAAGTCCAGGTCGGCCCACGGCAGCTCGGCCAGGTCGCGCGGCAGGTTGGCCCGGCGCGCCTCGCCCTTGGAGCAGTTGACGAAGGCGTCGCGGATCTCGGTCTCGGTGAGCGGGTCCATGGTGCCGGAAGCTAACACCGGCGCGCGGTGGCTGTCGCGGGAATTTCGGGCGGTCCGCGCACGCGACGGTGCCGGGCGTCCCCCCGCGGGATCGCCCGGCACCGTCGCCGCCCCGTGTGTCAGCCGATGCCGGCCCCGTACACCTGGAGCGCGTCCGTGACCGGCTGGAAGAAGGTCTCCCCGCCGCCGGCGCAGTCACCGCTGCCGCCCGAGGTCAGGCCGAGGGCGGTGCTGCCGGAGAAGAGCGCGCCGCCGCTGTCGCCCGGTTCGGCGCAGACGTCGGTCCGGATGAGGCCGGAGACCGAGCCCTCCTGGTAGTTGACGGTCGCGTCGAGCCCGGTGACCGTGCCGCTGTGCACCCGGGTGGTGCTGCCGCTGCGCTGCACCGCCTGGCCGACGGCCGGCAGGGCGGCGCCGGTGATGGCCTGCGTGGAGCCGTTGTAGAGGTCGACCGCGCTGGGGTGGGCGACGCCGGTGTCGGTGTACTTCACCAGCGCGTAGTCGTGGCCGGGGAAGGTCGCCGCCTCCACCGAGCCGATCTCCGGGCCGCCGGAGGAGTCCGACCAGCTGGTGAAGGCGACGCCGCAGTGGCCCGCGGTGAGGAAGTACGGCTGTCCGTCCTTGACGACGTTGAAGCCGAGCGAGCACCGGGCGCCCGAGCCGTAGATCGCGTCGCCACCGGCGGCGAAGGGCTTGAACGCACCCTTGGAGCGGTGGACCCGGACCGTACCGGCGCCGAGGGCGTCCACCGCCTTGTCCAGACGGGCCATCCCCGCGGCCGAGACGGTCGCGTCGGCGGTCACCACCACCTGGTCGGTGCGCGGGTCGATCGCCCAGGCCGTACCCGGGACGCGGGCCTTCGCGCCCAGGGTGCGGGTGGCGGAGCGCAGTTCGGCCGTGCTGTTGCCGACGGTCCTCGCCACGGCTCCGGCCGCGCGGACCGTGTCGGCGGCCGTGCCGTCCAGCACGTTGACCACCAGGCGGCGAGTACCGGCGTCGTAGTAGGAGCCCGCGGTGTCGGCCGCGCCGAGTCGCGTCACGAGGCGGTCGGCCAGTGTCGCCGCCGACGCCGCGCCGAGCGTTCTCGGGGCGGCCTCGGAGGTGGGGGCCGGCGAGGTCGCCGCGTCGGCCTGCGGCAGCAGGATCGCCGCCGCCAGCACGGCGGTTGCCCCGCTGCCGGCGAGTACGGCCTTCCACCTGGATATGCGTCGGTGCTTCACGTGCAGTACCTCCAGTGGGGGGACGGGTCCGCTCGGCTGCCGCGCACCCGGGAGATCTTCCGGTCACCGGCGCCGCGTCCCGCAAGGAATACATGTCCACGCCAAGCAACGCCGTTGAGTATTCCGAGGCGTTTGCGCGACCGGCAAGGCTGGACGCGGGTCTGCACAGCCGTCACACAGGACATCCCGATTCCCTTGGAGGAACCTCTCCCCGACCGTCGGAACCCGGCCGTCCGCTTCTCCCGTCGCCCCCGCTCCGCCCCACGTCCGCGCCGGGCGCCCCGGCGCCGCGGGCGCCGGTGCGGGCCGGGTTCCGTCAACGTCCCCCGTGCCACGGCGTGTTCGGGGCCGCCCAAGCGTTCCGGGAGCGGGTCGCGAGGTCCCGGTCCGCTGCGCGGAATTCATGGCCAAAGCCCGCGCTTTTCCTGGGTGATTCCGGCGTTCCGTCGTCAAGGCGCGGGTATGAGCCGGTCGGTGGGGACGGCCGAAAAGCATTCCTGGCCCGCGGTCCGGGCCGGGAGGGGGGCACGTGATGGACAAGGCGACGGCATACGCATGCACGCACACACCGGCACCGGAGGCCCGCGCGGGCACCGTGCCGGCCCCGGCCGCGGCGGGGCTCGGCATCCCGGGGCCCTCGGCGTTCAACCCGGCCCTGTGGACGGTGGAACCGCAGGTCGCGGCCTGGGCGCTGCGGACCGGACTGCTGTCGGAACGCACCGCGGAGCAGGCCCGCCGCGAACGCCACGCGACGATGGCCGCCCATGTGTGGCCCTGGGCGCCGGCCCACCGGCTCACCGAACTGGCCCGGCTCACCCTGTGGATGTTCGCCGTCGACGACCGCAGCGACGCCCACGCGCGAGACCCGGCGGCGGTCCACGCCGAACTGGACGCCATGGTCCGCACCGTCACCTTCGCGGCACCGGCCGCCGCGGCACCGGCCGAGCCTGCTGTCCGCGCCCTGGCCGACGTCGTGCCGCGGATCGGCGCGGGCATGGGGCCGGCCTGGCGCGACCGGTTCGGCGGCCACCTGATCGGCTGGCTGCGCACCAACCAGGACATGCTCCGGCAGCGCGCCGACCGGGCCGTGCTCACCCCGGAGGCCTACGCCGCCTGGCGGCGGGTCTCCGGCGCCACGGGCTGGTTCTTCGACCTCATCGAGTACGCCGAGGACGCGGAGCTCACGCCCGCCGAGTGGTCCGCGCCCGCCTGCCGCGAACTGCGCGAGGCAGCCGCCGACGTCATCGGCTGGACCAACGACCTCTTCTCGCTCGACAAGGAACTGGCGAGCGGCGAGACCGCCAACCTCGTGCTCGTCCTGCGCCACCACCGGCGGCTGCCGCTGCGGGAGGCCGTGGCCGAGGCCCGCCGGCTGCACACCCTCCGTGTCGCCGAGCTCACCGCCGCCGGCCGCGCCCTGCGCGCCCAGCCCACCACGGCCTCCCGCCGCGCCGCGGTCCGCCGCTACACCGACGGCATCCAGGCCTGGGCCCGCGGCTTCCTCGACTTCTCGCGCGAGTCCGCCCGCTACGCGGCCACCTAGGCGCAGGTCCGAGGGGCGAGAATCGGTTTCCGGCCGCCGCGATGGCTTGTTAGGTTCGTGACCGGCTTCGGGGGCGGCGGTCGGTGACTGGGAGGGTTCTGATGGAGGGCGCTGCGCCGCTCGATCTGGTCGGGGTGGACTCCGAGGCGGAGAAGGCCTACCGCCACCTGCTGGCGCGCGGCGGTGGGACCGTCGACGACGTGGCGGCCGCGTTCGGGGTGACGTATTCCGAAGGGCTGGCGCTGCTGGAGCGGCTGCACCGCTTCGGGCTGGTCAGCCGCCGCACCTCGGGGGAGTTCCTCACCGTCGACCCCCGGCACGCGCTGCGCGCGCTGGTGGAGTCGCGCGAACGGCAGCTGTCCCTGGTGCGCGACGCGGCGGGCGCGCTCGGCGCGCTCTTCGACACCGCGAAGCGGGCCAGGAACGGCGGCCACGGGACCCTCGTGATCAGCGGGCCGGAGACGGTCGGCGACCGCTACTACCGGCTGAAGCAGGCCGCGCGCGCCGAGATCTGCTGCCTGGACCGGCCGCCGTTCCTGCTGGTCCCCAACGCGCCGATCGACGAGGCGGCGGTGGGCCGCGGCGTGCGGGTCCGCGCCGTCTACGCGGCCGCCAGCTTCGTCGCGGACGGCGACCGGCAGGAACTCGGCAGCCTGGTGTCGCGGGGGGAGGAGGCCAGGATCATCCCGACGCTGCCGATCAAGCTCGCCATGGCCGACCGGTCGGCCGCGATGGTGTCGCTGAGCCTGGACACCGGGAACACCGAGTGCCTCTACACCGAGGCGCCCCCGCTGCTGGAGGCACTTGCCGAACTCTTCGAGCGGTACTGGGCGGCCGCCTCCCCGCTGGCCGGCACCCCCGGCCCCGGCGAGCCGCCGCCCTCCCCGGCCCCTCTCCCGGAGGGGGAGGACCGCAGGCCCACGGACGAGGAACGCAATCTCCTCGCGCTGTTCGCGGCCGGTGTCAAGGACGAGGCGATAGCCCGGCAGTTCGGGATCTCGTCACGGACGCTGCGCCGGCGTATTCAGGACCTTTACGCGGAATTGGGGACGACCAACCGTTTCGGCGCCGGCGTCGCGGCCGCGCGCCGCAACTGGGTCTGAGCGGGGCGGCGATTCCTCCCGTTCTCGCAGTTCAGACTATTTGCTCAGACAACTTTCCGCATTGGAAAAGGAATTGACGACACGTCATTCCGGGTCAATATGTTCGTAACAAAGCGCGGGAATTGCCGTGGGGGAACCGGCTCCTGTCCAGTTGAGGACATTGGCACTCAAGGGACATGACCTCTTCTTTACAGCGAGGCAAAAGGATGGCTGACTACGCACATCTTTCGCACGCCTAGCCTCTTGAGGTTCCCTTGCGCACACCTCCGTCCCCCAGACGCGGGCTGACCGTCGCGGTCTCCGTCCTCGTGGCGCTGACGGCGACCGGGCCGGTCGCTTCGGCCGAGACCCGCACCTCTCCCACGCCGGCCACCGCGTCCACCGGGCTCGCCGCCGCGTCCACCGCCGCACGCCCCGACGCGGCGGGCACCGTCACCCTGATCACCGGCGACAAGGTCGAGGTGACCGTCAGCAACGGCCGCACCACCGCGACCGTGTCCGATCCGCAGGGCAGGCCGGGCGGCGCCCATGTCATGTCGGTCGGCCCCGACACCTACGTGTACCCCGACGAGGCGCTGCCCTGGATCGCGTCGGGCGCGCTCGACGAGCGGCTGTTCAACGTCAGCGAACTGCTCAAGGACGGCTACGACGACAGCCACAGCGACGGGCTCCCGCTGATCGTCACGTACACCGACGCCGCCGCCCGCGCCCGCAGCGCGAAGACCCCGGACGGCGCGCGGAAGACCCTGACGCTCAGCAGCATCCAGGGCGCCGCGATATCCGCCGAGCACGCGCGGGCGAGCGACTTCTGGTCCTCCCTCACCGGCGGCGCCGCCAAGAGCGCGGCGGGTGCCCAGCCCTCCGGGCGGCTGACGGGCGGCATCGCCAAGGTGTGGCTGGACGGCAAGGCCAAGGCGACGCTGGCCGACACCACCGCGCAGATCGGCGCGCCCGAGGTCTGGCAGGGCGGCGACACCGGGCAGGGTGTGGACGTCGCCGTCCTGGACACCGGCATCGACGCCGCGCACCCGGACTTCGCGGGCCGGATCGCCGCGTCGCAGAGCTTCGTACCGGGCCAGGACGTCACCGACCGGCACGGCCACGGCACCCACGTCGCCTCCACGGTCGCCGGCACCGGCGCCGCGTCCGGCGGCACGGAGAAGGGCGTCGCCCCCGGGGCTTCGCTGCACATCGGCAAGGTCCTGGACAACGACGGCAGCGGCCAGGACTCCTGGATCCTGGCCGGCATGGAGTGGGCGGTCCGCGACCAGCACGCGAAGATCGTCAGCATGAGCCTGGGCGGTGCCCCCACCGACGGCACCGACCCGCTCAGCCAGGCCGTGAACGAGCTCAGCGCGGAGACCGGGGCGCTGTTCGTCATCGCCGCGGGCAACTCCGGCCCCGCGCCGTACTCCATCGGCGCGCCGGGCGCGGCCGACGCCGCCCTGACGGTGGGCGCGGTGAACGGCCCGGGCAAGGGCGTGGACCAGCTGGCGGAGTTCTCCAGCCGCGGTCCGCGCGTCGGCGACAACGCCGTGAAGCCCGACCTGACCGCCCCCGGTGTCAACATCCTCGCGGCCCGCTCGCAGTACGCCCCCGAGGGCGAGGGCGCGTACCAGACGATGAGCGGCACCTCCATGGCCACGCCCCATGTCGCGGGCGCCGCCGCCCTGCTGGCGGCCAAGCACCCCGACTGGACCGGGCAGCAGCTCAAGGAAGCGCTGGTCAGCACCACGGCGAGCACCCGGCGGTACAGCCCCTACCAGGGCGGCAGCGGCCGGCTCGACATCGCCGCGGCCGTGAAGGCCACCGTGATCGCCTCCGGTGCCGCGTTCGCCCAGGTCCACTACCCGTACACGCCCGGCCAGACGGTCCGCAGGGACGTCACCTACACCAACACCTCCGCGCAGCCCGTCACCTTGGACCTGGGCCTGATCGCGGACGACATCCCCGCCGGGATGTTCACCCTCTCCGACAACCGGCTGACCGTGCCCGCGCACGGCACCGCCACCGTCGGTGTCGTCACCCACCTCGACCTGGCCGCGGACAACGCCGCCTACACCGGCCAGCTCACCGCGGCCGGCCCCGACGGCGCGGTCCTCGCCCGTACGCCGATCGGCGTGAACAAGGAGGGCCGGCGCGTCAAGCTGTCGGTCACCGCGAAGGACCGTCAGCATGCCGGGCTGGCCGGCACCCTCGTGCTGAAGGACGTCGACCGGGACACCGAACCCAAGGTCTACACCGTCGACTCCTCCGGCACGCTGGACCTCAGCCTGGTCCCGAGCACCTACGCGGCCTGGATGTACGCCGACGTCCCCGGCATCGACGGAACCCACACGCTCGGCTACGGGGTGTTCTCCGCGCCGCAGATCGACCTGAGCAAGGACCAGTCGATCCGCTTCGACGCCGCCGACCTCCGCAAGGCCGCGGCCCTCACCCCGCAGCCGACGGCCAACAGCTTCCTGCGGATCGACCAGTACCGGTCGAACGGCGACCTGTACCCGTTCGTGGACAGCTACGCACCGGAGTACTGGCGGTACGACAGCCTCTGGGCGTCCCCGACCGCCAAGGTGACGCACGGCTCCTACACCTTCGCCACCCGCTGGCGGCAGATCCAGCCGCCGCTGACGTTCGCGTCGGGCTCCCAGAGCTATGACGGCGTCACCGTGCAGTCCCTGTCGCCCATGGTGCCCGAGGGCAGCCGCACGTACCGGGCGCTGTGGGCCGGCGACGGCTCCGCCGCGGAGTTCGCCAAGGCCAAGGTCCGCGGCCAGGTGGCCGTCGTCCGCCGCAGCGACTCGGTGTCCGCCCCCGACCAGGCGGCCGCCGCCGCCAAGGCCGGCGCGAAGCTGCTGCTGATCCTGAACGACGGCTACGGCCGGCTGGACGCGTGGGCCGACCTGTCCGACGCGGCCCCCCTGCCGGTGGCCTCGCTCGGCACCGACGACAGCGTCCGCCTGCTCGCCCGGCTCGGCCGGGCCGGAACGACGACGCTGAAGGTCGTCTCGCACCCCCACCCGAGCTACCTGTACGACCTGGTCCGCCACTACAGCGGCGCGATTCCCCGGACGCTGACCTACCGGCCCGGCCCGGGCGACCTCGCCAGGATCGACGAGTCGTTCCGCGACACCAAGCAGGGCGAGGCGGTCGAAGGCCGCGACGACCTGTCCGTCGACGGCACCTGGTCCATGCTCGGCCGGTCCGTCCCGGTCGCGGCGCAGGGCACGCTCACCTCGTGGGTCACGGCGGGTCCCGGTGTCGGCTGGGTCTCGGGCGCGGGCATGTCGGATCTCGGTCAGGGCGGCGCCCCGCGCTCGTACAAGGCCCGCGGCACGTACCGGGACACCTGGTTCGCACCCGTCCAGCACCCGCGGCTCCTGAACGACGCGGTCCACACGGCCGCGTTCCGGGTCGGCGACGTCATGAGCCCGTCGTCGATCAGCGCCTGGGGCGACTCCGCCGGCCACGCGGGCGTGGTCTGGGCCGACGGCGACACCTCGAAGGTCTCGCTCTACCAGGGCACCCAGCTGCTCGGTGAGACGGCCAACGACGGGTTCTTCTACGTCGAGGGCCTGCCCACGGAACGGCTGCCCTACCGCCTGGTGGTCGAGGGGAAGCGGGACCTGCCGGGCCGGCCGTACTCGACCCGCACCCGCACCGACTGGGGATTCACCTCCGGCACCACGGACTACACCGTGCTGTCCCCCCTGCCGCTCATCCAGCTGGACTACGCGGTGGCCACCGACCTGTCCGGCCGGGCGGGCAGGCGGTCGGCGGTGTCCGTCACCCCCTCGCACCTCAAGGGCGTGACCGACGGCGGCACGATCCGCACGGTGACCCTGGACGTCTCCTACGACGACGGCGCCACCTGGCACCGGACCACGGCGCGCCACAAGGGCGCGGTCTGGACGGCGTCGCTCAACGCGCCGTCCAAGGCCCGCTTCGCGAGCCTGCGCACGACCGCGAAGGACGCCAAGGGCAACACCGTGAGCCAGACCGTGATCCGCGCCTTCGGCCTCAAGTAGCGCCGTCGGTACGACCTGTGGGCCCCTGTCCGCCACCGTGCGGGCAGGGGCCCCGCCGTCGGCGGGCGCCTGCCCGCACGGCTGTCACCCCGCGGGGCTGAGGTCCTTGTGGACCGCGCGGGCCACCGCCTCGATCGTGGAGATGCCGGAGGCCATCGTCTTGTTGTCGTGGGTGAGCACGGCGACGCTGTAGTCGTGGCCGCCGCCGGTGAAGGCGCCCAGGCTGTGCACCCGCCAGCCGTGGGTGGCGCGGGACAGCCAGCCGTTCTTGACATGGACCACCGCGGTGGCCGGAGCGCCCGCGGGAGTGCCCCAGCGCTGCGAGGCGATGACCCGGTTCATCAACTTGAGCGTGTAGGTGCGCGCGTTGTCGTTGAGCACGCGGTTGTGCGCCGTGACCAGGTCCAGCAGCTTCTGCTCGTCGCCGGCCGTGATCTGGGTCAGGCCCCAGTAGCCGCCCGCCCCCGGCACCGTGTGGTTCATCCCGGCTGCGGACAGGAAACCCTTGATCTTCGTCGGACCGAGCTGCTTCCACAACGCGGACGTGGCGTCGTTGTCCGACTGCGTGATCATCTTGTTCGCGAGGCCGGTCTCCCGCGCGGTCAGGTAGCGGGCGTGCTTGGTCGCGTCCCACAGCAGCGTCGCCAGGACGGTGACCTTCACGGTGCTGGCGGAGTCGAACCGCTGGTCCGCGCGGAGCGTGCACACGGTGTTCGTCGTGCGGTCGTGCAGGGACAGCGCGGTCAGGGCGGTCCTGCCCTTGAGCGAGGCCGTGATGTCCCGCTGCAGCTTCGCCGCCAGCCCGGCCTTCCCCGAGGCGCAGGTCACCTGCGGCGTCGCCGCGACGGCGTTGCCGGCCCCGGCCGCCACGGCCAGGGGAACCGTCATGCCGGCGACGATCGAGGCGGCAGTGACGCGCCGGGATATTCGGATCTGCCCCATGTGTCTCCGCCCGTTCTCCGGTTGCTGTCGGCTGGGTCGACTGCCCAGTGTGGGCGAACGGGTGTACGGGGCGGGATGTGATGTCGGCTACGCCGGGCCTGCCGGGCGACGGCTCCGACGGGGCGTCGGGAGCGGCCGCGACCGGGACCCGGCGAAGGCCCGAACGGGCTCGCCGGGGCCGGGGAGGATCTTTGGCGCGCGGGCTAGCGCACGCCGCGCGGTCGGAACTGGACGCTGATCCGCGGACCCACCGCGCGCGTGCTCTTGGGCACCGCGTGCTCCCAAGTGCGCTGGCAGGAACCGCCCATGACGATCAGGTCGCCGTGCCCGAGCGGCAGCCGCATCGCCGCCGCGCCGCCGCCGCGCGGACGGAGCGCGAGATCGCGGGGGTCCCCGACGGACAGGATGGCGACCATCGTGTCGTGCGTGGCGGACCGCCCCGTGCGGTCCCCGTGCCAGGCGACGCTGTCGCGTCCGTCGCGGTAGTAGCAGAGCCCGGCTGTGACGAACGACTCGCCGAGCTCGCGGGCGTAGTGCGCGTCGAGGGCGGCCCGGGCCTCGTCGAGGACGGGGTGGGGCAGCGCCGCACCCTCCCCGTAGTACGAGAGCAGCCGCGGGACGTCGACCTCCCGCTCGTACATCTGCCGCCGCTCGGCCTTCCACGGCACGGAGCCGGCCAGCTCCTCGAAGAGCGCGTCGGCCCCCTGGAGCCAGCCGGGCAGCAGGTCGATCCACGCACCGGCGCCCAGGACCGTCCGCCGCACGCCGTCCAGCGGACCGAGACGGATGTCGTCGGTCTGGTCGAAGAGCGAACCCTGCAGTGGTGCGGTCATGAGTCCAGCGTAACCGCTCATCCGAACAAGTGAGCTATTAATCGAACGTGGCGAGCCGCAGCCACTCCTGCCCTTCCAGTCCCTCCAGCCGCGCCGGATCGGCCAGGATGTCGATCTCCACGATCCGCCCACCGGTGATCGTCAGGCTCATGACCGCCGTCAGCCGCCCCTCCGGCGCCGTGACGATGCCGTAGGTCCCGTTGACCAGCGCGAGCCGCGTGTACGGGGCGAACCGCCGGAACAGCATCGCCCGGCCCGCCACCGTGCGTGCCCCGCGCGCCTGCGCCGACAGTCCGGGCGGGCCCGCCCCGGTGTCCGCCCGCAGCACCACGTCCGGGTCGAGCAGCCCCACCAGCGCCTCGAAGTCACCCGCGCGGGACGCCGCCATGAAGGCCCCGACCACCTCGCGTTGCAGCGCCAGGTCCGCGTCCGGCACCGGCGCCGAGCCCCGCAGCCTGCGCCGCGCCCGGCTCGCCAGCCGGCGGGCGGCGGCCGGTGTGCGCCCCACCATCGCGCGATCTCCTCGAAGGGCACGGCGAACATGTCGTGCAGCACGAACGCCAGCCGCTCCGCCGGCGCCAGCGTCTCCAGCACCACCAGCAACGCCGGCCCCACCGAGTCCGCGAGCAGCGCCTCGTGCTCCGGATCCCCGGGACCCTCCTGCGGGGTCACCACCGGATCGGGCACCCGTACCCCCAGCGGCTGCTCGCCCCGCGAGGTCCGTGAGCGCAGCGTGTCCAGGCACACCCGGCCGACCACCGTGGTCAGCCAGCCGCCCAGATTGCCGATGCCGTCCCCGCCCGCGCGGCTGAGCCGCAGCCACGCCTCCTGCACCGCGTCGTCCGCCTCGCTGAGCGAGCCCAGCATGCGGTAGGCCACCGCCCGCAGGTGCGGACGGTTCTCCTCGAAGCACCGGGCCAGGAACTCGTCGTCGTCCATCGGTCCCTTTCCTGTGCCGTGTTCCGTCGGTGTGATGACGCAGCGGGCCGGGCCGATGTGACAGGGCGGCGAGGCCGTACGGTCTCCCGGCGCGCCGCCGCTCACCACCCCGGCATCGGATGACCGAGGTGCGAGGAGCGGCGCGCCCCGCTGAGCAGCGCCTGGATCCGGCCCCCGGCCTGGTCGGCGCTGTCCAGCGGCGACGCGAACGGCAGCCGGACGTCGCGGTGGACGCGGGGGTACTCGATGCGCAGGGTGATCCCGTACCGGTCGACGGCCAGGGGCAGCACGCGCTGCGCGCCGGGCGCGGGCACCGGCCGCACCAGGCGCATCAGCAGCGGTACCAGCTCCTGGTGGTCGTCGACCAGATGCGTGAGCATGCCCGCCTCGCAGGTGGCCAGGGGGTCGGCCGCCGCCGCGACCAGCTCCTCCAGTGCGACCGTGCTCCGGCCGTCCTCGGTCTCCAGCACCGCGTGGGCGAACTCCAGGCACTGGCTGTCGGCCGCGTTGGCCCGGTAGGGGGCGGCCAGCCGGCCCGTCACCGTGACGCGGGCGCGCACCCGTTCGCGGACCGGGGTCGGCGCGACGTCGGTGAACTCCAGCGTGGCGGGGACGGATTCGGGGCGGGGGAGTGCCGTGTCCAGGGGGTGCAGATGCAGGTGACCGGCCAGGTCGGCGGCGGTGAGCCGGGAGACCGCGGCGCGGCCGTGGCCGGTGACCACGGTCATCGAGTGCGCCGAGGCCAGGACCGACCGGATGCGCTCGGCGCTGGACGGCCGCACGGGCGCGGCGAGGGCGGTGTGGAACATGCTGCGCATCCGGATCTCCACTCGCGGGAATTGGTTAGGGTTGCCTAACCTAACCTATACCCGGAAGCCCGGCCCGCGCAGGACGACCGCCGCGCGATCACCCCCATGCGGCGCGGAGACGCCGACTGCCCTCGACCGTCGTGCCGCTGAGTGCCGGTGAGGCCGAGCCGGCGGTGACGGTGACGGTGCATGGCGGCTCGCGCCCGCGGCCGTGCGGCACGCCGGAGCCGGGGGCGCGCGAGGTGTCGGGCCGTTCGTCGGTGAGGAGCGACCGCGCGCGACGCGGCGTGGGGGAGCGGCTCTGCGAGGCATCCGCGGAAGGGCCGCGGGCGCTGACGCCGCCCGCGTCGTTGCGTCGCGCTGCCACTGATGGTGCCGCGGGCGGCGAGCCCCGCCCCGTCCGAGCCGAACCGGCCCGCCATCAAGCGCCCTTCCCCCGACGCCACCCGTGATTCCGTACGGGCACGGGCGCCTTGACGCGGCGCCCGTGCCCCCCGTGCCCCCGTGTCCCCCGAACCCCCGTGCCCCACCCCGTCCGTACGCCGCGCGGCGCCGGAGCGCCCCCTCGCACGGCCACGAACGGGACATCAGACTACGCGGGCATTTGTGCCAATCCCATCCCAGATGTCTGGGGGTCCCCTAGCCTGCTGCCGTGACCACCGCTCCCCGCCCTGGCCCGAGTTCACGCCCCCGCCCCCGTGCGGCCCAGCCCACCCCCGCCGCACGCGCCGCCCTCGCCGACGACCTGACCCGCAGACTGCGCGGGACCGACCGCCCCGGCGCCCTGGACGTCCTGCGGACCGCCGCCGACACGCTGCTCGGCGCCGTCGGGGCGGACGTGTGGTGCGCCGTGATGCTCGACCCGGCGACCCTCCTCGACACCGGCGGACGCCACGAGGAGGGCTTCCCGCAGGCGGTGATGCCGCGGCTGTTCGAGATCGAGCACACGGAGCAGACCGGCGTCGACAACCTGCGGGCGCTGACCCGCCGTCCGGGCTGCGCGAGCCTGCTCAGCCAGTCCACGGGCGGCCGGCTCGACGAGAGTGTCTACTACCGCGACATCCTGCGCCCGACCGGCCTCGCCGACGAACTGCGCGTCCTGCTGCGCCACGGCAACCGCAGCTGGGGGCTGTTCGTGCTGTGCCGGGCCCCCGGCTCGGCGCCCTTCACGGCCACCGACGTGGCCCTCGCCGACTCCTTCAGTGCCCCGGCCACCCAGGCACTGCGCCGCTCGCTGCTGCTGTCCGGCATCGACCGCGGCGACGTACCCGACGCCGCGGGGCTGCTCGCGTTCGACGACGACCAGGGGACACGGCTGCGCACCGCTACGGCGGAACGCTGGCTCGCGCTGATCCAGGAGTCGCACCCCGGCACGGGCCGCCCCTACCCGCTCACCCTCACGGCGCTGATCAGCAGGGCCCGCGCGGCCGGCCCCGGCGCCCACGTCCAGTCCCGCGCCCTGACCCGCACCGGCCACTGGATCACCCTCAGCGCCTGGCGCGAACCGGCCCCGGACGCGCCCGACGCCGCCGGCATGCTCACCTACGTCAGCCTGGCCCCCAGCCACCCCGGCGAGCTCACCGCCATCGTGCTCGACGCCTACGGCCTCACCCCGCGCGAACGCGAGGTCGCCCAGCACGTCCTGCTCGGCCGTTCGACGGCGGACGTCGCCGGCGCCCTGCGCATCGCCGAGTACACCGTCCAGGACCACCTGCGCAAAGTCTTCGACAAGGCCGGCGTCCGCAGCCGCCGCGAGTTCACCGGCGACCTCTTCCGGCGCTGCTACCTCCCCCGCCTGCCCGCGCCCCCGCTCACCACGGACGGCCGGATGCGGAACGACGCCCCCGGAGGCCCGGCAGGGCCGCCCCGGGCGCCCGGGCAGCCCGGGGCGAAGTGAACGGGCGTCCCGTTCAGGGACTGACGGAGTCCGCCGCCGACTGCTCGTGCCCGGCCCCGCCGGCGGCGTCCGGGGACCGGAAGGCGCGCCAGGGCAGGAGCAGGGTGCTGGCCAGGCAGAGCACACCGGCGAGCAGGACGGCCACGCGTACCCCGGCGAGGGCGGCGACGGCTCCGCCGAGCGCCATCCCCAGGGGCTGCGCGGTCTTGGCGCCGACCGACCACGCCGTGACCACGCGGACCATGAGGCGGTCGTCCGTCACGGACATGCGGTAGGTCGCGAACGAGGGGTTGAAGACTCCGGCGGCCGTCAGCAGGCAGGTGTCGGCCGCGACGAGGACCGCCAGCGCGGCGGGCCCGGACGGCACGCACCCAGGCGATCAGTACGAGCCAGGGAGTCCGCAGGACGCCGAACAGCAGCAGGACCCGGCGCACGCCGAGCCGGCGTGCCAACGGGGCGGTGAGCCGGGAGCCGAGGACACCGCCGAGGCACGGCAACCCGAGTGACAGACCGTACTGCCACGGCGTGAAGTGCAGCTCACGGAGCATCAGGACGACCAGCAGGGGACTGCTCATCATGATGGCCGCACCGAAGAGCATGGCGTTCCAGAAGAGCGGACGCAGTCCCCGGTGCCGGACGATGCAACGCCAGCCGGCCAGGAGTTCGCGAGCCCGCCCGGAGGCCGGCGCACGCGGCGGAGGTTCCGGCTCCGGGTGCCGTATCCGGCGGACGCCCAGGGCGGAGAGCAGGAAGGAGACCGCGTCGACGGCCATCGAGAACGTCGCCCCGAAGACGCTGACGAGCAGCCCTCCGACCGGCGGCCCCGCGCTCATGCTGAGCCAGTCGGTGGACTCGAACCGCGCGGCGGCCCTGAGCCGGTCCCCGGGTGCGACGAGCCCCTTGAGGTGCGCGGTGCTCGCCGCCCCGAAGGCGATCGCCGCCGCCGCTTGCACGATGCCGACCAGGCACAACTGGACGAAGCTGAGCACACCGAGGGCCGCCGCGACCGGAACGCTGATCAGGACGGCGAACCGGAGCAGATCGGCCGCGACCATCACCGGCCGTTTCCGCCGGTGCTCGATCCGGACCCCCAGGGGCAGGGTGACGGCAGCCGCCACGACCGCCGACAGCGCCGCGAGCAGGGACACCTGGGACGCGGAGGCGCCCAGAGCCACCACGGCCACCAACGGCAGCGCCCCGGAACCGATCGAGCTCCCCGCCGCGCTCACGGCGTAGGCACCCCACAGGCGGCCGAAGTCCCGTCGCGCCCCGGTCGATTGCTCATCCCGCACAGCCACGGCGGGTGAGCCTACGGCTCCTTGCGGCGGTTCGGTACGGCGGATGCGCCCGCCGGTACTACCCGCCGCGGCGGGCGGTGCTGAAGCGGCGCTGGTACGCGGCGGGACTGATGGACAACTCCCGTACGAAGACCCGCCGGAGACTCTCGTAGCTCGGGAACCCGGCCAGGGACGCCGCGTGCGTCGCGGTGTGCCCCTGGTCGAGGAGCGCCTTCGCGATGTCGAACCGGATCGACTCGACGTAGCGGGCCGGGGTGGTGGACAACTCCGTCCGGAACAGCCGGCTGAGGTGGCGGGGACTGAGGCTGAGGTGCCCGGCGAGCTCGGCGAGGGAGTGGTTCCCCCCGGGATCGGCCGTCACCAGGTCGACGACGGAGCGCAGCGCCGGGGACCGGGGCGGCGGGCCCTGCAGGGGCGCGGAGAACTGCGACTGCCCGCCCGCACGCTGCAGGTAGACCACCAGGGCGCGGGCGACGTCCCGGCTCACGTCGGGACCGTGGTCCTCCTCGACCAGGGCCAGCGCCAGATCGATGCCGGCACTCACGCCCGCCGAGGTGTACGTCGTGCCGTCGCGAACGTAGATGGCGTCGGGTTCGACGCGGATGTCCGGGTGCCGGCTGGCGAGTTCACCCGCGACCTTCCAGTGGGTCGTCGCACGCTTGCCGTCCAGGAGGCCGCCGGCGCCGAGGACGAACGCCCCGGAGCAGACCGACGCGACCCGGCCGGACCGGCCCGCCAGTTCCTTGGCGGCCTCGATGAGATCCCGCGTGACGGGGGTCCTGGGGTAGACGGCGCCGCCCGGCATCACGAACGTGTCGGGATCCGGCTCGCCGGCGGGGCTGCCGTCGACGGCGATCCTGATGCCGATCGACGAGGCGACGTCGGCACCGGTCGTCGACAGCAGGGCGACCCGGTAGTCGGCGCCGAGCCGGTTCGCCTCGCCGAACACCTCCGCGGGGCCGGCGACGTCCAGCAGCGCGACCCCGTCGTAGACGAGGATCGCGACCCGATGCGTGCCGGAGCTCACGGTCCCGCTCCCCGGGCGTCCGGATTCGAGTGGTTCCTGGCCGGAGCGAGGCGGCGGCGGAGCCGCGCGGTCGGCATGGTGGAGAACAGAGGCATTTCCCACTCCTCACCGCCTCGGCTGTCTCATCGAAAGCGCGAACATCATGACCGACAACATCGCAGCAGTGGAAATTCCCGACACCGCGGCAGTGGCGGGGGCGGGCGAGTTTCTCCGCGCAACCGCCGGCCCGCTCATCTTCCATCACTCGTGGCGCGTTTTCCTCTTCGCCTCCCTTCATGCGCGAGAGCTCGGTCTCCAGCCGGATCCGGAGCTGCTCTGCATTTCCGCGATGTTCCACGACACCGGGCTTTCGACCCCCTTCTCCGACACGGAGCAGCGCTTCGAGCTCGACGGCGCCGACCACGCGCGCGCGTTCCTGCTCGACCGGGGGTTCTCCGTGAGCGCCGCCGAGACCGTCTGGACGGCCATCGCGCTGCACACGACACCGGGGATCCCCGGCCGGATGGGGCCGGTGACGGCCGCCATGTACCAGGGTGTCCTGACCGACGTGCTCGGCTGGGGGCTGGACCGCCTCGACGGCGACCAGGTGGACGAGATCGTCGCCGCCCATCCGCGCGGGGAATTCAAGAAGGGATTCCTGCAGGCATTCGTCGACGGGCTCAAGGACCGCCCGGACACCACCTACGGGACGATCAACGCGGACGTCCTGGAACACTTTGTTCCGGATTTCCAGCGCCAGAGCATGGTCGGACGCATCATCGACGCGCCCTGGCCGAATTGATGCCGGGAAGCCAGGAAGTCCGATGACACCACCGGTTCCCGGCCGCGACCGCCGCCGTCCCGGACGGTCCGCCGGCTTCACCGTACTGGCGGTCACCACCGTGGTGATGACGGCGAGTGCGAGCGCACCGTCGCCGATGTATCCGCTCTACCGGGAGCGCTGGGGCTTCTCGCTCACCATGGTGACGGTCGTCTTCGCCGTGTACGTCGTGGGGCTGCTCGGCGCCCTGCTGACCCTGGGGTCACTGGGCGACCGCCTCGGACGCCGTCCCGTCCTGGTCGCCGCGCTCCTGTTGGCGGCGGTCGGTACGGCCGTCCTCTGGACGGCGAACGGCGTTCCGTCCCTGGTCGTCGCGCGGGTGGTGCAGGGGGTCGCCACCGGGACGGCCACGAGCGGCCTGGCCGCGGGGCTGGTCGAGTTCTCGCCCGCCCGGCGCCCGCACGCGGGCACCACGGTGACGGCGGTCGGCACGAACGCCGGGCTGGCCGCCGGTGCCGCGGTGGCCGGACTGCTGGCGCAGTTCGTGCCGCGCCCCGACCGGTACGCCTTCTCCGTGCTCACCGTCGTCCTGCTGGTGCTCGCGGTGCTGGTCCTCCGCATCCCCGAGACGGCCGTGCCGCGAGCGGGCTCGCCCGCGGGCTCGCTGCGGGCCTCCCTGCGCGGCTCTTTGCGCGCCTCCTTGCGCCCGAGGGTGCGGGTTCCGCGGGGGGCGCGGCACCGGTTCCTGGCCGCCGTGCCCGCTCTCGTCGCGGGCTGGGCCGTCACGGGGCTGTTCCTGGCGCTGACCCCCTCCCTGGTCAGCGGCGTCCTGCACGTGACCTGGGGCGCCGCGGGCGGGCTCGACATCGCGCTGCTGTTCCTGGCCGGCGCGGTCGGAGGCATGTGGTCCGTCCGGCGCACGACACGGTCGGCCACGCTGCTGGGGGCTGCCTTCCTCGCCCTGGGGGCGGCGGGACTGGCGGCGGCCGTCGCCAGCGCCTCGCCGGTCGCCTTCTGGTGCGGGACCGTGCCGGCCGGACTGGGAGCCGGCCTGACGTTCAACGGCCACCTCGGCGCCATCGCGGAGACCACCACCGCGGACTCGCGGTCCCAGGCCTTCTCGGCCGTCTACGTCGTCAGCTACCTCGCGCTGAGCCTGCCGTCCCTCGCGGCCGGCTTCCTCATGCCCTCGTGGGGATTGAGAACCACGAGTTTTGTCTCCATCGGATGCGTCGGGGCCCTCTCCCTGACGGCCCTCGTCCATGCCGGTCGCCGCAGGCCGCCGACGGGGATCGACACACGCACTCCTCTCAGCAACCGGACAGGGGAACCACCATGCAAGCCATCACCGTCTCGGACCGCGACGCCGGCGTCAGCGGACTCACCCTGACCCACCTGCCGTACCCCCACGCCGCCGAGAACGACGTCGTCGTGCGGGTGCACGCCGCGGGATTCACCCGCGGGGAGCTCGACTGGCCCGCGACGTGGTCCGACCGGGCCGGCCGGGACCGCACGCCGAGCGTGCCCGGGCACGAGGTCTCGGGTGTCGTGGAGGGGCTCGGCTACGGAACCACCGGGCTCACGGTCGGCCAGCGGGTCTTCGGCCTGACCGACTGGGCCCGCGACGGCTCGCTGGCCGAGTACGTCGCGGTGGAGGCCCGCAACCTCGCCCCGCTTCCCGCGGACATCGACCACACGGTGGCGGCAGCGCTGCCCATCTCCGGACTGACCGCCTGGCAGGGCCTGTTCGACCACGCGCGACTCGTGGCCGGCCAGACCGTGCTGATCCACGGCGCCGCGGGCGGCGTCGGTTCGATCGCGGTGCAGCTCGCGGTGGAGGCGGGTGCCCGCGTGATCGGCACAGGCCGGCCGGCCGACCGGGACGCCGTCCTGGCCCTGGGCGCGGACACGTTCCTGGACCTCGGGGCCGGCTGGCCGGAGGACGCCGGCGAGGTCGACGTGGTCTTCGACGTGATCGGCGGCGACGTCCTCGACCGCTCGACCGCCCTCGTACGCGCGGGCGGCACGCTCGTCACGATCGCCCAGCCGCCCACCGTCCGGCCCGCGGACGGCCGCGCCGTGTTCTTCGTCGTCGAACCCGACCGCGGCCGCCTCGCGGACCTCGCGCAGCGCCTGCGGGACGGCCGCCTCGTGGTGCGGGTGGGCGAGGTCCATCCGCTGACGGAGGCGGCGGCCGCCTTCGCCCCGGGGCGCCGCGTCACGGGCAGGACGATCATCCGGGTCGCGCGGGACTGACGGCCGAGCGCCCGTCACACCTACGCGTACACGTACGTGTCGTACCCGGTGCAGACCTCCTCGGAGCCCTTCACCAGGCAGGCGTCGAGCAGCATCCGGTGCCCCTCGGTGATGTCGCCGGTCTGCCACGGGGTCGTGTAGGGGGAGGAGTGCCCCCGGGTGGAAGCCGTCCGGTAGACCTGGGCGCTGAGCACCCTCCCCTCGATCCCCCACCCGTCGGCCGTGTCGTCATGCGCCCGCAGCGCGTCCCCGGGGGTGCCGAAGGAGTCGGGGTCCGCGTTCCAGTTCACGTAGCCGGCGTAGTCGCCGTCGGCGTAGAGGTAGAGAACCACCGATTCGCCGTTGTCATAGCTGCTCCACGTGTAGGTGAGCCGCGGCGCCGCCGTGGCGGCACCCGCCCCGGCCCCGAAGGACACACCCACCGCCACGGCGGTCGCCGCGAGCACGGTGGCGATCCGGTTCCTCGACTTGACCATGCGAAGCCCCTCCCTCATCAAAGCGATCAAGGTCGGCCGCGATCTTTTCCCGCCGTGTGCGACCGGTCAACGGCCACGCCCTGAACGGGTTCCTTTTCGGCCAGTGGTCCAGATCCGAACCATGGGCCGGAAATCACCACGACTCCACGTGAACGGGACAGCAAGCGATGCCCGGAATGCCGGGAGATGTGCTGATCGCTCGGCAATGGGCCCGGCTGGAACGGAAACGTGAGGTGAATGCCCAGTGTCGGATTCTCGAGATCGGAAGTCTTCCCGATGAGCCGGTGGGCTTGCGGTGTCGCGCGGAGGCAGGCACCGCAAGCCCGCCAGGCTCACTGCGAGTTGTAGGCCTTGAGGCTCACCGCCGGGCCGTCGGAGTTGCGTGCGACCGCGGCGACCGCTTCCTTCCCGGTCACGCGCACGACCGCGCTGCCGTGCGCCGGCACTCGGGTCAGGCCGCCGATCGGCGTGACTTCGGCGGCTTGCTGCGTGACCCCCTTGGGAGGCTGGTCCCAGAGGATGTACGCGATCCGTACGGCGACAGGAAAGTCGTCCTCATTGGTGAGCCTGACTGCCGAGAATCGCTCGAACTTGCTGATCTCGCGGCCATGGCGGTCGAGCGCCTGCGTCGTCACCTCGTGCGGTCCGGCGTTGATCCGAGCGACAGCCGCGCTCTGCACCGTCACCCGGACATCCGCCACATCGTGCATCCTCGGGCCCGAGAACCGCAGGATGTCGATGGTCCCCCCCGTACGGCACCGCCAGATTGCCGCGGTCGCTGCCGTACACCGTGCTCACCTTGACCTGTGGGAGCACGTGATCGTTCTTGTCCACGGCTTGGAAACTCAGGACGGGAACCAGCGACTCCGCGGCCACGTTGACGATCTCCAGCTGCTGATTCATCGTCTCGTTCACACCCGAGTCGCCTACGTAGCGGAACGACAGGGCCGAAGAGAACTCCTCGCCCCCGAATCCGGGCTCGACACGCTGCACCTTGCCGACCCTGCCGGCGTGGGCATGCGGCCCGCACCCGGTCACAAGCGCCCCCGTCACCAGCGCCGCCGCTCCTGCGGCGGCCAGTCTTCGCCGACCGGACTTCACGATGCGCACCCCTCCCCATTGATCACATCGCGCGGGACGCTACCTGATCGCCGTCGTCCACTGAGCACCACCCCACCTGGGGATTCCCTGCCGGATGGGCGAGGCGCGGGGCCCGGCAGCGGTCTGCCGGGCCCCGCGCCTCGGGGACAGGGTGCCGTCAGCCCCGCTGGGCGAGGGCCGGGACGAAGCGGGCCGCGTCGATCGTTCCGACGCCGGTCGCCAGGTCGTAGCCCTTCGCCGCGGTGTAGCCGGGGACCCCCGCGAAGCTGTTGTTCGTGCCGTCCTTGACGTCCACGATCCCGGTGGACGGGTTCCGCGAGGACTGCGCGTACAGCGAGTACAGCGCCTGGTGGATGTCGCCCAGCCGGTGCCCGGCGGCCTGGTCGGCCAGGGCCACGATGCCCGCGAAGAGGGGGCTGGCCTCACTGGTGCCGACGTAGACGTCCCAGCCGACCCGCTTCGGGTCGTAGCTGGAGTACACCCACGCGCCGCCCTTCAGCGAGGCGGACATGGAGAGGTCCGGAGTGCCGCGGTGGCCGCCGACCTGCGCCACCCCGTTCTGGTACGAGGGACGGGCGAAGACGTGGGACAGGCCGCCGCCACCGGCGCCGGCGTCGTTGTACACGCTGTCCGGCGCGATGCGGTCGCCCTTGGCGTCCAGGTGCAGCTGGGTGCCGCCGACCGAGACCACCAGGGGGTCGGCGGTCGGCCAGGCGTTGACCCGGTACGGATAGTGGTCCTTGCCGTTCGGGGTGGTGTCGGTGGCTCCGCTGTCGCCGGAGGCGGCGACGACGGTCACACCGTGCCGGTGCGCGTCCTTGAAGGCGTACCGCAGGTTCTCGATGCTGGAGAAGTCACCCTGGCGGAAGCCGGGGAAGCTGTTCTCCGCCACGCCCCAGCTCTGGCTGATCACATCGCCCACGCCGCGGTCGATCAGCGACTTCTCGGCGTCCATGACCTCCCGCAGGCCGGTGGTGCCCTCCCCGATCCCGCCGACCGCGGTCTCCGCCAGGACGATGTGCGCGTCCGGGGCGACGGCGTGCGCCATCTCCACGTCGAGGGTGGTCTCCCCGGCCCAGGCGAGCTGGTCGGCGTCGGTGGGATCGAAGCGCGGGACCTTGCCCCACTTGACCACGTCGACGTGGGTGCTCTTCATGCCGAACCGGGCGCTGTAGACGTCCAGGTCCTTCTGGACGGTCGGCGAGCCGAACGGATCCACGATCACGATCGTGCGCCCCTTGCCGGTGATTCCTGCCCGGTAGAGCGGGTTGAGGTCGTACGCCTGGCGGTACTGGGTCGCGGAGTAGCAGCCGATCCGCCACTTCGCGCGGCACTCCGCCGTGGTCATCAGGTTGTGGGCCGCGCTCTTCGACTGCTGCCCGGCCGCCGGCGCGGGCTTGGCTCCCTGCGCCGGTGGCACGGGTGCGGCGACGGCGGCGGAACCGGACAGAAGCGTCGCTGCTGTCGCGAAACTGGTGAGGCTGGTGATCCAGGCTGCGGCAACCGCAGTGCGCCGCCGCGCATGAATCCTGCGCATAGATGCTCCTCGTAGTGGACTAGACCACGTTCGGCCGTTGACCGCGATCTCACTCCGAGGTCGTCCATGGGGCAAGCGATTGCCGCTGTGTCACTTGTCACTGCTTGGTCCGATTCGAGGCTCTATGTCCCTGCGGGGCGCGATGCGCACAGCCTGGGCAGCCCGGCGGATCCGCTGGTCGCACGGCTGCAGCCCGTCGGCATGGGGAACGGTGGCGACCCGGCCCGATGCCCGCTGTGCCGGTGATGTGAGGTGCCCCACGGTCTGTGCGCTGAGGTGCGGGCACGACGGAAGCGGCACGCTCGGCGGCGGGTCAGGGCCGGGGGTGCCGGTGGCGGCTCAGGCAGGGGCGCACCGCGCGGCGCCGAAGACGGCAGGTCGGCTTCGGGACGGCCCTCCGCAACGGCACGGGAGGAGGCGGCCGGCGCCTGCGGCGGGCAGGCTCCCAGCCGTGCGCCCTGATCGGCACGCGGCACAGGGGATCCGACGCCTTCGGAGCTGAGGAAGCCGGCCGGTGAGGAGAGGCAGTCCGGCGTGGCAGCGACGAGTCCGGGCACCCGCAGGGCCTCGTCGACGGGCGGCACCCGTCTCTATATCCAGGCCCTCACTCCGGCGCGGGAGCACCACCCGGATCGAGTGGGAACCCGTACACCACTTCTCTGGACGCAACCTGCGGGCGGGGGCCGGCACGGTTGCGCGCGCGACGACCGCGGAGCCGAGATGGGTGTGCGAACACCCCGCACGACCCACGGCCCCCGCGCCAACCCCTGCGGGTCACCCCCACCTTTGAAGGTCTCTAGCCGAATTCGCCGTCGCGCACGCCCAGTCGGAACGCCGCCCACTCCTCCGCGGTGAATCGCAGCGGCGGCAGTTCCCGGTGACGTGAATCGCGGACCGCAACCGCTCCGCCGCCGAGGTCCGAGACCTCCACACACATCTTGTCCCACCGGTTGCTGTAACTGCTCGTGACCCAGTCCGCATCAGTGAGGTCCATGGCGTACAGCTCAGCCTTGGCCGCGTCCATCCTGGGATCTCCCGTCGATCTCGGATGGAAAGCCCCCTTCAGCATCACCCTGATGCCCCTGACGTGCATCTCTTCCCTGGGTGCACCGGGAACGGCTCATCGGACCACGGGTGGTCCCGCCTCGATGCGGCGCAGCACCGGGAGCAGACGATCCAGGTCCGGGCCGCTCTGGACCTGCCGCTCGTCCCACCAGGTGGCGCCGGCGTCGTGCAGCGGACCGATCACGTCCCTGGCTTTCGCGGCGTCCGCGGGGGTGGCACCGCCGAGCACGAACTCGAAGGGGCGCTCGACGCCCACCGAACGGTGCTTGCGTACGTAGCTGACCAGTTCCTGCACCTCGGCCACATCGGGCACTTGGCCATGCCGTGCCGTCTCGAACAGCGGCACCGCGCCGTCCCACCGCGCTGCCCGCCGCATCGGCGCACGTCGCGGCCAGAAGCCGCCGATCCACACGGGCGGACCGGGCCGCTGGACGGTGGGGGGCAGCAGCGTCACGTCCCGGACCTCGTAGTGCCGGCCGCGGTGGTTCACGGGCTCGCCGGACCAGAAGCGCCCCAGCAGTTCCAGCCCCTCGTCCAGGCGCTCGGCGAGGAGGCGCGGATCGGTGGCGTCGCCGAAGCTGCCGTATTCCTCGTCGATCGGACCGCCCAGGCCCGCGGCGAAGATCATCCGGCCGCCACTGAGGTGGTCCAGGGTGGCCACCTGGCGGGCGAGTTGCTGCGGACGGTACCGGGGAACCGGCGTCAGCAGGGTGCCCAGCCGGATCCGGGAGGTCGCCAGCGCGGCCGCGGTCAGCAGGATCCAGGGGTCCCCGAAGGGACGCCCCTGGTGCCGCCGATGCAGGATGTGGTCCCAGACGAAGACCCCGTCCCAGCCCGCCTGTTCGGCGGCGAGCGCGACGACCGCGACGTTCCGGGGGTCGGCGAAGTCGCCGAAGTTGGGGAGGTTGATCGAAAATCGCACCCCAGCAGGATGCGCGGTCGCCCCCGGAACGGCAATCGGATTCACGGCCGGCCGCGCCTTGCGGCGCGCCTACCCGTCTCACCTGGGAGAGAGGGGAGTTCCGGTCCGACCCCGGCACCAGTTGCCCTGTTGGGCGCGGCCGTCACCCCCAATGCGCGACGATGGCTTCGTCGACGCCGAAGACCGCATCACAGTCGGCGCAGCGCGCGGCGCCGAATACGTAGGTCAGCTTGTGGGCGATATCGGGACGGCCGTCCGCGATGGCGCGGGCGTGCAGCCGTTGCCCGAGCCCCTCCATGGCTGAGGGGGCCTGCGGCTGTAGCGGCAGCCTTCTTGCCGCGGTCTGGTCCATGTACATGCTGTCGGTGGTCGAGAAGTAGCCGTACTCCCCGAAGACGATGAAGTTCTCCGAGCCGCAGGCGGGACAGGGCACCTCGTACTCCTCGTCGTTCAGCCCGTCCAGCCATTCGCCCCAGACCTCGACGCCCTCGAAGCTGAGCAGCGCGGCAAGCAAGTCGACGTACATGGGATCGCCGGCGAGTTCCGGATCCCGGAGGGATTCTTCGGTCAGCTTCATCAGGTCGGACATCTCGCGGGCGTACGTCGCTCGGGGATCCGCGTCGCCGTACGGTTGATCCGTGCTCGCGACAATGGCGCCGGCCAGGCAGAGCGGCATCCGCCGGTCCGAAGGCGACCACTGACGCGCCATCCGCGTCAGTGCGGGCAGGGCCGCGTAGCTCGCCGAGTAGACGGTGCCTTGGTGGCACAGCCGGGACCAGAGGTCGTTCCACTGAGGGGCGTCCGGACTCGGGCTCGCGCCGGCAAGCAGGCCGGGGATGTCTTCCGCTGTGCCGTAGGCGTGGTGAAGGTTCGTCCAGTCCGTCATGCCGGGTATCCAAGCAGTCGGATAGGACATCGCTGTGGCGTCCGGCGGAGCGGAAGGGCGTGAGCGACAGCATAGGGAAGACGGAAGAAGTCATGGGCGGGTGACCAGATCGCGCGTCGCTTCGTGCTGTCGAACCCCAAGGATCGACAGCACCACTTGAACCTGCGGGGACCTTGGGGACGCGTCGACGGCGGCTGACTTCGAGCCTCACATAGTGCTGTGGCCAGTGCAGACTGGGTGTCGCGGCCGGTCGTGGTCGCGACCGTGCGGGTAGCGGATCCCGGGGGATCTTGGCGGACGGGTGGGACGGAGTGACCGCTGTGGAAAGCGCTCTGCTGAGATCGGCGCACGAATTGCTGGAGGCGGGGCACGCACCGGTCGCCGCGTTCGCCGACCTCGCAGCGGAGACCGGCGACTGGAACGCCTCGGCTCGGGCCGTCTGCCTGGCACTGGGGATCCCGGCCCCGGACGTGGAGCAGCGACTCGGCCGCGCCGGCGTGGCGGCCCTCGCCGCGGAATTCCATCCGGGTGAGGAGGACTTGTGCGGTGAAGTCCTGGACACAGTGGGGCTGTTCGACGTCCCTCGGCCGCTCGATGAGCGTGGTACGGAGATCAAACGCCTACTGAGCACGGCCGCTGGGGCGCTGGGTGGTATCCCCAGCGGTCACGCGCTCTCCCTCTCCCGCCGCTTCGCCAAGGGAGAACTGACCGAGGCCTTCCTGCTGCTGGCACGGAAGGTGCCCCACCGCGAGCGAGCCAGGCCCGCGGAGTTCTGGGCGGCCCTGTCAGCCGCTGGTGACCTGCTGCTCCAGGCCGGCGGTGACGAACGTGACGAGGTCGAGCGCGCTCTCGCGGACTGCAGACGACGCACTGCCGAAGGCCCGCCGGACCGGCCCGGCCCCACCTAGGCTGGTCCAGTGCACTGATCACGCTGTTTCGGCTTGAGTGAGTGCCCCGGCAGGATTCCAACCTGCGCACACGGCTCCGGAGGCCTCGCGCTTCTCGACTAACGCCGCTGGTTGACGAGTTGGGTGTCTCGGCTCGTCGGCGACTGGTCCACAGGTCGTCCATAGGCGCCCGGATCGCACCACGAGCCTAGAAACCGGCTGTAGGAGTCCCTGACGCACGTCGACCAGGGTCCCACTTCACGCTTTCGCAGCTCAGCCCGCCTGCATGCCGCTGTTCGAGACGGTAGCCGACGGCCACGACCCATGAGGGCGGAGGATTTGCCGCCGCGCTGGTATTATGCGTCGGCTCGGGAGGGCATGGTCCCTTAGACTGACCCGAAGCCCGCTGCCGAGAAGCGTGAAAGAGGGACAGTGGATACCCCGCAGGACACTCCAGGAGCCTTGCCCGTACAGGAGGTCTTGGCGTTGCCCTTGGGGGGAGTGTTGCCGGGAGTACGCAGGGCCGGGGCCCTATCGCCGAAGCGGCCGGCGGTGGAGACTGCGGGACTTGCGGATGTTTTCCCGTATTATGCCGGATTTTCCTTCGAGTGGGCATGTCATCAGCTGGCACGGCACGAAAAAGATGAGCTGAGTGGCGCGACTGTTCTCGACCCGTGGAATGGTAGCGGTACTACGACACTCGCAGCGCAAAGTCTAGGTTTGAATGCTATTGGACTTGATCTCAATCCTGTCGCGAATGTAATTGCTAAGTTGCGGACACAGGATTACTTGCAAGTCGACGAAATTGTGCGCCCGCATGCGGGTGCAGGTGTGGATATGTGTGTGGATGCGGATCCGCTGGCCGCTTGGATTGCAGAACCCACCGTCCGCAGGATTCGGCAGTGGCACAGAGTGGGCGTGGAGATTGGCGGCCCCACTCAGGACCTGTTGACCGTATCGCTTTTTCGCGTAATTCGTGAGGCGACCAAGCGGTTTGAGGGAAGTAATCCCACGTGGGTGAAGCGTGCCAAAGAGTCATCGGAAACAGTCTTGATTGCCGATGAAGAGCTGGACGCAGCCATCGAAAGGCATGTTAGTTTCGTCTCTTCTCGCGTAGAGTCGCAGTCATCCCTGAGGCGAGTCGGCATAATGACCGCAGACTCTAGGGCTATGCCCATCGCCTCAAATTCAGTCGACATCGTCGTGACTTCCCCGCCGTATTTGACTCGAATTGACTACGCTGTTGCCTACTCGCGCGAGTTGGCACTCCTGGGTGTAGATATCTCAAATGATCGGTCACTGCGGTCAGGTCTGATGGGGACCACATTGATTCGGCGACAAGAGGAAAATCCCGCCACTTTTGGAGAGGTGGGGTCAAATCTGTTGTCGCTTATTCGGAAGCACGATAGCAAAGCGTCGTCCGGGTACTACCTAAAGCAAGCTCAGCAGTACCTTACCGATCTAACCTCAGGACTTGACGAGATTACACGGGTATGCCGGAGCTCGGCGACGGTGCATCTTGTAGTGCAGGACTCATTCTATAAAGACGTGCATGTGCCGCTCGCCGACATCTGCATTGACGAGGCAAGGATGCGCGGCTGGGCTCTGAGAAATGAGCCAGATCGTTTTCCAGTGCGCCGAACCCTCACCTCGCTAAACAAGTTCGCTCGGACTTACAAAAAAGGCGACGTTGCCGAGTCTGTACTAACCTTCAGTAGGGGGCAGTAGGGTGACGAGTCACCTTAGCGCGGAAGAGCTGATCGAAGCAGTAGACCAAAAAATCACTGCTGTCAGAACGAAGACCAACGATTTTTCCTTTAATGAACTGGCAGATATGTATGCCTCGGAAGAATTGGTCATCGATCCTGATTTTCAGCGCATGTTCCGGTGGTCGGAGGGTGCGCAGTCGCGTTTTGTGGAATCACTGCTCTTGGAGCTTCCTGTCCCTCCGATCTTTCTCATCGAGAGAGAAGATCGCGTATACGAGCTTATTGATGGTCTGCAGCGTATCTCCTCGTACCTCCACTTCCGTGGTGAGCTAACAGTCAACGGCCAGCACATGCCACCTCTCGTGTTGTCCGACTGTGACATCGTTCCAGAGCTGAACGGCTGCACCTATGCGTCACTTCCAAAGGCTCTGGAAATCAAGCTGAAGCGTAGTTACATTCGAGCGGAGATCCTTCGCAAGGAAAGTGACCCTCGCCTTCGTTACTACATGTTCAAGCGGCTCAATACGGGCGGTCTAGCGCTTTCAAATCAAGAGGTCAGGAACGCCACAATCCGTCTGCTTTCCAATAAGTTCAATCAGTTCATCATTGATCTATCGGAGAATGCGGACTTTCGGGTCTGCGTTGAGACGCTCACCGAGAAGGCAAGTAACGAGAGGTTCGACCAGGAACTCATCCTGAGGTTCTTCGCCTTCAAGAACTCCGGCGCTCAGTACAAGCATGACATTGCAGATTTCATGACTGAGTACATGGAAGATGTATCAGACCCCTCGGGGGTCACGCAATTCGATTATGAGCACGAGAAGCAGGTTTTCGAGAAGACGTTTCGTGTAGTCACTAGGATTGGCGAGCTTCTCGGGTGGGGACCGAGGGTGCTCGGAACTGTCGGCCGGAACGGTGAGCCGCGTTGGCAGTTCTCGGTGCATCACTACGAGGGAATTGTGCTCGGTATGCAGGATGCGCTGCATAGGATAAATCTTGAAGACGAAGAGGCAATGCAGAAACTTGCCGACGTTGTCAAAGATGGCAAGACCAACCCGGAATTCACGAAAGCCATTGGGGGAGGTAAGAATGACCGTATCTCCCTTCGGACTCGCATTGGATTCTTTCGCGACAGTTTCCTCCAGGCGCTGTCATGAACGTATCGGATATGCGGGCACAGCTGGAGGCGGACATCCTGTGGCGGCTGGACGAAATACGCCACCTCCGCAACCTGCTCCTACAGGGTGAAGATCCGGATAGGGCCTCTGTTTACTCTCTGCGTGCAATTCTAGTAATGCAGTATGCGCACTTGGAGGGATTTACAAGGACGGCGCTGTCCTTGTATATCGATGCAATTAATAGTCAAAGCCTGCCGGCCAAGTCATTAAGACCCGAGCTGCTGGCTGCCGCGCTTTCCGGCGAATTTGATACGTTGCGTCGTGGAGTGCCCATGAGCGGGGATGAGGGGAAGATGACCACTCGTGCCCGTCACCAGGTTGCCTTCGTTCAGCGTTTGCAAGAACTAAGCGATGGCCCCATTTCGATTGCCGCAGAAGTCGCTGTGTCGATGGAGATGAATCTTGGGTCAGATGTTTTGAAGAAGTGTCTTGTCGCCCTAGGTATATCGGTAGACAAGGTGAGGCGCGACCAGTATACGGCGATTGATTTCGTTAAGAATGTCAGGAATGACATTGCTCACGGAGGGCGCAAGGAAAAGATTCCGGGGGGACTTTTTTCGGCCCATCTCAAGAAGTGTGAGCAATTCATGAACGAGCTGGCTCGTGTGCTCACTAGGGCAGTTAGCGAGAAATGGTTTCTTGTGCAGTTTGACAGTGCTCCAAGCGACACCGTTTAAGGTGCCAAGTTAGGGCGGTGGAGCGGCTTTGGGCGGGAGCTGCCATGGGGCGAGAGATCATGGCCCCGTAAGCTTCCGGCGCGTCGGGCAGTCTGTGGACCTGCCCGTAAAGCACGACGTTGGGGCCATGATCTTCGAGGCTCGCCCCATGGTGGCTGCCTAAAGCCGCGGAGGCGACCGCCCCGGCCACATCGGGGTTCACCCCGTCAACCCCTCGCCGTTTGGCGGGCGGCCGGCGGCCGGGCCGGAGCGGGGCGAAGACAGGAGCGTCGGCCCGAGGCGCCGGGCCGCGCGCCGCCGCGCTCTGCGCGGCGGGAGCGCCTTGATGAGGTAGAGAAATCTGTAACAGCTCAGCTCGCGCGGCTGAGCACGTTCAGGTGCTCCAAGTAGTCCTTGCCGGTAGGCGCGTTGCCGAAGTCGCGGTTCACGATCGCGGCAAGCTCGCGGCTGACCATGAGAAGCGACGGGAGCGATTGACGCTCGCCCTTGAGGGCCCACTCTCCGTACTGGACTGCTTGCTCAAGATCGCCTTGTCGAGCGGCGACCACGCCGAGGGTGACTCTGGCTTCGGCCATGCGCATGGGTGCTCGCTCCGCCCCGTCGAAGTCGGTGCCTGCTCGGATGACCTCGTGGGCCAGGTTCTCGGCGAATCGGTCTTCGCCCAGTAGGCGATAGCAATCCATGGCGTAGAAGTCGAACTTGGCGGGGTCAACCACGAAGTGGTGATCGAGGTTCTCGGGGTAGGCCATGCCTTCGAGTAGCTTTCGGCCCCGATCCAGGGCGACTTCGGTCTGCCGGCGGTCGCCGAGACGCGCCCATCCCTTGGCCTCATGTGCTGCCAGCTGAACGGCGACTCCCTTACCTGGGGCGGCTTCGCTGCCTGCCTGAGATGCGGCCAGGATGCCGCGGTAGTCGCCGGTTGTGAGAGCGAACCAGGCGCGCATCTCGTGGGCCCATCCAGCGATCTCGGCGTTTTCGGCTTCGTGAGCGAGGGACAACGCTGCTCGACGGGTGCTCTCGGCGGCGGCACGGTCTCCCATGTCGTACTCGACGCACCCCACCAGGAGGGCAAGCCAGCCCGAAAGGGCCAGTACCTCTCGGTGCTGGGCGAGCGTGAGCCGCTGAGACTGGAGGCCGGCAATGCGTCGCAGCCATTGGCGACCCTCGATGGCGAGCTGGCCACTGGGAAGGTGCGGGTACTCCGAGCACAGGCGGTCGGTGGTGATACGGAGCGCGTCAAGCGTGGCGTTGTCGACGTCGGATGCTTGCAGCCGGCTCAGTATGTCCAGGGTTTCCATGCCGCTGGCCGCTGCGATCTCAGCGCCGCCGTCGCGTCGTCCGGCTACCGGAAAGATCGCATGGGTCACGGTGCCAAAGGTCTGGGCGATGATCGGCTGGTAGAAGTCGCTGGGCAGGACCTCGCCGGACTCCCAGCGCTTCCACTGCCGCAGCATGCTGGGGCCCTCAGGCAGAGGCTTGGGCGAGTGGGCGCGCAACGCGGCAACGGCTTCCGCCTGCGACCACTGCCGCGCCTCCCGCTCTCCCGCAATACGTCGCGCCCAAGCAGGCCGTTCGTCGCTCATGTGCCCTCCCATCGGGGTGCCTGCTTCGAGTCTGGCACCCAATGAGCCCCTGACACGGGGGGTGACAAGGGGTTGTCACCACTGCTGTCCACCCGTGACACCTTCGATGTCACTGGCCACCCGATCACGCACCGCGCATGGTGTCTCACACGTTAAGCGCTGCCCGGGTGATCGGCTCGCTCCTCCAGCTTGGCCACTCGGGCGGCAAGCCGCTGAAGCTCGGAGGTGAGCGCCTTGATCTCGTCCCGAACGTCGGAGGCAGCCGGCCGTACAGCGCCGCTGTCATCGCCGGTGTCGTCCTTGACGAAGTACCCCCGGTTGGGGACCGACCTGATCAGGCCCTCATCGATCAACTCCTGGAGGCCCTTGGTCACCGTGACCGGGTGGACCTGGAAGCGGTCGGCCAACTCTCGAAGGGATTGCAACTTCCTTCCCGGGCCCGGCTGTCCGGACGCGATCTCTGTCCGCAGGGTCTCGGCGATGCGACTCGCCTTCGTCCTCGGATCGTCTGGGGGGACGCTCATGCGCCGATCGTACCGAGGGGTGCGGACTATCACGCCCTACTCCGGCCGAAGGTGTTGCACACTAGTCTGTGATAGTGCACTCTATTCGTGATGGCTTCGCCGTTGCGATTCACCGGGAGAGCGGCGCATCTACCGCCAAGCAGCTCCGCCGCCCTCCCTCGTCCTCGAAAGGAACTTCCATCATGCCGTCCTTCAAGATCGACACTTCTACGGCCGTGGTTTTCGTCGCCACCCCGCCTACCCCGAAGCTGGTGAGCAAGCAGACCGGGGAGGTGGCGATCGACCGGGAGACCGGTGCGCAGCTGATGATCGTGGGTCTGCTGATCTCCGATGAGGGTGAGGGGAACCTGTACCAGGTGACCGTGCCTTCCACGGGGGTGGACGCCTCGCTGACGCCGGGGACGCCGGTGTCGGTGATCGGGCTTAAGGCCCGGGACTGGGAGAACACGTTCAACGGTCAGACCCGGCACGGGATCTCGTTCCGCGCGGTGGCGATCACGGCGGGAGTCTGAGCCGTGGATCTGGCGACGCTGATCGAGATCGGCACCCCGCTTGCGGGAGCTGCTGGTGGCCTGGGCTACGCGAAGGTGAAGGCGCCGGGCGTGTACTGGTCGCTGGTGGGTCTGCCGGTCGCGTTGGGCCGGTTCCACTTCACCTACGCCTCCACGATGGACGTGTGTGGGCTGACGGTGGCCCCGTCCCGGCTGCGGGCGTTCATGGTCCGCAACGTGGCGCGCCGTGAGGTGCAGCCGGTCCCGCCGAAGATCCGCCGCGTCGCCGGCTCCGCCACCGGCATGCGGGTTCGCCTCCGGCTCCCCGCCGGGCTGGAGCCCGATGACGTTGCGGCGGCCTCGAACCGGCTGCGGCATGCCTGGGGTGTCCACGCGGTCCACGTGGCCGAGATCAAGCCCGGCGTCGTGGAGCTGCGCATGACCGGCTACGACGTCCTCCGACAGGTCCGCATGCCGCGTCGCCTTCCGTCCGGCCCGATGGTCGTCCCGGTCGCGTTACGGGAGGACGGGACCGCGTTCGCCCGGAACTACCGGGAGATCCCGCACGCCCTCACCTTGGGGGCGAATCAGTCGGGCAAGTCGATGTATCAGCGCAACCTGATCAAGCAACTCGCCAAACTGCCCGTGGCGCTGGTGGGGATCGACTGCAAGCGCGGCGTGGAACAGACCCCGTATGCGCCGCGCCTGTCGGCCCTGGCCACCGACCCCGAGCAAGCCGCCGGCCTGCTGGACGCGCTGGTGGGGGAGATGGAGTCCCGGTTCGATCTCCTCAAGGAGTACCAGGGCACCGCGTTGTCGACGCCGAACGGGGAGATCACCTCCGACATTTGGGGACTCCCCGAGAGCGTTCGGCCGGTCCCGGTCGTCGTCCTCGTGGACGAGGTTGCCGAGCTGTTCTTGACGGCGACGAAGAAAGACGAGGAACGCCGGGACCGCATGGTCACTCAGCTGATCCGGCTCGCGCAGATGTCCCGCGCGGTCGGCATCTACCTGGAGATCTGCGGCCAGCGCTTCGGCGCGGAACTCGGCAAGGGTGCCACGATGCTCCGCGCGCAGCTCACCGGCCGCGTGGTCCATCGCGTCAACGACAAGCAGACCGCCGAAATGGGCCTGGGCGACATCTCACCTGAGGCCATGCACGCCGCCACCGCCATCGCCGCAGACCGGCCCGGGGTCGCGGTCGCGGGTGACGCCTCCGGCGGGTGGACCCACATCCGCACCCCCCTGACCTCGATCACCGAAACCGCCGCGGTCTGCCGGGCCCACGCCGGCCTGGTCCCCGATCTGCCGAGCCTGGTGCCGTTCCGGCCGCACGTCCCGGAGATCGCTGCTCCGGCCGGTGATGCCGTGCCGCTGGCCAGGCCCCGCCCGGTCACCGAGTAACCCGCACTCCCCGCACATCGGTCGGCGTGACCGCTTCGCGCCAGGTCCCTACCCCACCCATGCCAAAGCCCGGAAGGAGTGATCCGTAATGGCCGCTCGCAAGACCACCAGCCGCCCGTCCACGACCGAACCGCCGAAGTGCCCGGACTGCCAGGACGGCGAGATCACCGAGACCGTCCGCGTCGGCTCCCGCAAGGGCCGTGAGACCGGTGACCGGCAGGCCGCGCTGTGCCTGACCTGCTTCGGCACCGGCACCGCCCCGTCCTGACCCTCAACGCCCCCGGCGCCGGGCGGCCGGAGAACCCGCTCCCCGCCCGGCCCTGGGACCAACCCGAGAGGAGGTGACCCGGTGTCCCGCCCCAACCGTTTCGACCCCGTACTGATTCAGGCCGTGATCGCCGGTGCGCTGTCCTTCGCCCACCTGCACGACATCGCCGAAGCCGCCGGCCAACACGGCTGGAAAGCCTGGGCCTACCCCGTCTCCGTTGACCTGCTCCTGGTCGCCGCCTGGCGCCGCATGCGCATCCTGCGCGCTGCTGACCGTCCGGCCCGCGCCGCCTGGACCTGGTTCGTCATCGCCCTGACAGCATCCCTCGGCGCGAACATCTCCACCGCGGGGCTTCTCGACATGAACGCCGTCCCGGCCTGGCTGCGCATCCTCGTCGCAGGCTGGCCCGCCCTGGCCTTCCTCGGCGGCACCCTCCTCGCCCACACCCCCACACCGGCACCCGAACCCGCCACCGACCCCGCCCCGGCGCCCGAAGCGGCCTCGGCCCCGATTGCGGAACCGGCCCCACAGGTCACGGTCGAACGCGCCCCCGACCCGGTGCCGGAACTCCCCGCGCCTACGCCGCCCGAGATTGCGCCGGCTGTCTCACCTTCGGTTCCGCCGGCGTTGCTGGCGCACGCCCGGAAGATCGCCGACACCCACCACGCCACCACCGGCCAACCGATCGACACCGCCACCCTGCGCACCCGCCTCGGCATCCCGCCGGCCCTGGCCGACGTCATCGCCGCCCAACTCACCTGACAGGAGGACACGCCCCGATGCGACCGCACATCCGCGCCGCCCTGGAACGCTCCGCCGAACTCACCCGCAGCAACCGCCTGGTCGACGGCATGCGCATGGGGGAGGCCGCGATCAACCAGGCCACCGACGACGAACACCCCGAGATCCAGCAGTGGCTCACCGACCACGCCGCCGACTTCACCGGACAGGGGGACTGACGATGCCGCGCCCGAACCGCTTCTACGACGTGATCCGTATCGGCCCCGTGAGGGTCGGCAGCTACCACGACGGCCGTGGACGCACCCGCCACTCCGCCGCCTGCACCGCACCCGGCTGCGGCTTCTCCACCGACTACCGCGACCGCTCCGGCGCCGAACTCGCCGCCCGCACCCACCGCTGCCAGCCCTGACCACCAGAGAGGAGAGGAACCGTCATGCGCTACCCCGACGCGCAACTGCGGGCCAACCATCGCCCGTCCGAGCTGATCCCGCCCGGCGTCCACCCCGGACAGGTCGTCGTCATCCAGGCCGCGCCGCCGTCCTACGCCGGGAAGATCCTGCTCACCCTCACGGTCAGCGCCGGTACCGCCCTGGTGATCGTTGTCCTGGCCTTCGCATTCCAGACGATCGCCGCCGCCGCTGCTGCGGCCATCCCCACCGTGGGCGGGGCTTCCGTCTCGCTCCACCTCGCGCGCAAGCGCTGAACGGCCCCCGGGGCGGCTTCCGTCGCCAAACATCCGCCGTCCCGGGGACCACTGCCCCTTCCTGATCCAACAGACCCGAAAGGGACCCTCATCATGCCCCAGCACGCTCTGAGCCGGCCGGTCTGCCGCGACTGCGACGGCTTCCCCGTCGTCGCCATCACCACCGGCACCCGCCTGACTGATGGTTCCCGCGCCACGCTCCGTGTCGCCTGCCCGTCTTGCCACGGCACCGGCCACACCCTCTCCGCCCGCGTTCTCGCCCGGGTGGGGAGGTGATCGTCTTGACCGACTCCGCCACCGTGGCGGGTCTGGACCCGGCTACCCTCGCAGACCTCCTGCGGGTGGCCGGGTCGGACGGCTTCGACCGCTGGCAGGACCAGATCCGCCGCACTGGCGGCTGCTCCGACCCGATCCACCTGACCGGCTACACCAAGACCCTCGACCGGGCCACCGGCACCGTTCTCCACTCGTATTCGACGGACACCGAGCCCGGTGGATGGCTCCGCGTCGCGTGTGGCAACCGTCGCGCCTCCCGCTGCCCGGCCTGTGCCTGGACCTACGCGGGCGACACCTACCACCTGATCCGGGCCGGCCTCGTCGGCGACCCGACCAAGGGCACCCCCGAGACTGTGCGGGTGCACCCGAAGGTGTTCGCCACCCTCACCGCCCCCTCCTTCGGCCCCGTCCACAACCGCCCTGGCACGGGCGCCTGCCGCTGCGGCACAGCTCACTGCGAGGACGACTACGCGTTAGGCACGCCCCTGGACCCCGAGTCCTACGACTATGCGGGGGCGGTGCTGTGGAACAACCACGCCTCCGACCTATGGCGGTACTTCACCATCTACCTCCGCCGCGAGATCGCCGCCCGCGCCGGCCTCACCCAACAAGCCGCCCGCGAACAATGCCGGGTGTCCTTCGGCAAGGTTGCCGAGTATCAGCGCCGGGGCGCCGTCCACTTCCATGCCGTTGTCCGCTTCGACGGCCCGGACGGACCCGACTCCCTGCCCCCGCCGTGGGCGACCCTCGACCTGCTCACCGACGCCATCCACGCCGCCGCACGCCGCGTCGCCGTCCCCGTCCCCGCGGCCGGCGACCAGCCTGCGCGCACCCTCGGCTGGGGCACCCAACTCGACGTCCAGCCCATCCGCTCTGCCGACGCCGGCACGGACGGGGAGCTGACCGAGCAGGCCGTGGCCTCCTACGTGTCCAAGTACGCCACCAAAGCCGCCGAGACGACCGGCACCGTGGACCGCCGGGTGGGCAACCGCGAAGCCCTTGAACTCCTCGGCGTCCCCCCGCACCCGCGGCGGCTGATCGAAGCCTGCTTCGACCTCCACCGCCTCTACCCCGACCGCAAGCTCCTCGACTGGGCACACATGCTCGGCTTCCGCGGCCACTTCTCCACCAAATCCCGCCGCTACTCCACCACCCTCGGCGCCCTGCGCCAGGTCCGCGCCGACTACCGCGCCGCCCAACAACGCCAATCCCTCGGCCTCCCCGACCCCGACGACTCCCCGGAAGCCACCACGCTCGTCCTCGCCCACTGGGCCTACGCCGGCCACGGCCACACCCCCGGCGAATCCTGGCTTGCCGCCACCATCCACCGCGACATCCAAACCAACCGAGAAACCGCCCGCGAAGCCCTGCAAGACCTCCGCGCACAGGAAGGAGACGCAGCGTGAAGGACGAACTGATGACCGTTCCGCAGATCCTTGCCGAGTTGGGAGGCGTCTCACGCCGCACCTTCTATCGCTGGCGCGAACTGGGGCAGGGGCCCGACGCCTTCAAGCTGCCCAATGGGGAGCTGCGGGTCTGGCGAAGTGACTTCATGGCGTGGCTGCGCCGGCTGGAGGGGACCGCCGCGTGAAGTCTCTCGACGTGAAGGTGTGGGCCGTTCGCAAGCGGAACACCAAGACGCCTTCCTACAACGTGCGCTGGTCAGTGGGTGGCCAGGTCTTCTCCGATACGTTTCGGACCAAAGGGCTCGCCGAGAATTTCCGCTCCAAGATCCTGCGGGCGGCCCACGATGGGGAAGAGTTCGACTCTGGCAGCGGTCTTCCCGAGTCCATGGCTGAGAAGAAGTCCACGCTGACCTGGTACGACTTCGCGCTCAGGTATCTGGCTATGAAGTGGCCTCACGCCGCGCCGAATACGCGGGTTGGGATCAATGAATCGCTGGCAGCGGTAACCGTGACTCTTCTGGACGATCGTCTCGGCCGGCCGCCGGAGGAACTGCTCCGGAAGGCTCTACGGAACTGGGCATTCGTTCTGCCGGGGCCGAATGATCGGGAACTGCCTGCGGAGATCGCCAATGCGCTGCACTGGGTGTCAAAGGCATCACGCCCGCTGGCCGATCTCGGGGACCCGGTGATCGGCCGCGCCGTACTCGACTCCCTCAAGCTCAAATTGGATGGCACTGCCGCGGCGGCCGAGACCGTGCGCCGGAAGCGACGGACGCTCGTCAACGCCATGCATTACGCGGTCGACCTGGGCGCGTTTCCGGAGAATCCGCTCTCGGGCGTCCGGTGGCAAAAGCCCAAGGTTTCCAGCGAGGTAGATCCCCGGGTCGTCGCCAACCCTCATCAGGCCCGCGCCCTGCTGTGTGCCGTGTCGTACCTCGGCGGCTACCGACGCGCCCGCGGCCGGCGCCTGGTCGGCCTGTTCGCCGCGATGTACTTCGGAGGTCTGCGTCCGGCCGAAGCGGTCGGCCTCGCCGATACGGACCTCACCCTGCCCGCGACCGGATGGGGCTCTGCCCTGCTCCACCGCACTCGTCCCAGCGTCGGCAAGCAATGGACGGATTCGGGCGAGAGCCACGACGACCGCGGGCTGAAGAACCGGCCGGCTGAGGACGTACGGCGGGTGCCGATTCCTCCGCAGCTCGTGGCCATCTTCCGGGAACACCTCGACACCTTCGGGACGGCCAGCGACGGGCGCCTGTTCTTCAGCGAGGGCGGGGGAGTGGTCTCCTCGTCCTCCTACTACCGGGCCTGGCAGGAAGCTCGGCTGCTGGCGCTGCCGCCGGCCGTGGCCGCATCGCCGCTCGCCCGGCGGCCGTACGACCTACGGCACTCGGCGCTGTCGACCTGGCTGAACGCCGGCGTGGACGCCACCGAAGTTGCTGAACGGGCGGGCAACAGTGTGGAGGTGCTGCTGAGCCGGTACGTCAAGTGCATCGACGGCCGGCAGGAGGTGGCGAACCGCCGGATTGAGGACCTGCTGCGCGAGTACGAGTGACGATCCGCGGACTTCTGCGATCCTGGCCCCTGGACCTTTCCGGGGGCCTTCGCCGTTTTCGGGGGCTGACCTGGGCTGATGGCCCAAGATCCTGTCCACGTACTGTCCACAGACCCCGTCCTACGGCCACTTTTGGCGGCACACGCCTGCGCATACGCAAAGACCCCGCACTCAGCGTCTTGGCTGGTGGCGGGGTCTTTTGGCACCTCGTGCGAGGTGCCCCCGGCAGGATTCGAACCTGCGCACACGGCTCCGGAGGCCGTTGCTCTATCCCCTGAGCTACGGGGGCGTGTCGTCCGCCGTGGCGGTGACGGGTGAAACCTTACCAGTACGCAGGGGGTGACCGTGTACAGGGTTTCCCGGGGCGTCGGGCACGCGTCGGGCCCGACGCCCCGCCCGCGTCGCACCCGCGTCCGGCCCCCGCCGAGGGGCCGTCAGGAGGACGCCGAGAGGACCCCGCCCCCGCCCGCCCCACGTCCCCCGGTCGGGGAAGAAGTGGGGAAAACGCGGACGCATCCCATGTCGCGCGCCTAGGCTTCGCAGTGTGCCGGGCGCGTCCGGCCGGGTGCTTGTGGTCGACGACAACAAGGTCATCCGGCAGTTGATCAGGGTCAATCTCGAGCTGGAGGGCTTCGAGGTCGTGACCGCGGCCGATGGTGTCGAGTGCCTGGACGTCGTGCAGCGCGTGCGGCCGGATGTGGTCACCCTGGACGTCGTCATGCCGCGCCTGGACGGGATACGGACGGCAGCCCGCCTGCGCGCCGATCCCCGTACCCGCGACGTCCGCATCGTCGTGATCAGTGCCTGCACCCAGGCGGAGGTCGAGAGCGGTGTCGCCGCCGGCGTGGACGCCTTCCTCAGCAAGCCCTTCGAGCCCGGTGACCTTGTCCGTGTCGTCCGCGCGCTCGCCGACGTACCGGACAGACACGGAACCGGGGATGAGGAAGGCGCTCCCGCCGCCAGTCCCGGCAGTGCGTGACCGGCAGTGCGTGACCGGCAGTGCGTGACCGGCAGTGCGTGACCGGCGGCGCCTCACCAACAGCAGCTGACCGCCGCGCGTGACCGCCCGTGCCCGAGGGGTGAAACCGGTTCGCGTGGCCACCCCCCTCCTCGCCTAGGCTTGACAGCGTGACCCCCGCCGAGCTCTCCCGCACCGTGCTGAGCGCGGTGCGCCGTGCCGTCGAGGCCGGCGAGCTCCAGCTGGCGGGGCCCGTCCCGGACCGGGTCGTCGTGCGCCGGCCGCCCCGCCCCGGCTGCGGGGACTACGCCACCAACGTGGCACTGCAACTGGCCCCCCTCACCGGCGCCCCGCCCCCCGCCGTCGCCGACGTCATCCGGGGCCACCTCACCGCCCTCCCCGGCATCGCACGCGTCGACGTCGCCCACCCCGGGTTCCTCAACATCACCCTTGCGAGCGAGTCGTACGGCGCCCTCGTCGACCTCGTCCGCGCGCAGGGCCCCCGTTACGGCATCGGCCGCCACACCGCGCCCGCCCCGACCGCCCCCACCGGCGACGCCCGCGCCGACACCCTCGCCGCCGCCCTCCACCGGCTCCGCACCGCCACCGGCCTCACCCCGCCCGCCCGCCGGCCGCACCCCGTCCGGGAGACCGCGGACGAACTGCTCCGCACCCTCGGCCCCGACGCCACCGCCTGGGCGCTGCTGCGCCCGCCCGCCGAGGACGCCCCCCGCACCGACCCCGCCGAGCACCTCGCGCAGCGCGAGAGCAACCCCCTGTTCCGGGTCCGGTACGCTCACGCCCGGGCCCGGGCCCTGCTGCGCAACGCCCATGATCTGGGCATCGGCCCCGGTGCGGCCGAGGACCTCCGCCACCCCGCGGAGGCCGAACTGCTCGGCCTGATCGCCGACTTCCCCCGCACCGTGGAGGCCGCCGCCCGGCACGGCGCGCCGGACCGGCTGGCCCGGCACCTGGAGCACACCGCGGACGCCTTCCTCCGCTTCCACGACACGTGCCCGGCGCTGCCCAAGGGCGACGAGAAACCCTCGGCCGTTCACGGGAACCGGCTGGCCCTCGCCGACGCCGCCGGGACCGTGCTCGCCAACGGCCTGACCCTGCTCGGCATCAGCGCCCCCCGACACCTGTGAGAGCGAAGAGCACCAGACGATGAGCCGATCCGCACACCCCGCCGGTCCCCGTTACGCCGACGTCCTCCCCGAGGGCCACTACGCCGCGCCGCCCGCCGACCTCAACGTCCTCGACCCCCGCGTGTGGGCCCGGACCGTCACCCGGGACGCCGACGGCGTCGCCACCGTGGGCGGTCTGGACGTCCGGCACCTCGCCGAGGAGTTCGGCACCCCCGCCTACATCCTGGACGAGTCCGACTTCCGGGCCCGCTGCCGTGCCTGGCGCGAGGCCTTCGGCGACGGCGCCGACGTCTTCTACGCCGGCAAGGCGTTCCTGTCCCGCGCCGTGGTGCGCTGGCTGCACGAGGAGGGCCTGAACCTCGACGTCTGCTCGGGCGGCGAACTGGCGGTGGCGCTCTCCGCGGGGATGCCCGCCGGGCGCATCGCGCTGCACGGCAACAACAAGAGCGGCGAGGAGATCCACCAGGCCGTCGAGGCCGGGGTGGGGCGCATCGTGCTGGACTCGTTCCAGGAGATCGTCCGGGTCGCGGACGCCGCGCAGCGCCTGGGCAGGCGGCAGCCGGTGCAGATCCGGGTGACCGTGGGCGTGGAGGCGCACACCCACGAGTTCATCGCCACCGCCCACGAGGACCAGAAGTTCGGCTTCTCCCTCACCGGCGGCGACGCCGCCGAGGCGGTGCGCCGCGTGCTGCGCCTGGAGTCGCTGGAACTGGTCGGCATCCACTCCCACATCGGTTCGCAGATCTTCGACACCTCGGGCTTCGAGGTGGCCGCGCACCGCGTCATCGGCCTGCTGAAGCAGATCCGCGACGAGCACGGCGTGGAGCTGCCCGAGATCGACCTCGGCGGCGGCCTGGGCATCGCGTACACCGCGGACGACGACCCGCGCGAGCCGCACGAGATCGCCAAGTCGCTGGGTGAGATCGTCGCCCGCGAGTGCCGGGCGGCGGACCTGGCCGCGCCGCGGCTGTCGGTCGAGCCGGGCCGGGCGATCGTCGGCCCGACCGCGTTCACCCTCTACGAGGTGGGAACGATCAAGCCGCTGGAAGGGCTGCGCACCTACGTCAGCGTGGACGGCGGCATGTCGGACAACATCCGCACGGCGCTGTACGACGCCGAGTACAGCGTCGCGCTCGTGTCGCGCAGCAGCGACGCGGAACCGATGCTCGCGCGCGTGGTCGGCAAGCACTGCGAGTCGGGCGACATCGTCGTGCGCGACGCCTTCCTCCCGGCCGACCTGGCGCCCGGCGACCTGCTGGCGGTGCCCGCGACGGGGGCGTACTGCCGCTCGATGGCGAGCAACTACAACCACGCGCTGCGGCCGCCGGTCGTCGCGGTCGGGGACGGCGCGGCGCGGGTGATCGTCCGGCGTGAGACGGAGGAGGATCTCCTCCGTCTCGACGTCGGCTGACGTGGAATCTCACGGAGAAGGGGACTGGTCTCGCGATCCGGACACGGCGTGGAATCTCCCGTCCGGTGCGTGAGACTGGGACCGTCCAAAGAGCTCGAAAGAGCCGAAAACGCGAAGCGAGGTCGGATGATGCGAACGCGTCCGCTGAAGGTGGCGCTGCTGGGCTGTGGTGTGGTCGGCTCAGAGGTGGCGCGCATCATGACGACGCACGCGGACGACCTCGCCGCGCGCATCGGGGCGCCCGTGGAGCTCGCGGGCATCGCGGTGCGCCGCCCGAACCGGGTGCGCGCGGGGGTGGCGCCGGAACTGCTGACCACGGACGCGACGGCCCTGGTCAAACGCGGGGACATCGACGTCGTCATCGAGGTCATCGGCGGCATCGAGCCCGCCCGCTCGCTGATCACCACCGCCTTCGAGCACGGCGCGAGCGTGGTCTCCGCCAACAAGGCGCTGCTGGCCGCCGACGGCACCGCGCTGCACGCGGCGGCCGTCGAGGCGGGCGTCGACCTCTATTACGAGGCCGCGGTCGCCGGCGCGATCCCGCTGATCCGCCCGCTGCGCGAGTCGCTGGCCGGCGACCGGGTCGACCGGGTGCTCGGCATCGTCAACGGCACGACCAACTTCATCCTCGACAAGATGGACTCCACGGGCGCCGGCTACTCCGAGGCGCTGGACGAGGCCACCGCGCTGGGTTACGCCGAGGCCGACCCGACCGCCGACGTCGAGGGCTTCGACGCGGCCGCCAAGGCCGCGATCCTGGCCGGTATCGCCTTCCACACCCGGGTGACCATCGGCGACGTGCACCGCGAGGGCATCACCGAGGTCACCGCGGGCGACATCGCCTCGGCCAAGGAGATGGGCTGCACGGTCAAGCTGCTGGCGATCTGCGAGCGCAGCGCCGACGGCAGCTCGGTGACCGCCCGCGTGCACCCGGCGATGATCCCGCTGACGCACCCGCTGGCGAATGTGCGCGGGGCCTACAACGCGGTCTTCGTCGAGGCCGCCGCCGCCGGCCGGCTGATGTTCTACGGTCCCGGCGCGGGCGGCTCGCCGACCGCCTCCGCGGTGCTGGGCGACCTGGTGGCCACCTGCCGCAACAGGCTGGCGAACACCACGGGACCGGGGGAGTCGGCCTACGCGCGGCTCACCGTGCGCCCGATGGACGACGTGGTCACCCGGTACCACATCAGCCTGGACGTGGCCGACAAACCGGGTGTTCTGGCCCAGGTGGCCACGGTCTTCGCCGAGCATCAGGTGTCCATCGACACGGTCCGCCAGCAGGGCCGGGAGCAGAGCGGCGGCGCCGACGACGGACGCCTGGCCGTCGACGGCGGCGAGGCGTCCCTCGTCGTCGTCACCCATCGCGCACCGGACGCCGCACTCGCGGCCACCGTCGAGGCCCTGCGCAAACTCGACACCGTACGGGGCGTCGCCAGCATCATGCGCGTCGAAGGGGAGTGATCCAGCGATGAACACAGTCTCCGCCGTCCGCGGCCCGGCCACCCACCAGTGGCGCGGCCTCATCGAGGAGTACCGGGAGCGGCTGCCGGTCACCTCGCGGACCCCGGTGGTCACGTTGCTGGAGGGCGGCACACCGCTGGTCCCCGCCCCGGTGCTGTCCGAGCGCACGGGCTGCGACGTGTACCTGAAGGTCGAGGGCGCCAACCCCACCGGTTCCTTCAAGGACCGCGGCATGACGATGGCGATCTCCAAGGCCAAGGAGGAGGGCGCGCAGGCCGTCATCTGCGCCTCCACGGGCAACACCTCCGCCTCGGCGGCCGCCTACGCGGTGCGCGCCGGCATGGTGTGCGCGGTGCTGGTGCCGCAGGGCAAGATCGCGCTCGGCAAGATGGGCCAGGCGCTGGTGCACGGCGCCCGCATCCTGCAGGTGGACGGCAACTTCGACGACTGCCTGGACCTCGCGCGCGGACTGTCGGACAAGTACCCGGTGGCGCTGGTCAATTCGGTGAACCCGGTGCGCATCGAGGGGCAGAAGACCGCCGCGTTCGAGATCGTCGACGCGCTCGGCGACGCCCCCGACATCCATGTGCTGCCGGTCGGCAACGCGGGCAACATCACGGCCTATTGGAAGGGGTACCGCGAGTACTCCGCGGACGGCGTCTCCACCCGCAACCCGCGTATGTGGGGCTTCCAGGCGCTGGGCGCGGCCCCGATCGTGCTCGGTCACCCGGTTCTGAAGCCGCAGACCATCGCCACCGCGATCCGGATCGGCAACCCGGCGTCGTGGCGGTACGCGGAGGAGGCGCGGGACGAATCCGGCGGCCTCATCGACTCGGTGACGGATCGTCAGATTCTCTCCGCCTACCGGCTGTTGGCCGCCCAGGAGGGCGTCTTCGTCGAGCCAGCCTCCGCCGCGAGCGTCGCGGGGCTGCTCAAGGCGGCCGAGGAGGGCAAGGTCGACCCGGGCCAGCGCATCGTCTGCACCGTCACCGGCAACGGCCTGAAGGACCCGGGCTGGGCGGTGGAGGGCGCCCCGCAGCCGATCGTCGTCCCCGTCGACGCCGACGCGGCGGCCGACCGGCTCGGGCTGCACTGACACGTCCGGCAGCAGGGGCGCACGGACCCGCTCGCGACACGCATCACGCGCTGTCCGTGCGCCCTATGTCGCGGCAGAACCTTCCTTCGATAGGCTGGCTTCACACCGGCGTCACCGAACGCCGTTCCGGCCCATGCCAATGGCACCGTCCCCCGCGGGGGACGGTCCTGGTACGGTCCCCCAAGTCCCCGCCCCCGTACGGCAACGATGCCCTCGTGCCGCGGGGCGGAACGCACTTGAAGCAAGGAGAGTCATCGAACGATGGCCGGACCCGCCTTCCGCGCCGCCGCCGTCCGAGTGCGCGTCCCCGCGACCAGCGCCAACCTCGGACCGGGCTTCGACGCCTTCGGCCTGGCCCTCGGGCTCTACGACGACGTCGTGGTCCGGGTGGCCGACTCCGGTCTGCACGTCGACATCGCCGGCGAGGGCGCGCAGACGCTCTCCCGCGACGAGAACCACCTGGTCGTACGGTCCCTGCGGACCGCCTTCGACCTGCTGGGCGGCCAGCCGCGCGGCCTGGAGGTCGTCTGCGCCAACCGCATCCCGCACGGCCGCGGCCTCGGCTCCTCCTCCGCCGCCATCTGCGCGGGCATCATGGCCGCCCGCGCGGTGACGATAGGCGGCCAGGACCGGCTCGACGAGGCCGCCGTACTGGAGCTGGCCAACGAGATCGAGGGCCACCCCGACAACGTCGCCGCCTGCCTGCTCGGCGGCTTCACCCTCGCCTGGACCGAGTCCGGCTCCGCGCACGCCGTGCGGATGGACCCGGTCGAGTCGGTCGTCCCTGTGGTCTTCGTGCCGTCGAGGCCGCTGCTGACCGAGACCGCCAGGGGACTGCTGCCGCGCACCGTTCCGCACGTGGACGCCGCGGCCAACGCGGGACGTGCCGCACTGCTCGTCGAGGCCCTGACCAGGCGCCCCGAGCTGCTGCTCCCCGCCACCGAGGACCGGCTGCACCAGGAGTACCGGGCTCCGGCCATGCCCGAGAGCGTGGCCCTGGTGAACCTGCTGCGCGCCGAGGGCGTCCCCGCCGTCATCTCCGGTGCGGGACCGACGGTGCTGGCGCTGGCGGCGGAGGACACCGCCGACAAGGTCTCCCTGCTCGCGGGGGAGGGGTGGGCGGCCAATCGCCTGACCCTCGACGCGGCAGGGGCGAGTGTGCTGCCACTTGCCGTGGGGCAGTGACACGATTGCCGGTCGAAGAGAGGGGGAATGTTTGGTGGATCGGGTAGTGTTAATCTCATTGCTGCACTCGCGGACTCAGGTACTCAACCACTGTTCCTGTTGTCCGGGTGCTCTGTGTCCCGCATCGGGACCGCCATTCTTCCGGGAGCCTCCCACACCGCATAGGCAGCCTGCCTGAGCAGTGCCGAGCACGCTCCGGAGTCGGCGCGGGTGACATTTCACCCGAGAGTGAACTCTCACCTCGCCGGAACTGTGTATTGAACTCGTTCCATCTCATTTCTCCGCCATCAGGCGGACCACCGCCCCGAATCCGGCAGTCATATGGACCGGATCCGGACAGCACAACCGGTCGCCGAGCCAGACAGGCCGACGTCCGCTCCAGGGAAGGACCCTTCGTGAGCGACACCACCGATCTGATGGGCGTACGCGCAGACAGCCCTGTCGCCGCGTCCGATGCTGCCGCGCCTGCCACCGGTGCTGCCACTGCCCCCGCCGCGCGGCGTCGCCGCGCGGGTACCGGTCTGGAGGGCATGGTTCTCGCCGAGCTGCAGCAGCTCGCCTCCGGTCTGGGCATCAAGGGCACCGCGCGGATGCGCAAGAGCCAGCTCATCGAGACCATCAAGGCCGCGCAGTCCGGCGGCGCCAAGGCCACTGCCGGCGAGAGCGCCGAGCCCGCCGCCGACAAGCCGAAGCGCCGCGCCACCTCGCGCACCCGTACGGGTGAATCCGGCGAGGCCCCGGCCGCCACGGGCGCCGAGCAGCAGCCGAAGCAGATCGAGATCCCCGGCCAGCCGGCCGGCGAGAAGGCCGCTCCGGCGGTCAAGGCGGAGCAGTCCGCCGACGGCCGGGGCGAGGGCCGGGCCGACGCCCGGGCCGAGGCCGCGGCCGACACGGCCGAGGGCCGTTCGGGCGGCGACGCCAGGGGCGGCGAGGACCGCCGCGAGAGCCGCCGCGACCGCCAGCGCGACCGTCAGCGCGACCGCCGCAAGGGCGGCGAGGACGGTGGCCCGCAGCGTCAGCAGCAGGGCGGCGGCGGCCAGCAGGGCCAGCAGCAGCACCAGCAGCAGGGGGGCGGCGGCCCGCAGGGCGGACCGCAGGACGACGACGAGTTCGACGGCAGCGGCCGTCGGCGCCGGGGCCGTTACCGCGACCGCCGCGGGCGCGGCAGCAACCGCCGCGAGGACTTCGCGAGCGAGCCGCAGGTCGCCGACGACGACGTCCTGATCCCGGTCGCGGGCATCCTGGACATCCTCGACAACTACGCGTTCATCCGGACCTCCGGCTACCTGCCCGGCCCGAACGACGTGTACGTCTCGCTCGCCCAGGTCCGCAAGAACGGACTGCGCAAGGGCGACCACGTCACCGGTGCCGTCCGGCAGCCGAAGGACGGCGAGCGCCGCGAGAAGTTCAACGCGCTGGTCCGCCTGGACTCGACCAACGGCATGGCCCCCGACTCCGGCCGCGGGCGGCCGGAGTTCAACAAGCTGACGCCGCTCTACCCCCAGGACCGGCTCCGCCTGGAGACCGACCCGGGCGTGCTGACGACCCGGATCATCGACCTCGTCGCGCCGATCGGCAAGGGCCAGCGCGGTCTGATCGTGGCCCCGCCGAAGACCGGCAAGACCATGATCATGCAGGCGATCGCCAACGCGATCACCCGCAACAACCCCGAGTGCCACCTGATGGTCGTCCTCGTCGACGAGCGTCCGGAAGAGGTCACCGACATGCAGCGGTCGGTGAAGGGCGAGGTCATCTCCTCGACCTTCGACCGTCCCGCCGAGGACCACACCACCGTCGCCGAGCTCGCCATCGAGCGCGCCAAGCGACTGGTGGAGCTGGGCCACGACGTCGTCGTCCTGCTGGACTCCATCACCCGTCTGGGCCGCGCGTACAACCTCGCGGCGCCCGCCTCCGGCCGCATCCTGTCCGGTGGTGTCGACTCGACCGCGCTGTACCCGCCGAAGCGCTTCTTCGGTGCCGCGCGCAACATCGAGGACGGCGGCTCGCTGACCATCCTGGCCACCGCGCTGGTCGAGACCGGCTCGCGCATGGACGAGGTGATCTTCGAGGAGTTCAAGGGCACCGGCAACATGGAGCTCAAGCTCGACCGGAAGCTCGCCGACAAGCGGATCTTCCCGGCGGTCGACGTCGACCCGTCCGGTACCCGCAAGGAGGAGATCCTGCTCGCTCCCGACGAACTGAGCATCGTCTGGAAGCTGCGCCGGGTGCTGCACGCGCTCGACTCGCAGCAGGCGATCGAGCTGCTGCTGGACAAGATGAAGCAGACCAAGTCCAACGCCGAGTTCCTGATGCAGATCGCGAAGACGACCCCGGGCACGAACAACGACTGACGCCCGGACGCAACGAAGGGGCGGGTCCCGGCACTTGGGTGCCGGGACCCGCCTCTTTTCCGGTGGCCGCCGGCGAGGCCGCACACGGCGCCCCGGGGCCCCGGCGGGGCCGGCCCGGCCGCCCGGTGGGGGCCGACCGTGTGGCTCTTGGACCACGGGTCCCGGCGCGTCCTGGGACAGGGCGCACCGGGACCCGCTGTCATGGCTGGTGTGCACGATCGCGAGGAACCCCGAGGCGTCCCCGGACGTCTCCCAAGAGGGGACATTTCGTCCCATGCCCGATGACCACGACCACGGGGGGCACCCGAAGCCACGACGAGCCGACGAGAACTGAGGACCTCATGGCCCACGAGGCGGACCACGGACGCAGGACGTCATCGCGGCGGCGCAGAAGCGCCCGCGGCCGCGCCCTGCGCATCACGGCCTGGGGCGTGGCGACCGTCCTGCTGCTCGCCACGGCGGCGGTGGGCTGCCTGTACCTCAAGCTCAACGGGAACATCCGCGGCATCGACATCAACGCCCTGCTGGGCCGGGACCGGCCCCGCGACGTCGACAACGGCTCGATGGACATCCTCGTCCTCGGCTCGGACTCCCGGTCCGGGGCGAACGCGAAGGCCGGCGGCGGCCAGGACGACGGCACGGCCCGTTCCGACACCGCGATGATCGTCCACGTCTACCCCGGCCACCGCAGGGCCTCGGTGGTCAGCATCCCCCGTGACACCCTCGTGGACCGGCCCTCCTGCGCCAAGCCCGGCGGTGGCACCGCGCCCGCCGTGTCGAACGAGATGTTCAACGAGGCGTACGCGGTCGGCGGCCCGGCATGCACGGTCAAGACCGTCGAGACGATGACCGGCATCCGCATGGACCACTACATCGAGATCGACTTCACCGGCTTCCAGCGGCTCATCGACGCCCTCGGCGGGGTCAGCGTCACCACCAGCCGCGCGATCAGCGACAACGAGAGCCATCTGCACCTGCCGGCCGGCACCCACCATCTGAACGGGAAGCAGGCCCTCGGCCTGGTCAGGACCCGGCACGGGGTCGGCGACGGCAGCGACCTGGGCCGGATAAGGCTGCAGCAGGCCTTCCTGAAGGCCCTGGTCGACCGGGTCGACAGCATCGGGGTGCTGGGCTCCCCGGCCCGGCTGTACAAGATCGCCAGCACCGCCACCGGCGCCATCACCACCGACTCCGAGCTGGCCTCGGTCAAGAAGCTGGTCAACCTGGGGGAGAGCCTGAAGGACCTGGGCTCCCGGCACATCTCCATGGTCACCATGCCCGTGCGCTACGACCCCGCCGACCCCAACCGGGTCGTGCCGCTGACCGCCCAGACCGAGCGGGTGTGGGCCGCGCTGCGGGCCGACCGCCCCATCCCGCGCTCGGCCACCAAGGGATCGGCCGGTGACGAGGTGGACACCGGCGGTGTCGTCCGCAGCACCCCGCAGGCCCGGGACGGCGGCGCGGAATAGTTCCGGGCCGTCCCCGGTTTGGGGAGATGCGGCCAGTCCTGGCAGACTGGTACGTCGGCCCCGGTTCACGTGACGCAAGCCCGTGCCACGACCCGGGACCCTCCCGATCACTAGGAGTTTCCCTTGAAGCGCGACATCCACCCGGAGTACGTCGAGACCCAGGTCAGCTGCACCTGTGGCAACTCGTTCACCACTCGTAGCACCGTGGGCGGCGGCGTCATCCGTGCCGACGTCTGCTCTGCGTGCCACCCGTTCTACACGGGCAAGCAGAAGATCCTCGACACCGGTGGCCGCGTGGCCCGCTTCGAGGCCCGCTTCGGCAAGGCGGCCGGGTCCGCCAAGAAGTAGCGACCCGAAAGCGCCGGTCCACGGCTGCCCGGATACCCTCCGGCGGCCGGACCGGCGCTTTGTCGTCCCAGGCTGGTTCACCGGCGTCCACCCATTCGCAGAGCAGGGATCCTGATGTTCGAGGCGGTCGAGGAACTGATCGGCGAGTACGCCGACCTCGAGAAGAAGCTTGCCGACCCCGGGGTCTTCTCGGACCAGGCCAACGCGCGCAGGCTCAACAAGCGCTACGCCGAGCTGACCCCCATCATCGGCACGTACCGGGGCTGGAAGCAGACCGGCGAGGACATCGAGACGGCCCGCGAACTCAGCGCCGACGACCCGGACTTCATCGCCGAGGTCAAGGAGCTGGAGAAGCAGCGCGAGGAGCAGACCGACCGGCTGCGCCTGCTGCTCGTGCCGCGCGACCCCAGTGACGACAAGGACGTGATCCTGGAGGTCAAGGCGGGCGAGGGCGGCGAGGAGTCCGCGCTGTTCGCCGGCGACCTGCTGCGCATGTACCTGCGCTACGCCGAGCGCGTCGGGTGGAAGACCGAGATCATCGACGCCAACGAGTCCGACCTCGGCGGCTACAAGGACGTCCAGGTCGCGGTGAAGACCAAGGGCGGCAACGGCGCCACCGAGCCCGGACAGGGCGTCTGGGCCCGGCTGAAGTACGAGGGCGGGGTGCACCGCGTGCAGCGGGTGCCCGCGACCGAGTCGCAGGGCCGCATCCACACCTCCGCCGCCGGCGTGCTGGTCACCCCGGAGGCCGAGGAGGTCGAGGTCGAGGTCAACGCGGGCGACCTGCGGATCGACGTCTACCGCTCCTCGGGACCCGGCGGCCAGTCGGTCAACACCACCGACTCCGCGGTGCGCATCACGCACCTGCCGACCGGCATCGTCGTCTCCTGCCAGAACGAGAAGAGCCAGCTCCAGAACAAGGAGCAGGCGATGCGCATCCTGCGCTCCCGGCTGCTGGCCGCCGCGCAGGAGGAGGCCGAGCGCGAGGCCTCCGACGCCCGCCGCAGCCAGGTGCGCACGGTCGACCGCAGCGAGCGCATCCGCACCTACAACTTCCCGGAGAACCGCATCTCCGACCACCGCGTCGGGTTCAAGGCGTACAACTTGGACCAGGTCCTCGACGGTGACCTCGACGCGGTCATCCAGGCGTGCGTCGACGCCGACTCGGCTGCCAAGCTGGCCGCCGCGGGCGACGGAAGCTGAACCGGAGGCGACAAGTGAACCTGCTGCTCGCCGAGGTCGCGCAGGCGACCCAGCGGCTGGCCGATGCCGGCGTGCCCTCGCCGCGCTTCGACGCCGAGGAACTGGCGTCGTACGTGCACGGCGTCAAGCGCGGCGCCCTGCACACGGTCGCCGACGGGGACTTCGACGCCCGCTACTGGGAGGCCGTCGCCCGCCGCGAGGCCCGCGAGCCGCTGCAGCACATCACCGGCCGGGCGTTCTTCCGCTACCTGGAACTCCAGGTGGGGCCGGGCGTCTTCGTCCCGCGCCCGGAGACCGAGTCCGTGGTGGGGTGGGCCATAGACGCCGTGCGCGCCATGGACGTCGCCGAGCCGCTCATCGTCGACCTGTGCACCGGATCGGGCGCCATCGCGCTCGCCCTGGCACAGGAGGTGCCGCGCAGCCGGGTGCACGCCGTGGAGCTGTCCGACGAGGCCCTGGTGTGGGCCCGCAAGAACGTCCAGGGCAGCAAGGTCGACCTGCGGCAGGGCAACGCCCTGGATGCCTTCCCCGACCTCAACGGCCAGGTGGACCTGGTGATCTCCAACCCGCCGTACATCCCGCTCACCGAGTGGGAGCACGTGGCGCCCGAGGCCCGTGACCACGATCCGGAGATGGCGTTGTTCTCCGGCGAGGACGGCCTCGACACCATCCGCGGCATCGAGCGCACCGCGCACCGGCTGCTGCGGCCCGGTGGCGTCGTCGTCATCGAGCATGCGGACACCCAGGGCGGCCAGGTGCCCTGGATCTTCACGGAGGAGGCCGGCTGGGCGGATGCCGCCGACCACCCCGACCTGAACAACCGCCCCAGGTTCACCACTGCCCGAAAGGCGACGCCGTGAGCACGGCGCCGCACGTCATGGAGGTCTGCTGATGGCACGGCGTTACGACTGCTCGGACGCGACGGACCGGGTGGCCGGACTGCGCGAGGCCGCGTCCGCCGTTCGTCGCGGCGAGCTCGTGGTGCTGCCCACGGACACCGTCTACGGCATCGGCGCGGACGCCTTCAACGCCGAGGCCGTCGGCGACCTGCTGGAGGCCAAGGGCCGGGGCCGCAACATGCCCTCGCCCGTCCTCGTCGGCTCCCCGAACACCCTGCACGGCCTGGTCACGGACTTCTCCGAGCAGGCCTGGGACCTCGTCGACGCGTTCTGGCCCGGCGCGCTGACCCTGGTCACCCGCCACCAGCCGTCCCTGCAGTGGGACCTGGGGGACACCCGTGGCACCGTGGCGGTGCGCATGCCGCTGCACCCCGTCGCGATCGAGCTGCTGAACGTGACCGGCCCGATGGCCGTCTCCAGCGCGAACCTCACCGGGCACCCCTCGCCGCAGGACTGCGACGCCGCCCAGGAGATGCTCGGCGACTCCGTGGCCATCTACCTCGACGGCGGGCCCACGCCGGCGGCCGTCCCGTCCTCCATCGTCGACGTCACCGGCAAGGTGCCGGTACTGCTGCGGGCCGGGGCCCTCAGCGCCGAGCAGCTGCGCGAGGTCGTACCCGACCTGGAGGTAGGCAATTGACGCCGCCCATACCCGGGCAGCGCGATGACTACTTCCGCATCCTTCACGTCTGCACCGGCAATGTCTGCCGCTCGCCGATGGCCGAGCGGCTGACCCGCCACGAGCTGACCCTGCGGCTCGGCGACGGGGCCTCCGGGATCATCGTGGAGAGCGCGGGCACCTGGGGCCACGAGGGGGCGCCGATGGAGGCGCACGCGGCCACGGTGCTGGCCGAGTACGCCGCCGACCCGAGCGGTTTCCTCGGGCGGGAACTCCTCGACGACCACGTCATCGACGCGGACCTGGTGCTCACCGCCACCCGCGACCACCGCGCCCAGGTCATCTCGATGGGGCACGCGGCGGGCCTGCGGACGTTCACGCTCAAGGAGTTCACCCGGCTCGTGAAGGCGATAGACCCCACGACGCTGCCGGAGGGCAGCGTGACCGAGCGCGCCCGCTCGCTGGTCCGTGCCGCGGCGGCGCTGCGCGGCTGGCTCCTGGCGCCGACGCCGGACGCGGACGAGGTCTACGACCCGTACGGGGCGCCGCTGACCTTCTTCCGGTCCATCGGCGAGGAGATCCACGGGGCGCTGGACCCGGTGCTGACCGCGCTGACGGGGGTGGCGGCACCCACCCGGTGAGGGTCTGCCGGAAGGTTTCCGCACTTTTCCGCACCCGCCGTCCCCCGGCGGAGCACAAGACGGCGCGAAACGGCCGGAACGGTGCAAGAGTGGCAGGTGAGTCCCTTCCAGCCGCCCGGAGCGCCCCATGCCTACCGCGGAAGCGTCGTCAGCCCACATAGCCGCCACCACCACGCTCCCGGCCGGGGACACCGGCTTCTCCCGGCTGCGCGACCAGGACCCCGAGCTGGCGGACATCCTGCTCGGGGAGACCCAGCGGCAGGCCTCCTGCCTCCAGCTGATCGCGGGGGAGAACTTCACCTCGCCGGCGGTGCTGGCCGCGCTCGGCTCCCCGCTGGCCAACAAGTATGCCGAGGGCTACCCCGGGCACCGCCACCACGCGGGCTGCGAGCTGGTCGACCTCGCCGAGCGGCTGGCCGTCGAAAGGGCCACACGGCTCTTCGGAGCCGCGCACGCGAACGTGCAGCCCTACTCCGGCTCCTCGGCCGTCCTGGCCGCCTACGCGGCCCTCCTGGTCCCCGGAGACACCATCCTGGCGATGTCCCTGGCGCACGGCGGGCACCTCACGCACGGATCGCAGTCCAACTTCTCGGGCCGCTGGTTCCGCTTCGCCGGGTACGGCGTGACCGAGGGCGCCACGTTCGAGGAGGGCGGCCGGATCGACTACGAGCGGCTGCGCGTCCTCGCCCACCAGCACCGCCCCAAGGCGATCGTGTGCGGCGGCATCGCCTACCCGCGCACCATCGACTACGCCGCGTTCCGCGAGATCGCCGACGACGTCGGCGCGTACCTGATCGTGGACGCCGCGCACACGCTGGGCCTGGTGGCCGGCGGCGCCTCGCCCAACCCCGTGCCGTACGCGGACGTGGTGTGCGCGACCACCCACAAGACGCTGCGCGGCCCGCGCGGCGGGTTGATCCTGTGCGGGGCCGACCTCGCCCAGCGGATCGACCGGGCGGTCTTCCCGTTCTCGCAGGGCGGCCCGCACATGCACGCGATCGCGGCCAAGGCGGCGGCCTTCGCGGAGGCGGCGCGGCCGGAGTTCGCGCTCTACGCGCACCAGGTGATCGCCAACGCCCGCGCGCTCGCCGACGCCATGGCAGGCCAGGGCATGCGGATCGCCACCGGCGGCACCGACACCCATCTGATCGCCGCCGACGTGTCGGCCTTCGGCGTCACGGGGATGCGGGCCCGCGGGCTGTGCGCGGGCGCCGGGATCGTGCTGGACAAGTACACGCTGCCCTACGACAAGGAGCCCTGCGCGGCCGGCTCCGGTATCCGCCTCGGCACCGCGGCGGTGACCACGCAGGGCATGGGCGAGCAGCAGATGCCGCAGGTCGCGGACGTGATCGCGCGGGCGCTGCGGGAGGAGCGCGGACTGGCGAACCGGGTCGCGGAGCTGGTGGGCGACTTCCCCCCGTACCCGGTCTGATCGGGGTACGCACGGGCGCCGGCCCCTACCCCGGGGGTGACATGTGCAACCCTGGGTACCCGCTGTGAGTCTCTGTCTGTGTTTACAGTCGGCACCCGGACGCGAATAGGGTGTGCCCGTGCGCGAGTACCTGTTGACCCTGTGCGTGGCCGCTGCCGTCACCTACCTCCTGACGGGGCCGGTGCGGAAGTTCGCCATCGCGGCAGGTGCCATGCCCGAGATCCGCGATCGTGACGTCCACCGAGAACCGACGCCGCGACTCGGCGGCATCGCCATGTTCGGCGGTCTGTGCGCCGGCCTGCTGGTGGCCGCGCACCTGACCAACCTCAAGAGCGTCTTCGAGCTCTCCAACGAGCCACGCGCGCTGCTGTCCGGCGCGGGACTGATCTGGCTGCTGGGCGTGCTCGACGACAAGTGGGGCGTGGACGCGCTGATCAAGCTGGGCGCGCAGATGATCGCGGCCGGCGTCATGGTCCTGCAGGGCCTGACCGTGCTGTGGCTGCCCATCCCGGGCAAGGGCATCGTCGCGCTCAGCCCCGTGCAGTCGACGCTGCTGACCGTGGCCCTGGTGGTGATCACCATCAACGCGGTGAACTTCGTCGACGGCCTGGACGGGCTCGCGTCCGGCATGGTGTGCATCGCCGCCGTCGCGTTCTTCATGTACGCCTACCGGATCTGGTACGGCTACGGCATCGAGGCCGCGGCGCCCGCGACGCTGTTCAGCGCGATCCTGATCGGCATGTGCCTGGGCTTCCTGCCGCACAACCTGCACCCCGCGCGGATCTTCATGGGCGACTCCGGCTCGATGCTGATCGGCCTGGTGCTGGCCTCCGGTGCGATCTCCATCACGGGCCAGACCGACCCCGACGCGATCACCAACCTCACCGGCTCCACCCGGGACACCACGCACTTCATGGTGCCGGTCTACATGCCGCTGCTGCTGCCGCTGACGTTGATCGCGATCCCCGCCGCGGACCTGGTGCTGGCCATCGTGCGCCGCACGTGGAACGGCCAGTCGCCGTTCGCCGCCGACCGCGGGCACCTGCACCACCGGCTGCTGGACATCGGGCACTCGCACAGCCGGGCCGTGCTCATCATGTACTTCTGGTCGGCGCTGATCGCCTTCGGCGCGGTGGCGTTCTCGGTGAACTCCTCCAGCCTGTGGATCGTGCTGGGCATCGTGATGCTGAGCGCGATCGGCCTGATCGCGCTGCTCATGCCCCGCTTCAACCCCAAGGCCCCGCGCTGGGCCGAGTCGTTCGTGCCGCCCCGCTACCGCCGTACCCGGATCGAGGCGCACGCCGCCGCGCACGCCGCCATCGCCGCCGGCGAGGCACCGGGCGTCAACGGGGCCACCGCGCTGAGCGAGATCGACCGGCAGCTGGTGGAGGCCGGCCGCACGGCCGGCAGCGGCAGCCGGTGACCCGATGACGCGATAGCACACAGACGCCCCGGCGTCAGCAGGACGCCGCGGGTTGTACTCCGGCCGTGTGACAGGTCACACACGAACCGGGTAAAGACCTCATCAAATAGTTTGTGATACCGTTCACGAAAGCCCGGAAGCAAGCCGAAAGACCGTAGTGCGATGGTCTTCCGGCGTGAGGCATGTCCCCGCCGCCGGGCTACGCTCGTCCTCGACGACCCCTGTACTCCCAACCTCGCCGGAGGAGCTGCCGCCATGCAGTCCAACGACGCCCGAACGCTCCTGAATTGCGCCGTACCCGCCGTAGCCGCGGGAGTGATCGCGGTCGCTGTCGCCGCCGTGCTCGCCGGCGGCAAGGGTGCGATCGGTGCCGGATTCGGCGCGGTGGTGGTGATCACTTTCATGGGAATCGGTCTGACGGTGCTTCAGCGCACCGCCCGTTCCTACCCCACGCTGTTCCAGGCGATGGGGCTGATGCTCTACACGGTGCAGCTGCTGCTCCTGGCCATCGTGCTGGCGGTGTTCAAGCACACATCGCTGTTCGACACCCAGGTGTTCGCGTTCACCCTGCTCGGCACGACCCTGGTGTGGATCGCCGCCCAGGCCCGTGCGCACATGAAGACCAAGATGCTGTACGTCGAGCCCGGATCCGCCGGAACGTCGTGATGAACCACAGGGCCGGTGCAAGAGGGCTGCCGCTCGTTTGCTATCGTCCGGTCTCAACTGCGGCAGAGCTGGCGCGGGCGGCAGTCATGCCTTCGCAACAGTCGTCCGGCTCAGCGCCCGACCGCCGCCCCCACATCTGCAAGACCAGTCCAGTGCCGTTCCGCGGGCTTACGCCGCGCCGACACAACGAGGTTGCCGTACCCATGCGCCACGCTGAAGGAGCTCGCGGTGAGTGATGTAAAGACGCTCGCCTTCGAGACGAACTGCCACATCTTCGACGGGTGCGGCTTCCCGGCCCCCGGCCTGCACTCCTTCCTCTTCAAGCCGTTGATCGGCGACGGGGACAGCAGCGTCTACTTCAACAAGACGATGCTGCTCGCGCTGCTCGGCAGCATCGTCATCGTCGGCTTCTTCTGGGCCGCCTTCGCCAAGCCGAAGGTCGTCCCCGGCAAGCTGCAGATGGTGGCCGAGGCGGGCTACGACTTCGTGCGCCGCGGCATCGTCTACGAGACGATCGGCAAGCGGGACGGCGAGAAGTACGTGCCGTTCATGGTCTCGCTGTTCTTCTTCGTGTGGATCCTGAACCTGTGGTCGATCATCCCGATCGCGCAGTTCCCGGTCACGGCGATCATCAGCTACCCGGCCGCGCTCGCCGCGGTGGTGTACATCACCTGGATGTCGCTGACCTTCAAGAAGCACGGCTTCGTGGGCGGCTGGAAGAACATCACCGGCTACGACAAGAACCTCGGCCCGGTCCTGCCGATGGTCGTCGGCCTGGAGTTCCTCTCCAACGTGATCGTCCGCCCGTTCACGCACGCGGTGCGACTGTTCGCCAACATGTTCGCCGGGCACGTCCTGCTGCTGCTGTTCACCATCGCCAGCTGGTACCTGCTCAACGGCATCGGCATCGCCTACGCGAGCGTCTCGTTCGTGATGGTCATCGTGATGACGGCCTTCGAGCTGTTCATCCAGGCCGTCCAGGCCTACGTCTTCGTCCTCCTGGCCTGCTCCTACATCCAGGGCGCGCTGGCCGAGCACCACTGAGCACCCGCCTACCGCTCAGTACTCCCCCCGATTGTCCGGTGGCCAACCCCCACCGGTCCGTGAAAGAGAAGGAAGAAACAGCATGTCCGCTGTGAACCTCGCCGCCACTCAGATCCTGGGCAACCTGGGCTCCATCGGCTACGGCCTCGCGGCCATCGGCCCCGGCGTCGGCATCGGCATCATCTTCGGCAACGGCACCCAGGCCCTCGCCCGCCAGCCCGAGGCGGCCGGCCTCATCCGTGCCAACCAGATCCTCGGCTTCGCCTTCTGTGAGGCGCTCGCCCTGATCGGTCTGGTCATGCCGTTCGTCTACCCGACCTCCTGATCCGGGCTGACGAGCCCAACCCCTTTCGACGGAAGGCACTGATGTGAACGCCCTGGCACAGCTGGCGGCCGAGGAGGCGGAGAACCCCCTCATCCCGCCGATCCCAGAGCTCGTCATCGGTCTCATCGCCTTCGCCATCGTCTTCTTCTTCCTCGCCAAGAAGCTCATCCCGAACATCAACAAGGTTCTGGACGAGCGGCGCGAGGCCATCGAGGGCGGCATGGAGAAGGCCGAGGCCACCCAGGCCGAGGCTCAGCGGACCCTCGAGGAGTACAAGCAGTCGCTCGCCGAGGCTCGTCACGAGGCCGCGCGTCTGCGCCAGGAGGCGCAGGAGCAGGGCGCCGCGCTCATCGCCGAGATGCGTGCGGAAGGCCAGCGGCAGCGCGAGGAGATCATCGCCGCGGGGCACGCGCAGATCGAGGCGGACCGCAAGTCCGCCGCGCACGCGCTGCGCCAGGACGTGGGCAGGATCGCCACCGACCTGGCCGGCAAGATCGTCGGTGAGTCCCTGGAGGACACCACCCGGCAGAGCCGTGTGATCGACCGCTTCCTCGACGAGCTCGAGGAGAAGGCCGAGGCCGCGCGATGAACGGAGCGAGCCGCGAGGCACTGGCCGCCGCACGCGAGCGTCTCGACGCGCTGGCGGACAACACGTCCGTCGACGCGGCGAAGCTCGCCGAGGAGCTGGCCGCCGTCACGGGGCTGCTCGACCGCGAGGGCGCCCTGCGCCGGGCGCTGACCGACCCGGCTCAGTCCGGCGAGGCCAAGGCCGGCCTGGCGCAGACGGTGCTCCGCGGTCAGGTCGGCGGGGAGGCCCTCGACCTGGTCTCGGGCATGATCCGCAGCCGGTGGTCGCAGTCGCGGGATCTCACCGACGCGCTGGAGGAACTCTCCTTCAGTGCCGACCTGATCGCCGCGGAGCGCTCCGGCCACCTCGACGACGTCGAGGACGAGCTGTTCCGCTTCGGCCGGATCGTCTCCGGCAGCAGCGATCTGCGGGCGGCGCTGACCGACCGCGCCGCGGGCGCCCAGGCCAAGGCCGGGCTGCTCCGTTCGCTGCTGGGAGGCCGGGCCAACCCGGTCACCGAGCGGCTCGTGGTCCGTCTTGTGACCCACCCGCGAGGCCGTAGCCTGGAGGCAGGGCTCGACGCCCTGTCCAAGCTGGCGGCGGCGCGCCGGGGCCGTACGGTCGCGGTCGTCGTCTCGGCGGTACCGCTGAGCGACCGGCAGAAGCAGCGCCTCGGCGCCGCGCTGGCCACGATCTACGGCCGGCAGGTGCACCTGAACCTCGACGTGGACCCCGAGGTCCTCGGCGGAATCCAGGTGCGGGTGGGCGACGAGGCCATCAACGGGACCATCGCGGAGCGCCTCGAAGAGGCGGCCCGGCGGATGGCCGGCTGAACCAGCCACCAACTCAAAGAGCAGTACCAGCGGCCCGAGTTGGGCCGTAGCGAATACTTCGGGCCCAACAAGGAGAGCAGGGAACCCAGATGGCGGAGCTCACGATCCGGCCGGAGGAGATCCGGGACGCGCTGGAGACCTTTGTCCAGTCGTACAAGCCGGACGCGGCCTCGCGCGAGGAGGTCGGCACGGTCAGCATGGCCGGCGACGGCATTGCCAAGGTCGAGGGTCTGCCCTCGGCCATGGCGAACGAGCTGCTGCGCTTCGAGGACGGCACCCTCGGTCTCGCCCTCAACCTCGAGGAGCGCGAGATCGGTGCGATCGTCCTCGGCGAGTTCAGCGGCATCGAGGAGGGCCAGCCGGTGCACCGCACCGGTGAGGTGCTCTCCGTCGCTGTCGGCGAGGGATACCTGGGTCGCGTCGTCGACCCGCTCGGCACCCCGATCGACGGCCTCGGCGAGATCGAGACCGACGGCCGCCGCGCGCTGGAGCTGCAGGCTCCCGGCGTCATGGCCCGCAAGTCCGTCCACGAGCCGATGCAGACCGGCCTCAAGGCCGTCGACGCGATGACCCCGATCGGCCGCGGTCAGCGTCAGCTGATCATCGGTGACCGCCAGACCGGCAAGACCGCCCTGGCGATCGACACGATCATCAACCAGCGCGACAACTGGCGTTCCGGCGACCCGAAGAAGCAGGTCCGCTGCATCTACGTCGCCATCGGCCAGAAGGGCTCCACCATCGCGGGCGTGCGCGCCTCGCTGGAGGAGGCCGGCGCCCTGGAGTACACGACCATCGTCGCGGCTCCGGCGTCCGACCCGGCCGGCTTCAAGTACCTCGCCCCGTACACCGGCTCGGCCATCGGCCAGCACTGGATGTACCAGGGCAAGCACGTCCTGATCGTCTTCGACGACCTGAGCAAGCAGGCCGACGCCTACCGCGCCGTCTCCCTGCTGCTGCGCCGCCCGCCGGGCCGTGAGGCCTACCCGGGTGACGTCTTCTACCTGCACTCCCGCCTGCTGGAGCGCTGCGCCAAGCTCTCCGACGAGCTGGGCGCCGGCTCGATGACCGGTCTGCCGATCGTCGAGACCAAGGCCAACGACGTCTCGGCGTTCATCCCGACCAACGTCATCTCGATCACCGACGGCCAGTGCTTCCTGGAGTCGGACCTGTTCAACGCGGGCCAGCGCCCGGCGCTGAACGTCGGTATCTCGGTCTCCCGAGTCGGTGGCTCGGCGCAGATCAAGGCCATGAAGTCGGTCGCCGGCCGCCTGCGTGTGGACCTCGCCCAGTACCGCGAGCTGGAGGCCTTCGCCGCCTTCGGTTCCGACCTGGACGCGGCCTCCAAGGCGCAGCTGGAGCGCGGCAAGCGCATGGTCGAGCTGCTGAAGCAGGGCCAGTACGCGCCCTTCCCGATCGAGGACCAGGTCGTCTCCATCTGGGCCGGCACCACCGGCAAGCTGGACGACGTACCGGTCGAGGACATCCGCCGCTTCGAGCGCGAGCTGCTGGACTACCTCCGCCGCGAGAAGAAGGACCTCCTGCAGGGCATCGTCGAGACCGGCAAGCTGGGCGACGACACCATCGAGGCCCTGACGGACGCGGTCGCGGAGTTCAAGAAGCAGTTCGAGACCTCGGACGGCAAGCTCCTGGGTGAGGGCTGAGCATGGGCGCCCAGCTTCGGGTATACAAGCGCCGCATCAAGACCGTCACCGCCACCAAGAAGATCACGAAGGCGATGGAGATGATCTCCGCGTCCCGGATCGTCAAGGCCCAGCGCCAGGTGGCGGCCTCGTCCCCGTACGCCGATGAGCTCACCCGCGCGGTGGCCGCGGTCGCGACCGGTTCCAACACGAACCACCCGCTGACCACGGAGGCCGAGAACCCGACCCGCGCCGCGGTGCTGCTCGTCACGAGCGACCGCGGTCTGGCCGGCGGCTACTCGTCCAACGCGATCAAGGCTGCCGACCGGCTCACCGAGCGGCTGCGCGCGGAGGGCAAGGAAGTCGAGCACTACATCGTCGGCCGCAAGGGTGTCGCGTACTACGGCTTCCGTGAGCGTCCCATCGCCGCCTCGTGGACGGGATTCACCGACAAGCCGGCCTACGCGGACGCCAAGGCGGTGGCCGACCCGCTGATCGACCAGGTCCTCAAGGACACGGCCGAGGGCGGCGTCGACGAGCTGCACATCGTCTTCACGGAGTTCGTGTCGATGCTGACGCAGTCCCCCGTCGAGCGGCGGCTGCTGCCGCTCTCCCTCGACGAGGCCACCGGCGGCCAGGCCCGCAAGGAGGGGGAGATCCTCCCCCTGTACGACTTCGAGCCGTCGGCCGAGGGCGTCCTCGACGCCCTGCTGCCGCGGTACGTCGAGAGCCGGATCTACAACGCGCTGCTGCAGGGTGCCGCTTCCGAGCACGCCGCCCGCCGCCGCGCGATGAAGGCCGCGACCGACAACGCCGAGGAGCTCATCAAGACGCTCACGCGGCTTGCCAACCAGGCCCGCCAGGCCGAAATCACCCAGGAAATCAGCGAGATCGTCGGTGGCTCCAGCGCCCTGGCCGACGCCTCTGCGGGGAGTGACTAAACATGACCACCACTGTTGAGACGGCCGCTGCCACGGGCCGCGTCGCCCGGGTCATCGGCCCGGTCGTCGACGTGGAGTTCCCCGTCGACGGCATGCCCGAGATCTACAACGCCCTCACCGTCCAGGTCGCCGACCCGGCCGAGGACGGCAAGCTGAAGACGCTGACCCTCGAGGTCGCCCAGCACCTGGGCGACGGCCTGGTCCGCGCCATCTCCATGCAGCCCACCGACGGTCTGGTCCGCCAGGCCGCCGTGACCGACACGGGCGCCGGCATCACGGTCCCGGTCGGCGACTTCACCAAGGGCAAGGTGTTCAACACCCTCGGTGAGGTGCTGAACCTCCCCGAGGAGAACGCCAACGTCGGTGAGCGCTGGACGATCCACCGCAAGGCGCCGAGGTTCGAGGACCTCGAGTCCAAGACCGAGATGTTCGAGACCGGCCTGAAGGTCGTCGACCTGCTGACCCCGTACGTCAAGGGCGGCAAGATCGGTCTGTTCGGCGGCGCCGGTGTCGGCAAGACCGTCCTCATCCAGGAAATGATCATGCGTGTGGCGAAGCTGCACGAGGGCGTTTCCGTGTTCGCCGGCGTCGGCGAGCGCACCCGTGAGGGCAACGACCTCATCCAGGAGATGGAGGAGTCCGGCGTCCTCGACAAGACCGCGCTGGTCTTCGGCCAGATGGACGAGCCCCCGGGCACCCGTCTGCGCGTCGCCCTGGCCGGTCTGACCATGGCGGAGTACTTCCGCGATGTGCAGAAGCAGGACGTGCTGTTCTTCATCGACAACATCTTCCGCTTCACCCAGGCCGGTTCCGAGGTCTCCACGCTGCTCGGCCGCATGCCGTCCGCGGTGGGTTACCAGCCGAACCTCGCCGACGAGATGGGCCTCCTCCAGGAGCGCATCACCTCGACCCGTGGTCACTCGATCACCTCCATGCAGGCGATCTACGTCCCCGCGGACGACCTGACCGACCCGGCGCCGGCGACGACCTTCGCGCACCTGGACGCGACGACCGTTCTGTCGCGCCCGATCTCGGAGAAGGGCATCTACCCGGCGGTGGACCCGCTGGACTCGACGTCCCGCATCCTGGACCCGCGCTACATCGCGCAGGACCACTACGAGTGCGCCATGCGTGTCAAGGGGATCCTGCAGAAGTACAAGGACCTCCAGGACATCATCGCCATCCTCGGTATCGACGAGCTGGGCGAGGAGGACAAGCTCACCGTCCACCGCGCCCGTCGCATCGAGCGATTCCTGTCGCAGAACACCCACGCGGCGAAGCAGTTCACCGGTGTGGACGGTTCCGACGTCCCGCTGGAGGAGTCGATCCACGCGTTCAACGCCATCGCCGACGGTAAGTACGACCACTTCCCTGAGCAGGCGTTCTTCATGTGCGGTGGCATCGAGGACCTCGAGCGCAACGCCAAGGAGCTCGGCGTCGGCTGACGCCCGTCACCCGACGCTCACCCGGCAGGGGGCGGACCCTGTGTCCGCCCCCTTGCCGCACCCCCGTTATCCTGTGTTTTATGCACCCGCCGGACGGCGGCGGGTGCCGACCCGAGGAGCCATCTTGGCTGAGCTGCACGTCGAGCTGGTCGCCGCGGACCGCAATGTCTGGTCCGGCGAGGCCACTCTTGTCGTCGCACGTACCGAGTCGGGCGACATCGGCGTCATGCCGAACCACGAGCCGCTGCTCGGTGTGCTGCAGTCCGGCCCGGTGACCATCCGCACCACCGACGGCGGCACCGTCGTCGCGGCGGTGCACGGCGGCTTCATCTCCTTCGCGGACAACAAGCTGTCGGTCCTCGCGGAGATCGCGGAGCTGGCCGACGAGATCGACGTCCAGCGCGCGGAGCGGGCCCTGGAGCGTGCCAAGGCCGACGCCGACGCGGTCGGCGAGCGGCGTGCCGAGGTCCGTCTCATCGCGGCGACCGGTTCACGCTGAGCATCCGGCCCGGTGGGGCCATGAGCCGCGGGAGGCCCAGGAGGGCTTCCCGCGGTTGCAGTATCCCTGTACGTGACGTTGAGCGAGGAGGTCGATGGGCGTGATCCTCGCTTTTCAGGTGTGCGGGGCCCTTGTCGCGGTGGCGTTGCTGGGGCTGTTCGTCTTCGGTCTGCGGCGGCGGCTGATCCAGCGTCCCGGCGGCACCTTCGACTGCAGCCTGCGCATGGCGCCCGGCGGCGTCGACGCGCCCTCGGGCAAGGGATGGGCGTACGGGGTCGCCCGCTACAGCGGCGACCGGATCGAGTGGTTCCGGGTCTTCTCCTACGCCCCCCGGCCGCGACGGTCGCTGGAACGCTCGGCCATCGAAGTGCTGCACCGGCGGCTGCCGCAGGGCCAAGAGGAGCTGGCGCTGCTCTCCGACGCCGTCGTCCTGGTCTGCGAGCACCGGGGCACCCGGCTCGAACTCGCGATGAGCGACGACGCCCTCACCGGCTTCCTCGCCTGGCTGGAGGCGGCACCGCCCGGCCAGCGGGTGAATGTGGCCTGAGCAGTGAGTGCCCCGCTGGTGGGGGTCCCCCCGGACGGAGTCCGGGGGAGGGTCAATGTGGCCTGAGCAGTGAGTGCCCCGCTGGTGGGGGTCCCCCCGGACGGAGTCCGGGGGAGGGTGAATGTGGCCTGAACAGTGAGTGCCCCGCTGGTGGGGGGAGGGTCCATGTGGCCTGAGCGGCCCGCGCCCCCGGCACCCTAGGGTTTCGCCGACAGCCCCAATTCCTGCGCCAGGACGGCCGCCTGCACGCGGCTGCGCAGTTCGAGCTTGGCGAGGCATCCGGCTGACGTGGGTCTTGGCCGTCGCCTCCGCCATGGCGAGACGGGCCGCGATCTCGGCGTTCGACAGTCCCTGGCCGACGCAGGCCAGCACTTCCCGCTCACGCCTGGTGAGGCCGTCGAGCACGCCGCGGTCCGCCGCCGGCGCCACCCGTGCCGGCCGGGCGAACTCCCCGATCAGGCGGCGGGTCACCGCCGGGGCGATCATTCCCTCGCCGGCCGCGACCAGGCGCACCCCCTCGATCAGCCGGTCGGCCTCGGTGTCCTTCAGCAGGAAGCCCGCGGCGCCCGCGCGCAGCGCCCCGAAGACGTACTCGTCCAGGTCGAAGGTGGTCAGCACCAGCACGTCCGCCAGGCCCTCGGCGACGATCTCGCGGGTGGCGGAGACACCGTCGAGGCGGGGCATCTGCACGTCCATCAGGATCACGTCGGGCCGCAGCTCACGTGCCGCGCGGACCGCGGCCTCACCGTCGGCGGCCTCGCCGACCACCTCGATGTCGGGCACCGAACCCAGGATCAGCACCAGTCCCGCGCGGACCGCCGACTGGTCCTCGGCGACGACGACCCGGATCACGCCTCCCCCTTCACGGGCAGCGCGGCCCGTACACGCCAGACGTCCCCGTCGTGGCCGGCCTCGAAGGTGCCGCCGAGCAGTTCGGTGCGCTCGCGCATGCCGACCAGGCCGCTGCCCGAGCCGGGGGCCCGCGGCCCCGGCCGGCCCTCCGCGCCCACCGGGGCCCAGGGGCTGGCCACGGTGACGGTGAGCACCCCGGCGTCCTGCTCCAGCACCACGGGCACCTCCCCGGGCGCGGCGTGCTTGAGGGCGTTGGTGAGCGACTCCTGCACGATCCGGTAGGCGGCCAGTTCCACCGGCGCCGGAGGCGGGGGAGCGCCGGCCGGCCGCTCGTCGCGCAGGACGAACCGCGCGTGCGGGGCCGCCGCCGCCATCTGAGCGAGCAGGACGTCCAGGCCGTGCAGCCGGGGCACCGCGGCGGGCCCCGAGTCCTCGCCGGACGCGTCGCGCAGCAGGCCGATGAGCCGTCGCATCTCCGACAGGCCCTGGACGCTGTTCTCCCGGATCACCGACAGCGCCTCCCGGGCCGGCCCCTCCCGCCGGTCCAGCGACAGCGCGGCGGTGGAGTGGATGGCGATCGCCGACAGATGGCCCGCGACCATGTCGTGCAGTTCCCGGGCCATGCGGGCGCGCTCGATGCCGACCGCCTCGCGGCGGTCCATCTCGGCCAGCAGCGCGGTCTGCTCGGCGCGCAGCCGTTCGGCCGCGGCCTCGTCGCGGTGCTGCCGCACGACGACGCCGGTGAAGGCCGGGGCGACAAAGACCAGGGCGCCCACGATGCCGATCAGCAGCGAGTCGGCGACCGGGCGCAGGGCGAGAGCGGTGGCGGTCACGGCCGCGGTGAACAGGACGCTCGCCACCGGCACGACGCGGATCAGCCGCTTCGGCCCGTACACGACGGCGGCGTAGACCAGGTCCGTGAACATCAGCACGGTCACCAGGAGCGAGCCGATCACGAAGTCCGCCGCCAGGACCAGCGTGCCGGCCACCACCGCGAACCGCGGCGCGGTGCGCCGCAGCGACGCGCAGCCGGCCATCGCGGTCAGCGGCAGCAGCGAGAGCCAGGCGTCCCCGCCGCGCGGCTGGTTGCCGGAGTAGGTGCACAGCCCGAGTGCCCACATCAGCAGGCCGCCGGCGAGGCCCGCGGCGCCGATCAGCACGTCGTCGCGGTGCGGACGCAGGGCGGCGGTGGTCGGCATTCCCCCATGACAGCACGCCGTGCGCCGCCGGCGCCTCGGCCCGTGGGTGGAACGTGCCCTGCACCGAAGGATGCAGACGCGGCTCATCAGCGGCGACGATGCGCCGCGGGCGACCGGTGGCGGAGGATCGAGGGCCGCTCGTCGCCTCGGCCGCCGGTGGTGGGACGGCCTTCAGGGTCCCGCCGGGCGCCGGACCGGGCGTGCATCACCCGCCGCGCGGGCCGCGCGCGGGGGCCGTGGTCCTGCTGTGCCTGCCGCCGGTGGACGGCGTACTGCTCGCGGCCGCCGTCGCCTACGGCCACTACGGCCGTGTGGCGTACCGCTTCGCCGGCAGCCGCGGAGGGCGTGGGTCACCGGGCTCAACGCCCTCGTCGCGGCGTCCTGTACGTCGTGGCCGCGGCGCGAGCCCGGCTCGGGCCCGCGCCGGTGACCGGTCGTCAGCCGTCCGGGCGCGCGGCCGCCGCGCCGTTCAGCGGTTCTCGCCGGGCACCCACAGCACGTCGCCGACCTCCTTGTTCGCCGTGCGGGCCAGGATGAACAGCAGGTCCGAGAGCCGGTTGAGGTAGGTCGCGGTGAGCGGGTTCATCGTCTCGCCGTGCTCGTCCAGCGCCGCCCACGTGGAGCGCTCCGCCCGGCGCACCACCGTGCAGGCCTGGTGGAGCAGCGCGGCACCCGGGGTGCCGCCGGGGAGGATGAAGCTGCGCAGCTTGTCCAGCTCCTCCAGGAAGCGGTCGCACTCCGCCTCCAGCCGGTCCACGTAGCCCTGTTCGACGCGCAGCGGTGGGTACTTGGGGTCGGGCACGACCGGGGTCGCGAGGTCCGCGCCGACGTCGAAGAGGTCGTTCTGGACCCGCACCAGCACGGTCGCGACCTCCGGCGGCAGCCCGCCGAGCGCGAGGGCGACACCGATCGCGGCGTTGGCCTCGTTCGCGTCCGCGTAGGCCGAGATGCGGCTGTCGGTCTTGGCGGTGCGGCTCATGTCGCCGAGGGCGGTGGTGCCGTCGTCCCCGGTCCGCGTGTAGATGCGCGTCAGATTGACCATGGGGCCGAGCGTAGTCCCCGGTCGTGCCCGGGGTCGCCGGCCGTGGTCGCTCCCCGATTGCGACGAAGGACACACGGTGACCCGGGTCTCCAACTGCTGCGCGGGGCTGCGGAGCACCGTTAAGGTCCCGGCAACAGCATCGAGAAGATAGGTGTGTGCCGTGGCGAAGAAGCTCGCCGTCGTCGGAGCCGGCCTGATGGGCTCCGGAATCGCGCAGGTGTCGGCCCAGGCGGGCTACGAGGTCGTGCTGCGCGACATCACCGACGAGGCGCTGGCCCGCGGCCTGAGCGGTATCGAGGCGTCGTACGAGCGGTTCGTCGCCAAGGGCAAGCTGTCCGCCGAGGACGCTGCCGCCTCGCTGGGCCGCATCACCACCACCACCGACCTCGACGCGGCAGCCGAGGCGGACATCGTCGTCGAGGCGGTCTTCGAGAAGATCGAGGTCAAGCAGGAGATCTTCCGGGCCCTGGACAAGATCGCGCACCAGGACGCGGTGCTGGCCTCCAACACCTCCGCCATCCCGATCACGAAGATCGCGGCCGTGACGGAGCGTCCGGAGCGCGTGGTCGGCACGCACTTCTTCTCCCCGGTCCCGATGATGCAGCTGTGCGAGCTCGTCCGCGGCTACAAGACCAGCGACGAGACCCTGGAGCGGGCCAAGGCCTTCGCCGAGGAGGTCGGCAAGACCACCATCGTGGTCAACCGCGACGTCGCCGGCTTTGTCACCACCCGCCTGATCTCCGCGCTGGTCGTCGAGGCCGCCAAGCTCTTCGAGTCCGGCGTCGCCTCCGCCGAGGACATCGACACCGCCTGCCGGCTCGGCTTCGGCCACGCCATGGGCCCGCTGGCCACCGCCGACCTGACGGGCGTCGACATCCTGCTGCACGCCACCGGCAACATCTACACCGAGTCGCAGGACGAGAAGTTCGCGCCGCCGGAGCTCATGCGGCGCATGGTCGACGCGGGGGCGCTCGGCCGCAAGAGCGGCGAGGGCTTCTACCGCTACTGACGGGCGGTCAGCCGGCGGGCGGGCACAGGGGTCCCGCCCGCGCCCCCACCATGGGGAGGCTGGGCCCGGCGGGCGCATCCCGTCACTCTCCAGAGTGAATTCGGTATCGGTTCGCTCACAGACGGCAACCTCTTCGTACGACGGACCGTCAGTTACGTAGAACCAACGCACTTTCCACCCATTCACTCCACGGGGAGGCTTCATGCACATCAGGGGCGACCACGCCGAGCTGGTCGTCGGGGGCCGCCTCGACGTCCGTACCGCGGCGGACGCCCGCAAGGTCCTGCACTCCGCGGTGGACGGGGGCCAGGGCGACCTGGTGCTCGACCTGACCGAGCTCGACTCGTGGGACGCCACCGGGCTGGGCGTGATCATGGGGGCGCACCGCCGCTGCGGACGGGCCGACCGCAGGCTCGTGCTGCGGGGCGTCCCGGCGCAGATGCAGCGGCTGCTGGTCGCCACGCGACTGCACCGCATTCTGGTCATCGAGGGGGGCATCGCGGCAGAAGCACTGCCGCGTACCTAGCGGGGCGTGCCGCAACGGAACTGGCAAGCCCGGACAGATTCGGACGCAAGGGCGGCATGGCGGCCCTGAGGTTCGCACATACTGTGGGAAGGTTTAAGGTTCGGTTCCGGCGTGCCACACCCCGTACGCCGAGGAGGGGAGCCGGACCGGTCCAGCTGCGGACGTGCGGGCCCGGGTACGGCCCCGCTGCGACGCGAATGGGGGGCGGAGACTAATGGACCCACACATCGGACCCGACATGTCAGGCGACGAGTACGGCGCCGGGCAGGACTCCACGAGCTTTCCCGACCGCCCGGCCCCGGCCGGACCGGAGGACGGCACACAGCCCGTGCCGCGCGTGACGCGGCCCGTGCGCGACCCGCTGACCCCCGAGGTCGGCTCGGGCACGGCGGACGGCGACGCACCTCGCGTCGTCCAGCTCGTCGTGGGCGACTGCCTGCTGACCCTCAATCCCGTCGACGGCAGCGAGGTGAGCTCCCTGCCGGCCGCGGGGCTGCCCACCCCGGTGCGCCGCGACGCGGAGGCGCGGGCCGCGCGCACCGCCGGCACGCACCCTGCCGTGCCGCCGGGCCCCCGCGGGCCCGAACTGCCCCTGCTGGAGCGGGAGGAGGAGCGCGAACGGCTCTCCCGGCTGCTGTCCCGCGGACGTTCGGTCCGGGTCACCGGCCCGTCCGGCGCCGGCCGCAGCGCGCTGCTCGACGCCGTGGCCGCGGCGTCCGCGGATCTCGCCCCCGACGGCGTGATCCGGCTCTCCGGCTACCGCCGCACGCCCAGCGACCTGCTGCAGGAGATCTTCAGCACGGTCTACGACGCCGAGGGCGAACCGTCGCCGGGGGGCGCGGCCACGGCCTACCGCCCCGACCGCGGCCGGCTCACGGAACTGCTGCGCGACGTCGGCGCGGTCGTCGTCCTGGACGACCTGGAGTTCGGCGGCGCGGCCCTGGAGGAACTGCTCGCGGCCGCGCCCGAGTGCGCCTTCGTGATGGCCGCGACGCCCGACATCGCCGCCCCCTCCTCCGACTCCGCGGTCGAGGAGGTCTTCCTCCCCGGGCTGACCCGGGTCGCCTGCCTCGAACTGCTGGAACTGGCCGCGGGGCGGCCGTTGCAGGAGGAGGAGACCGCCTGGGCGGCGGACCTGTGGTTCGAGTCCGAGGGGCTGCCGCTGCGCTTCGTCCAGGCCGGCGCGCTGCTGCGGCAGCGCGACGCGCTCGCGGCCGAGATCCTCGCCGCCGACGAGTCCGTCTGGGGCGACGCGGAGCCGGACGACGAACTGCCGGTGGACGCGCCCTTCGACGCGAGCGAGGCGTCGGCAGTGGCTCCGGGGTCCTCCTCGCACGTGCCGCTGCCCTCGCTCGCCGAGAGCGCCGCCCCGGCCGCGCTGCTGGCCTCCCGGCTGACCGGGTCGGCCCAGGAGACACTGCGCTTCGCGGTGGCCCTGGACGGCGAGTGCCCGCACCAGTCGCACTTGCCCGCCCTCGTCGGCGAGACGCACGGGGACGCCGCGCTCGGTGAACTGGTCGCCGTGGGGCTCGTCGCGCCCGTCGACCGGCACCACCGCCTCGCGGCGGGCGTGCGCACGCAGCTCGCGGCCCCCGGCGAACTCGCCGAGGAGGCCGCCGCGGAGGGCGCGCCGCAGGCCCTCACGGCCGCCCAGCACTACACCTGGTGGGTCGGTCACCCCTCCGTCACGCCCGAGCGCGTCGCCGCCGAGGCGGAGGCGATTCTCGCCGCCCTGGGCGCCTGCCGGGACGGCGGCCATGCCAGCGCGGCGGTCCTCCTCGCGCGCACGGCGGCGCCGGTGTTCGCGGCGTCGCTCCACTGGAGCGCGTGGGAACGCGCCCTGCGTTCCGGCCAGGAGGCCGCGCGGCAGTCCGGTGAGGTCGCGGAGGAGGCGTACTTCCTGCACGAACTCGGCGTCCTCGCGCTCTGCCTGGGCAGCTACGACCGCGCGCGCAGCGAGCTGGAGGCCTCCATAGCCCTGCGCGGTGCCCTCGCGGACCGCCACGGCACGACGGTCGGCCGCCGTACCCTCGCCCTGGTCCTCGACCGCGTGGGCGTCACCGCGCCGCTCACCACCCCGGAGGGCGCCGGGACGACCACCACGGCCCTGGAACTCCCCGATTCCCCCGCGACCGTCATCAGCAAGCGCCTGGCCGTCTCCACGCCGCCCCGCCGCGGTCTCACCCGCTCCCGCCGCAACCTCGTCGCCGCCGGCGCGGGAGCGCTGCTCGCGGCCGTCCTCGGCACCATCGTCACGCTCGGCACGACGGCCTCCGGCGGTGACCAGAACACCCCGATGAACGTCAAGCCCCTGGAGACCGCCCAGCCCGACGAGGCCGACGACGGCCTCCCGGCGGACGGTACGTCGCCGACCCCGGGCTCCACGCAGCACGCGCCCGCGCCCTCGGCCAGCGGCAGCGGTGCCGTCGCGAATCCCAGCGCGTCCGGTGCCGCGGGTGGCGGTGGTGGCGGCGGCGCCGACCCGGGCACGGGCGGTGGGAGCACGACGGGGGAGCAGGGCGGCACAACGCCGTCGAGCACCACGACGCCGCCGAAGGGCGGTTCCAAGCCGCCGACCCTGAAGCCCCCGACACAGTCGACGTCGCCGTCGACGTCGAAGCCGCCGAACTCGCCGCCGCCGAGCGAGACGCCGACTGATCCGGCCACGTCCCCCACCACGAGTGAGCCGCCGACGGATCCGGAGGGCAGCATGAGCGCCAGCGGACCGTCCACCGACACCCCGGTGACGGCGACGGAGAGCGTCACCGGCAGCAGCACCGAGGCGCCCGTCGTCTGACGCCGGCCCGAACGGCAGCGTGGCCCCGTAGTCAGCCGACCACGGGGCCACGACGCTGTGGGGCCGGCGCACGGCCCCCGGGCTCAGAAGAGGCGCAGCTTGTCGTCCTCGATGCCGCGCAGCGCGTCGTAGTCGAGCACGACGCAGCCGATGCCGCGGTCCGTGGCGAGCACGCGAGCCTGCGGCTTGATCTCCTGGGCGGCGAACACGCCCTTGACGGGCGCCAGCAGCGGGTCGCGGTTCAGCAGTTCGAGGTACCGGGTCAGCTGCTCGACGCCGTCGATCTCACCGCGCCGCTTGATCTCGACCGCGACGGTCGTGCCGTCGGAGTCCCGGCCGAGGATGTCGACGGGCCCGATGGCGGTCGGGTACTCGCGGCGGATGAGGGTCCAGCCGTCCCCGAGCACCTCCATGCGGTCGGCGAGCAGTTCCTGCAGGTGCGCCTCGACGCCGTCCTTGATCAGACCGGGGTCGACGCCGAGTTCGTGGCTGGAGTCGTGGAGGACGTCCTCGATCGTGATGATCAGTTGCTCGCCGGCCTTGTTGGTGACCGTCCAGACCCCGTCGTCGCCCTCCTTGAGCGTGCAGGGCGGCGACATCCAGTTGAGCGGCTTGTAGGCGCGGTCGTCGGCGTGCACGGACACACTGCCGTCGGCCTTCACCAGGAGCAGCCGGGTCGCCGAGGGGAGATGGGCGGAGAGCCTGCCCGCGTAGTCCACGGAGCAGCGGGCAATGACGAGACGCATGGTCGGCAACGCTACTCGCTACCGGGCGCGGTTGGAAAATGGCCAGTTGTGAGCGCTCCCACCTAGTGTCGTGGGACCTCTCCGCCTACGGTTGTGAGTGGAGGCCGTCGTGCGGGAGAACACTGGACGGCTTCTCTCCGTAGTCCGTCTGACTCCTCGGACAGGGGGGTCACGAGAGGAGTACTCATGTCGCTCGACGTCTCACCGGCCCTCCTCGAACAGGCCGAGCGAGGCGAGGTCGACGAACGGGAATTCGTCGACTGCGTCCGGACTTCCCTGCCTTACGCATGGGACATGATCAGCTCTCTGGCGGCGCAGCTCAAGGTGGACGGCGGAGAGTTCGCCGACAACCAGGTGCCGCCGCCGGACGAGCACGCGCGGGGGCAACTGCTCCGCGCTCTGGCGAGTGACGCGATCCGGGGGGCACTTCAACGGCATTTCGGGGTGCGACTGGCATTCCAGAACTGCCACCGGGTCGCGGTGTTCCCGCTGGACCCGGCGGTCGATGAGCGTTACGCGAAGTTCACCTCCGTACGCGCACAGTTGCTGAACCAGTCCCCGGAGCTTCGGGACTGCTGAGACCGGCCACAGTGCTCCCGTCGTTGGCCGACACTTTGCCCCTTGATGTTTCAATCAGGCCAATTGCGGGAGCACTTCCGCTCCGAGCCGCGCCACGTTCTCCTCCGTGGCGGCGAGGTCGCCCGAGCCCTCGACAAGCAGGGCGAAGCGGCGGATACCGGTGCGTTCCGCGGTGGCGGCGAGACGGTCGGCGCACAGCGACGGCGGCCCCACCGGGTGCAGGTCGCAGAGGAGTTCGGTGTAGGCGAGGGGGTCGCGCATCGAGCGCGCCCGGCCGTCGACCGTACGGTGGGCGGCCAGTCCCTGCTGCAGCCAGCCGGGCATCGCCTTGGTCAGCGCCTCGACGGCGTCCGCGCGGCGGTCCGCGATCTGCGTCACACCCGCGGACACATGCTCGGCGGCCGCCACCATTTCGGGTGAAAGCCCCGCATCGCGCGCCTCGGCCTGCCACATTGCGACCATGGCCGCCTTGTCCTCGTCCCCGCAGTGCATGCCGAGCAGCATCGGCAGACCGCGCCGTGCCGCCAGCCGCACGCTGGACGGCGAGGTGCAGGCGACCACGACCGGCGGGCCGCCGGGCGCGTCGAACTCGTCGGCGCGGGGGACGACATCCACCTCGCGGAAGGCGAATCGTTCTCCCGCGGCCCCGACCCGGGGGTCGCGCAGCCAGCGCAGCAGCAGGTCGAGCGACTCGGGGAAGCCGCTCTCGAAGGCGGCCAGGCCGGCCCCGAAGACCTCCAGGTCCACCCAGGGGCCGCCGCGGCCCACGCCGAGCGTGAAACGGCCGCCGGACGTGATGTGCAGCAGCGCCGCCTGCTCGCCCAGGGACACCGGATGGGCGGTCGGCAGCACGCTCACCGCGGTGCCCACCCCGATCCGCCGCGTCCGCCCGAGCAGCAGCGCGGCCAGCGTCACCGCCGAAGGGCAGACCCCGTACGGCACGAAGTGGTGTTCCGCGAGCCACACGGAGTCCAGCCCGGCCGCTTCCGCCGCCTCGGCGGAGCGTACCGCCCGGTGCAGCGCCTCCCCGGCTCCCTGTCCGGGGAACTGGGCGGCGAGAACGAAAGTACCGACGCGCATCGTGCTTCACACCTTTCTCGGTGGCCGACGCGACTCCCCTAACCGTCATTAACGTCTGACACGTGCCAAGGGCACGGGCCAACCTCCGCGATTTCATGATTTTCAAGGGGATGGCGGACATGGGGGGTTGTGGGGCGCGTACCCGCACCGCCCCGGGCTACGCGTACGCTGAAAGCAGGTCCGATGTCCCCGACCCGCATGAGGTGTGTGCTTGTGTCCCCGCGCCGAAACCGCCCGCGAGGCACCGCCGGCAGTCCGCAGGAGACGGACGGGCCCGGCTGGGGCCGCGGCGGGGAGCGCACCGAGAGCTGGCAGGGCGAGGAGTGGACGGTCCGTCCGCTCGCGGGGAGTTCCGGCGGCAAGCGCTACCGCTGCCCCGGCTGCGACCAGGAAATCCCGCCGGGCGTCGGGCACTTGGTGGTCTGGCCGCAGTACGGCGGCGTGGACGACCGGCGGCACTGGCACACCGCCTGCTGGAACGCCAGGGACCGCCGGGGCGTGCGGCCCCAGCGGTCCCGGAACGCCCCGCGGTACTGAGCCGCGGGAGCGGAGGTCAGACGTCGCGCTTGGCGAGCACCGCGTACGCGCCGCACAGGGCGACGGCCGTGACGACCGCCAGCGCGAGCAGCTGGGGCAGCCCGTCGGCGTGGTCGCCGCCGAGCATCGGCATCCGGTAGAGCGACGCGAGGGCGTTGGGTGACGAGTACTCGATCAGCTTGTCCCGGAGCGTCCGCATGCTGTCGGCCTGCATGAAGATCGCCATGATCAAGGGCAGCAGGACCACGCCCAGCATGGTCGTGATCGCGCCCGCGGAGTGCCGCAGCAAGGTCCCCACCGCGAGGGACAGCAGCCCGAGCAGGGCGACGTACAGGCCCACGCCGACCGTGGCGCCGAGCCACTGCGCGCCACTGGCGGAGCTGACACCGCCCACCACCACGAGCTGCGAGTCGCTGTACAGGGAGAAACCCGGGTCCACCGGCTTGCCGGCGAACGTGGCGTAGTTCATCAGCGCGGTCAGCAGACAGGCCACCGTGGTGACCGTGAAGGTCAGCGCGAAGAAGACGATCCCCTTGGCGACGAGCACCCGGCCTCGCTGAGGGCAGGCGGTCAGGGTGGTGCGGATCATGCCCGTGCCGTACTCGGAGCTGATCACCAGCACGCCCAGGGTGATGACGCACAACTGCCCCAGCAGCACGCCGAACAGGCCGAAGGCCAGCACCGGGTCGGAGACGTGATCGGTCGAGGAGGCCGCGTCGACCAGCAGGTTGATGCCGAGGATCAGCACGAGCATCACGCCGAGCGTCCACATCGTGGAGCGGACGGTCCGGATCTTGGTCCACTCGGACGCCAGCGCATGGCCGAGGTGCGTCTTCTGCACGGGGATCGCCGAGGAGAACCGCGGCGCCGGGATCTGGACGGGGGCGGTCATCGGGCGTCCTCGGCGGGCTGGATGGGCTGGGTCGGCTGGGTCGGCTGCGCGTACGGGTTCGGCTGCGGCGGGCCGTAGCCGTCCGGGTGGGGCTGGGGCTGCTGCGGGAACGGCTGCGGGGCTCCCCAGCCGCCCGGCACCGGCGCATCCGGCTGCTGCTGCAGGCCCTGCCGCGGGTCCGAGGTGGAGCGGTAGTCCACCGCGCCGTTCGTGAGCTGCATGTACGCCTCCTCCAGCGAGGCCTGGTGCGGCGACAGCTCCCACAGCCGCACGTCGGCGTCGTGCGCGAGGTCGCTGATCCGCGGCAGTTCGAGGCCGGTCACGCGCAGCGCCCCGTCCTGCTCCTCCTGCACCTCGGCGCCGGCCCCGGTCAGCGCCTTGCCCAGCTTCTCGCGGTCGGCGGCCACGTCGGGGGTGCGGACCAGCGCGAAGCCCGTGGAGTTGCGGGCGATGAACTCCTTCACGCCCATGTCGGCGAGCAACTGGCCGCGGCCGATGACGATCAGGTGGTCGGCGGTCAGCGCCATCTCGCTCATCAGGTGCGAGGAGACGAAGACCGTACGGCCCTCCGAGGCGAGCCGGCGCATCAGATGGCGCACCCAGTGGATGCCCTCGGGGTCCAGTCCGTTGACCGGCTCGTCGAAGAGCAGCACCTCGGGGTCGCCGAGCAGCGCGGCCGCGATGCCCAGGCGCTGCCCCATGCCGAGGGAGAAGCCCTTGGAGCGCTTGCCCGCGACCTCCTGAAGGCCCACGACCCCCAGCACTTCGTCGACACGACGGGCCGGGATGCCGGACAGCTGGGCCAGGCTGAGCAGATGATGACGGGCGCTGCGCCCGCCGTGCACGGCCTTGGCGTCCAGCAGGGCGCCCACCCGGCGCGGGGCGTTCGGCAGCAGGCGGTACGGCTGACCGCCGATGGTGACCCGTCCGGAGGTCGGGCTGTCCAGGCCCAGGATCATCCGCATCGTGGTGGACTTCCCGGAGCCGTTCGGTCCCAGGAAGCCCGTCACCATGCCGGGCCGTACCGTGAACGACAGGTTGTACACGGCCGTTTTGCTGCCGTAGGTCTTGGTGAGGCCCACTGCCTCGATCATGCTCCGCCCCTCGATGACCAGCCCTCGGGGCGGTGCCCGCCCCCGTGAGGATGAGGAGGCGGGCGGGGCGAAATTGGTTCCCGCCCCCGGGGAACCGAAACCTCCTGCGGTCCCTCGGGGCCGGGAGCCGGTCAGGCGTCGCGCTTCTTCAGGACCAGGTACCCGCCGACGAGCGAGGCGATCACCCACAGGGCCATGATGCCCAGACCGCCCCAGGGCCCGTACGGGCGCGCGTCGCCGGTCGAGACCACCTGCAGGACCTTGGAGCCGGCCTGGTCGGGGAAGTACTGGGCCACGGTCTTGGCCTTGGGGACGTTCGCGAGGATCGCCGAGACCAGGAAGAAGAAGGGCATCAGGATGCCCAGCGACAGCATGGGGCTGCGCAGCATCATCGCGACGCCCACCGAGAACAGCACCATCAGCGTCATGTAGAGACCGCCGCCGACGACCGCGCGCAGCACGCCGTCCTCCGAGATGGAGGTGCTGTGCGAGCCGAGCAGGGCCTGGCCGACGAAGAAGGTCAGGAAGCTGGTGGCCATCCCCACGACGAGGGCCAGGGCGCCGGTGACCGCGACCTTCGACAGGTAGAACGTGGCGCGCTGCGGGACCGCGGCGAGCGAGGTGCGGATCATGCCGGTGCTGTACTCACCGGTGACGACCAGGACGCCGAAGACGATCAGGGCCAGCTGGCCGAGGATCAGCCCGGCGAAGCTCGTGTTCGTCGCGTCGAAGCTCCGCAGATCCTGCTCGGAGGCGTGCTCCCACTGGGAGGCGATCAGCAGGCAGATCAGTCCGCTGATGACGACGGTGACGAGGAGTGCGGACGCCAGCGTCCACACCGTCGAGCGGACCGACTTGACCTTGGTCCACTCGGACTGCAGAACCGCGCTCGGTGCCGCCATGTCAGGACTTCTCCTTCTTCTTCTGCCATTCGGCGCCCCAGGCAGGCGCGGGCGTCGTCGCGGCTGTCGCGGCGGGAACGGCGCCGGCCGCCGCCGCCACGGACCCGTCCACCGGTTGTCCGGGGATGCCCGCCTGGTACTCGACCGACTCGGCGGTCAGGCGCATGAAGGCCTCTTCCAGGGAGGCGCGCTGCGGGCTCAGCTCGTGCAGCACCAACTGGTGCCGCGCGGCGAGCTCACCGATCTTCGCGGTCTCCGCGCCCTCGATCTCGAAGGCGCCGTCGTCGGTGATCAGGGGCGTGATCGACGCGCCGGTCAGCACGTCCTTGAGCTTCTCCGGCTCGGGCGTGCGGACCCGCACATAGGAGCGGGAGTTCTCGGCGATGAAGTCGGCCATCGTCGTGTCCGCCATCAGCTTGCCGCGGCCGATCACGATCAGGTGCTCGGCGGTCAGCGCCATCTCGCTCATGAGGTGGCTGGAGACGAAGATGGTCCGGCCCTGGGCCGCCAGGCTCTTCATCAGATTGCGGATCCAGTGGATGCCCTCGGGGTCGAGTCCGTTGACCGGCTCGTCGAACATCAGGATCTCGGGGTCGCCGAGCAGTGCCGCGGCGATGCCGAGGCGCTGGCCCATGCCGAGGGAGAAGCCCTTGGAGCGCTTCTTGGCGACCGAGGAGAGACCGACGATCTCCAGCACCTCGTCCACCCTGCGGGCCGGGATGCGGTTGGACTGGGCGAGGCACAGCAGGTGGTTGTGCGCCGTGCGGCCCCCGTGGATGGCCTTGGCCTCCAGCAGCGCACCGATGTGCTGCAGAGGTTCGTTCAGCTCGCGGTAGTGCTTGCCGTCGATGCGGATGCTTCCGCTGGTCGGATTGTCCAGGTCCAGCATCATGCGCATCGTGGTCGACTTCCCGGCGCCGTTGGGACCGAGGAAACCGGTCACCACGCCGGGCCGCACCGTGAAGGTGAGGTCGTCCACGGCGGTCTTGTCACCGTACCGTTTCGTCAGCCCCTGCAGCTCGATCATGCCGCATAGGGTACTGGTGCCACCGCGGCCGGTGCACCCGGAATGCGGGCCCCCGATAGTGCCCGAGCCCCCTGCCGAAAGGCAGGGGGCTCAGTCGGTCCGGACGCGGGGCGCGTTCAGCGCTGGGCCGGGACGCCGCGCGAGACGGGCTCGTCGTCGGCGGGGGCGCCGGCCGCGGCGACGGCCGCACCGGTCAGCGTGGCCAGCATCTCGCGGACGTTGGTCAGCTGGGCGTTGATGCTGTCGCGGCGGTTGGTGAGGGCCGCCAGCTCGCGCTCGGACTCGCTGCGGATGCGGTCCGCCTTGGCGTTCGCGTCGGCGACGATGTCCTCGGCCTGGCGCTGCGCGGTCTCGACCGTCTGACGGGCACGGCGCTCGGCGTCGGTGCGCAGCTTCTCGGCCTCGATGCGGAGCTGCTCGGCGCGGTGCTCGATCTCGGCGAGGCGCTTCTCGGCCTTGGCCTGACGGGACGCCAGGTCGCGCTCGGACTGCTCACGGCGCTTGGCGAGGTTGGTCTCGAAGTCGGCCGCGGCCTGGGCCGCCTTGGCGCGGGTCTCCTCGAAGAGGGCGTCCGCCTCCTCGCGCTTGGCCTGAGCGTCCTTCTGCGCGTCGGCGCGCATCTGGCCGGCCTCACCCTTGGCCTTCTCGACGATGCGCTCGCCCTCGTCCTCGGCCTTGGCCTTGCGGTCGGTGGCGTAGGACTCCGCGTCGTTGCGCACCTGGGCGGCGGCGGACTCGGCCAGCTCGCGGTGCTGCTCGGCGGCGCGGCGCGCCTCCTCGCGCAGATCCTTCGCCTCTTCCTCGGCGAGACGGAGGATCTTCTCGACGCGTGCACCGAGACCGGCGTAGGACGGCTCGGCGTCATTGACCTGCGCCTGAGCGTTCTGGGTCTCGAGGTGCAGTTCCTCGATGCGCTTCTCCAGCGCGTTGATCCTGGCCAGTGCGCTGTCACGGTCGGCGACCAGCTTGGTGATGCGGTCGTCCACCTGCCCGCGGTCGTATCCGCGCCGCACGAGCTCGAAGCCGAAGGGGGAGGAAGTGTCGCTCATGGGGTTCCTGTCAATTCAGACCGGGTGGGGTGTTAGAGGGAATCCTAGGGGCCGGGGCGGCGTGTCATCGAGTCACTGTCCAGTAACTGTGCACAATGACCGCTCAATCGAGTGGTGCATCGTCGGACCGCTTGCCCCCTGTTCGGGTGGTTCCGGACGCCGCCCCGGCGGCGACCGTGTTCTTACCGTTCTGTGTGCCGTTCTGACTGTTGCTCTTTCCCCCGTCGAGCGGCGTCTGGAATGACTCCAGTGCCTCAAGGACATCCTGCACGCGGGTGATCTCCGCGTTGATGTCCTGGCGACGCCGGGCCAGCACCTCCAGCTCGCGCTTACCCTCCGTGACGATCCTCTCGGCCTCGGTGCGCGCCTCGGCACGCAGCCGCTCCGCGTCCCGCTCGGTGTCGACCTTCTTCTGCTCGGCGCCCTTGAGGAGTTCCTCGGCCTTCTTCACCGCCGCGATGCGGACCTTGCTGGCCTCCGCGCTCGCGGTCGACCGGGTCTCCTCGGCCTGCGCCTCGGCGTCGGAGACCAGCTCGCGCGCCTTCGCCTCGGCCTTGGACAGCTGCTCGGTGGCGGCCTCCACCAGCTTGTCCACACGCTCGCCCGCCGACTTCATCGTGGCGGCGGCCTCCGCGCGGGCCCGCTCGTGCAGCTCCTCGACCTCCGCCTCGACGCGCTGGCGCAGTTCCTGCGACCGCTCCCTTATGGCGGTGGCGTCCCGGCGGGCCTCCTCCAGCATGGTGTCGGAGTCGGTACGGGCCCGCTCCACCAGGCCGTTGCCCTCGTTGGTGGCCTCGCTGACGATCCGGTCGGCCTCCTTGCGGGCGGCGCCCACCATGGTGTCGGCCTGCTCCTCGGCCGCGGCGCCGATCTTCCGGGCCTCGGCCTGGGCGCCGGAGATCAGCTCGTCCGCCTGGGCGGCGGCCTCGCCGCGGCGCTTGTTGGCGTCCTCGCGGGCCTCGTCGCGCATCCGGTCGGACTCCGCACGGGCCGCCTCCGCGTCCCGTTCCGCCGACTCCAGGGCGTCCTTGGCGAGGATGCCGAGCCGCTCGGCCTCCGTCCGCGCCTTGCCGATGAGCTGGTCGGCCTGCTGGGCGGCCTCCGTCCGGCGCTTGTTGGCCTCGTTCCTGGCCTCGTCCAGCAGGCGGCGGGACTCCGCCTCCGCGGTGCCCAGCGCCTCCTCGGCGGCCCGGCGGCGCTCCACGGCGTCCCGCTCGGCGCTCTCCAGGGCGTCCTTGGCCAGGATGCCGAGGCGCTCCGCGTCGCGCTGCGCCTTGCCGAGCATCTCCTCGGCCTGAGTGCCGGCCTCGGCACGCAGCCGGTCGGCCTCCTCGACCGCCTCCGACAGCAGCCGGTCCACCTGCTCGGCGGCGTCCACGCGAAGGCGGTTGGCCTCCTCGCGGGTCTCCGCCCGCAGCGCGTCGGCCTCCTCGATCGCCTCGGTGACGGTGCGATCGGCCAGCTGGCGGGCGGACTCGGCCTCCTCCTGCGCCTCCCGGCGCATCCGGGACGCGTCCTCGCCGGCCCGCTCCCGCTCGGCGTTGGCCTCCGCGTGCAGCCGGTCGGCGCCCTCCTGCGCCTCGCTCCGCAGGCGCTCCGCCGCGTGCTCCGCGGCCGAGCGCAGCCCGGCGATCTCCTCCTCGGCCTGCTCGTGGAGCCCGTTGACCGAGTCCCGCACCTGCTGGGCGGTCGTCTCGGCCGCGCCGATCAGCTCCGCGGCGTGCCGCTCGGCCTCGGCGACCAGCCTGGCGGCCTCGGCACCGGCCTCCTCCACCCGCTTGCGGGCGCTGGCCAGCAGCTCGTCGCTCTCCTGGCGGGCTTGCGCGCGCTCCTGCTCGGCCTCGCCGCGCGCCGCGCCCAGCAGTTCCTCGGCCTCGCGGCGGCGCCGGCCGGCCTCCTCCTGGGCGGCGGACAGCGCCTCGGCGGCCTCGGCACGCAGCCGGCCCGCGGTCTCCTGGGCCTCGGCCCGCACCCGGTCGGCGGTCTCCTGCGCCTCGGTGCGCAGCTGTTCGGCCTCGGCAGCGGCCTCGCCGCGCAGCCGAACGGCGGCCTGCTCGGCCTCGGCACGGCTCTGCGAGGCATCGGCGGCCGCCTCGTCACGCAGCCGCAGGGTGTCCTGCTCGGCCTGCTCCTGCAGGGTGCGCACCCGCTCTGCCGCCTCCGCGCGCAGCGCGGCGACCTCCTCGGCGGCCTCGCGGCGCAGCCGGTCGGCCTCGGTGCGGGCCTCGCGCAGCGCGTCCTCGGCGGCGGTGATGCGCCGCTCGGCCTCCTCGCGCTGCCGGACCAGATCGGCCTCGGCCTCGTCGCGCAGCCGCTCGGCGCCGCGTTCGGCCTCCTCGCGCAGCGCGGCGCCGGCCGCCTCGGCGTCCGCCCGCACCTGGTCGGCCTGCTGCTGCGCCTCCTCGCGCAGCTGCCCGGCCTCGCCGTGGGCGCGCTCCAGCAGCTCGTCGGCCTGGCGGCGCAGCCCCGCGGCCCGCTCGATGGCCTCGGTGCGGACCCGGTCGGACTCGGCGTTGGCGGTCTGCCGGTGCGCGGCCGCGTCGGCCTTGGCCTTGGTCAGCAGCTCCTCGGCGGAGCGGGCCGCCTCCTCGATCTGCTGGACGGCCTCGCGCCGGGCCTCGCCGCGGATGCGCTCGCCCTCGGCGACCGCCTCGGCGCGCAGCTGCTCGGCCTCGCCGCGCAGCCGGCGCGCCTCCTCCTGCAGCTCGACCGTCTTGGCCCGGTACTCCTTGGTGTCGTCCTTGGCCGTGCCGAGCAGTTGCTCGGCCGACTCCTCGGCCTGGCCGCGCAGCCGCTCCGCCTCGGACTCCGCCTCGCGGCGGATGCGCTCGGCCTCCTCGCTCGCCGCACGGGTGGTGGCGCGGGCGTCCTCGGTGGCCTTGGTGAGGACTTCCTCGGCGGTGCGGGCCGCCTTGGCCAGCGCGGCCGCGGCGTCCTCGGCCGCCTCGGACTTGGCGGTCTCCTGGGCGTTGGCGAGCACGCGATCGGCCTCGGCCTTGGCGTCCGCGACGACCTGCTCGGCCTCGGCCTTGGCGGCCTCCGCCTCCTTGGTCGCCTCCGCGACCAGGCGGGCGACCTCGGCCTTGGCGGTGCGGGTGCGCTGCTCGTTGTCGGCGTCCACGACGGACAGCCGCTTGGCGGCGTTGCTCGCCGCCTCCTCACGGAGCCGTTCGGACTCGCTCTGCGCCTCGCGGAGCTTCTCCTCGGCCTCGCGCAGCTTCTCCTCGGCGGCCCGGGTGAGTTCGGCCGCGTGGCTGCGGGCGTTCTCGGTGTCGCTGCGGGTGGACGTGCGCAGCTGCTCGGCCTGGGAGGTGGCCTCCTGGGCCTGGTTGGCGGCGGCGTTGAGCAGGCGCTCGGCGTCCGCGCGGGCCCGGCGCAGCAACTGCTCCGCCTCGGCGCGGGCCGCCGAGCCCTCGGACTCCAGCCGGTCGCGGGCACCCTCGGCGATCCGCTGGGCCTCGGCGCGGGCGGCGGCCAGCGCCGCCTCCGACTCGGCCCGGGTCTCCTCCATGAGCCGCCGGGCCTGGGACTCGGCGCGGGCGCGCAGCTGTTCCGCCCAGGCGACGTTCTCGTTGACGTGGCTCTCGACGTTGGTCCGGCGCTCGGCCAGCTCCTCGTCCAGGCGGCGGCGCCGGGCGACGGCCTCGGCGTGCCACTCGGCCTCCACGCGCGACTGGTGCTCGGCCTGCTCCTGGAGCAGCCGCTGGGTGGCGGCGCGGGCCTCGCGCAACTCCCGTTCGGCGTCGGCGCGCAGCTGGTCGGCCTGGATCTGGGCGTTGCGCAGCAGTTGGTCCGCCTGCAGACCCATGTTGTCGTAGGCAGGACGGGTCGCGAGGTTGCGTCGCGCCTCGTGCAGCTTGGCGCGCAACACCTCGACCTGGTATCCGAGGTCGTCGGCATGCTGGACGACCTTGTCCCGCTCTTTCCGAAGCCGCTCCATCTCGGCCTCGAACTGCGAGAGGTGGTCTTCCTCAACCTCGTAGCGGTCGTAGCCCCGCACTCCGCGGTCCCATCCGTCTCCTGGTGTACCCACCCGCCAACCGAGTGAGATTCCCCGGGGCCCCGTTCACCGCGGAGCCTTACGGAGAATTGTGTCCGATCCCACGCCGAGGCGCGGGCAGGTACCCCAGCCCACCCCGGGGTCGCCCCGCCACTCTACCGGGGCGAGTCGGCTCCGGTCAGTGCTCCTTGGACGAGGTGACGAGCTCGGTGAGAACCCCGTGGCAGTCCTTGGGGTGCAGGAAGGTGATCCGGGACCCCATCGTGCCGGTGCGCGGGCTGTCGTACAGCACCCGCACGCCCTTGTCCCGCACGGCCGCGGCGTCCCCGTCCACGTCCTCGGTGCCGAAGGCGATGTGGTGGACGCCCTCACCGTTCTTGGCCAGCCACTTCGCGACCGTGGAGTCCTCGCGGGTCGGTTCCAGCAGCTGCAGGTAGGACGCGCCGCCGTCCGAGGTCTCGTTGATCTTCAGCATGGCCTCGCGGACGCCCTGCTCCTCGTTGACCTCGGTGTGGAACACCTCGAAGCCGTACGTGGCACGGTAGAACTCGACGGTCGTGTCGAGGTCGAAACATGCGATACCGATGTGATCGATTCGAGTCAGCATGACTCCAGTGGACCGCCGGTGCGCATGGTCACGCAACGTGCCCGCGATCACACCGTCCGCCTCGTGACCGCCGCCGTACCGCTCAGTACATTGACACCACCCTCGTGAAACCATCGTTAACCCACCCTCCGTGCAAAGGGGCCGCGTCATGACCAGCCAGGCACGTACGTCCGTGATCGTCGCGGGCGCCCGCACTCCGATGGGCCGCCTGCTCGGCTCGCTCCGCAGCTTCTCCGGCGCCGAGCTCGGCGCCCTCGCCATCAACGCGGCCCTGGACCGGGCGGGCATCGCCGGCGACCAGGTCGAGTACGTGATCATGGGCCAGGTGCTGCAGGCCGGCGCCGGGCAGATTCCCGCCCGCCAGGCCGCGGTCAAGGCCGGCATCCCGATGAGCGTTCCGGCGCTCACCATCAACAAGGTCTGCCTGTCGGGACTGGACGCGATCGCGCTGGCGGACCAGTTGATCCGCGCGGGTGAGTTCGACGTCGTGGTGGCCGGCGGCCAGGAGTCGATGACCAACGCGCCGCACCTGCTGCCGAAGTCCCGCGAGGGCTTCAAGTACGGCGCCGTGCAGATGCTGGACGCGATGGCCCACGACGGCCTGACCGACTCCTTCGAGAACATCGCCATGGGCGAGTCGACGGAGAAGCACAACACCCGCCTGGGCATCGCCCGCGCCGAGCAGGACGAGATCGCGGCCCTGTCCCACCAGCGTGCGGCGGCCGCCCAGAAGAACGGCCTGTTCGACGCCGAGATCACCCCGGTGGAGGTCCCGCAGCGCAAGGGCGACCCGGTGGTCTTCAGCAAGGACGAGGGCATCCGGGCCGAGACCACGGTCGAGTCCCTGGGCAAGCTGCGCCCCGCGTTCAGCAAGGAGGGCACCATCACGGCCGGCTCCTCCTCGCAGATCTCCGACGGCGCCGCCGCGGTGGTCGTGATGAGCAAGGAGAAGGCCGAGGAACTGGGTCTGGAGTGGCTTGCCGAGATCGGCGCCCACGGCAACGTGGCCGGACCGGACAATTCGCTCCAGTCGCAGCCGTCGAACGCCATCGCGCACGCGCTGAAGAAGGGCGGCCTCACCGTGGCCGACCTGGACCTCATCGAGATCAACGAGGCGTTCGCCGCGGTGGCCGTGCAGTCCATGAAGGACCTGGGCGTGACACCTGAAAAGGTGAACGTCAACGGTGGCGCCATCGCCCTCGGCCACCCGATCGGCATGTCCGGCGCCCGCCTGGTGCTCCACCTGGCGCTGGAGCTCAAGCGCCGCGGCGGCGGCGTCGGCGCGGCGGCGCTGTGCGGTGGCGGCGGTCAGGGCGACGCGCTGATCATCCGCGTCCCGGCCAACTGACACCCGGCACACCCTGTGGGCAAGTGAGCCGAAGGGGCGCGGCGCCCGCCGAGGAGGAGAACACGCGCAGGCCCCGGGGAACGGGGGGCCGAGCATGATCGACTGCCGGCAGGCGCTCCGAGCGCCTCGGAGGCGAACCGAGCCCTCGACAAGGAGGAGCACGCAGTGATGGACGTCCCCACCCTGGTGGAGCAGGCGCGGCAGGGCCGCCCGAGGGCGGTCGCCCGGCTGATCTCGCTGGTGGAGGGGGCGTCCCCGCAGCTGCGTGAGGTGATGGCGGCCCTCGCGCCGCTGGCCGGCGGCGCGTACGTGGTCGGGCTGACCGGTTCGCCCGGTGTCGGCAAGTCGACCTCGACCTCGGCGCTGGTCTCGGCCTACCGCCGGGCCGGGAAGCGGGTCGGGGTGCTCGCGGTGGACCCCTCGTCGCCGTTCAGCGGGGGCGCCCTGCTGGGCGACCGGGTCCGGATGAGCGACCACGCCTCCGACCCGGGGGTCTACATCCGTTCCATGGCCACCCGCGGCCATCTGGGCGGCCTCGCGTGGGCCGCGCCGCAGGCGATCCGGGTGCTGGACGCGGCGGGCTGCGAGGTGATCCTCGTGGAGACGGTCGGCGTCGGGCAGTCGGAGGTGGAGATCGCGGCCCAGGCGGACACCGCGGTGGTGCTGCTCGCGCCGGGGATGGGTGACGGCATCCAGGCCGCGAAGGCCGGGATCCTGGAGATCGGCGACGTCTACGTGGTCAACAAGGCCGACCGGGACGGCGCCGATGCCACCGCCCGCGAGCTCAACCACATGCTGGGCCTGGGCGAGGCACGGCAGGCGGGCGACTGGCGGCCGCCGATCGTCAAGACGGTCGCCGCCCGCGGCGAGGGGATCGACGAGGTCGTCGAGGCCCTGGAGAAGCACCGGGCCTGGATGGAGGAGCACGGCGTGCTGGCGGAGCGGCGGATGCGCCGGGCCGCCCTGGAGGTCGAGCACATCGCCGTGACGGCGTTGCGCGAGCGGATCGGCGACCTGCACGGCGACCGCCGGCTGGGCGCCCTGGCCGAGCGCATCGTCGCCGGCGAGCTGGATCCGTACGCGGCGGCGGACGAGTTGGTCGCGGGTCTGACCGAGCGGGCCTGACCGGCCGGACGTGACCGGGCGGACCTGACGCCGGCCCTGAGCGGCCGGGCGGAGACGGGAGCGGCCCGGGCCCGAGCGGCCCGTCCGGGCCGGCGCGCGCGGCGCCGCCCGGCGGGCCGGTGGGTCAGACGCGTCCGCGCACCGCGCGCAGGTGCTCCGCGACCGGGGCCAGCGCCTTGCGCAGCGCCACCAGGTCCTCCGCCGGGAGCAGGTCGATGAAGTGCTCCCGCACGGCCGCCACGTGGTGCGGGGCGACCTTGCGCATGGTCTCCCAGCCCTCCTCGGTGAGGACGGCGAACAGCCCGCGCCGGTCGGACTCGCAGTTCTCCCGGCGGACCAGGCCCGCGGTCTCCATCCGGCTGATCTGGTGGGACAGCCGGCTCTTGGACTGCAGCGTCGCGCGGGCGAGGTCGCTCATCCGCATACGGCGCTCGGGGGACTCGGAGAGGTTGACCAGGATCTCGTAGTCGTTGTAGGTCAGACCGAACGGCTGCAGGTCCCGTTCGAGCTGGTGGGTCAGCAGTTTGCTGACCTCCAGGTGGGTGCGCCAGGTGCGCTGCTCGTCGCCGGTCAGCCAGATGGTGCCGCTCTCAGTCTCCATGCTGGAATTATACCCAGAATGTTGAAATCCGTATTATTCGGGGTCCTGTTGCGTGTCCGCGCGGTCACAGTCCGAAACGGCGTTGCAGGTCGCCCAGTTGACCCGGCAGCCGCGGCGCGCCCGCCCCGCCAGGGGCGCCGGTCCCCGCGCCCGGGACGCCGGCCTCGTGCGGGACCGCGCCGGTCGCCTGCTCGGGCATCAGCACCTCCGTGGACTGCAGCAGCACCTGGCCCGCGCCCACGAACTCGAACTGGTGCTCCTCGCCCGAGGTGCCGCCGATGCCGGTCAGCGCCCGCAGTCCGCCCAGCACGCCGCGCATGTACCCGTGGTCGTAGTGGTGGCAGGGCGACGGGCAGTCCGCCCAGCCCACCAGGGCCTGCGGGTCCACCCGGACCGGGGGCTCGACGAAGTGCACCGCGCCGTTGGAGGCGGCGACGAACTTCCCCGTCCCGATGAGGGTCAGGAAGCCCGGGATGATCGACTGCTTGAGCGCCAGCCCCGGCTGGAAGGCGAGCAGGTTCCCCGACCGGATGGTGAGGTTGCCGTCCTCCAGGTCGTAGGAGTTCACGTCGAAGGCCCGGTCGGCGAGGATCATCTTGCCCTGGCCCTCGGCGACCACCCAGTCCGAAGCGTGCAGCGGGGAGTGGAAGTTGGCGCGGATGAGGCCGTCGAGGGCGCCGTGGCCGATGCCGTGGAAGGAGATCTGCCCGTAGTAGGCGATCATCTTCCCCTTCTGCAGGAACCACTGGCCCTTGAGGTCCACGCTGAAGGCGTACGGGTTGACGTTGTCGTCGACCGGCAGGGTGTACGGGTCGTGGACGACCGGTCCGGTGCTCACAGTTTCTCCTCGCTCGCCTGTACGTAGACCGTGCCCTGCCCCGACAGCTCCAGCTGGAACGCCTCGCCGGAGCCGCGGCCCACCATGTCCCGCCAGCCGAGCGCGGCGGACAGCTTGTTGCGGACGTCGCCGCGGTGGGCCACGTACGCCTGCGGGTCGACGTGCACCGGGCGCTGCGGGGAGATCGGCAGCTCGATGACGCCGCCGTGCGCCATCACCGCGACCGCGCCCTGGCCCTGCAACGTCGTGGTGAACAGGCCCTGGCCGGTCACCTGGCCGCGGATGACGCCCATGACACCGCCCTGCGAGCCCATGAACATGGTGCCCTGGCGCAGGGTGCCGTCGAAGGCCAGCAGGCGGTCCGCCTCGACGTAGAGGGTGTCGCCGGTCAGGTCGATGCAGTGCACATGGTGGCCGCCGTGCCCGAACATCACCGAGCCATGGCCCTCGACGGTCATCAGCGGTGTCGCCTCGCCCGCCATCCGGCGGCCGATCATCGAGCCGATGCCGCCCTGCCCGCCCTGGATGTTGGGGGTGAAGGAGACGTTCCCCCGGTACGCGAGCATCGCGCCCCGCTGGCTGAACAGCCGCTGGCCGGGGAGCACCTGGGCCTCGACCATCTTGGAGTTGATCCGTGTGAACGGCATCAGATCTGCCCCCCGACCGTGTTGCGCTCGCTGGGCTGGACGTACACCAGGCCGTCGCCCTCGAAGCGGATCTGGAAGGACTCGCCGCCGGACTCGCCGATCATGGCGCGCCAGCCGATGCCGGCCTGGAAGTGCTGCTGCAGGTTGCCGGTGTGCGCCACATAGGCGCCCGGGTCGACCTGCAGCGGCATGCCGGGGGCCACGCGCAGCACCACGGCGGGCCCGTCGGACATGATCGCCGCCTGGCCCATGCCCTCCACCGTTGTGGTGAACAGGCCGTTGCCCTGGGAGGCGCCGCGCAGCCCGGTGAAGGTGGTGCCGGTGCGCAGCGTCGCCTCGGTCGCCAGCAGGTTGCTGGCCTCGACGTACAGTTTCTCGCCGTTCAGGCGGACGAGGTTGATCTCGCTCGCGCGGTCGGCGAAGTAGCAGGTGCCCTGCCCCCGTACCTCCATGACCTCCATCGACTCGCCGGTGAGGCGCCGGGTCACCATGCCGCGCAGACCCTCGCCACCACCGGACATCTTCTTGAACTGCATCTGGCCGTCGTAGGCGACCATCGAGCCGTTCTTCGCCTTCACGGCGTCGCCGGCCATGTCCACGGCGAGCACCTTGCTGCCCTGCAATCGAAACTGAGCCACGGGTCAGACCGTATCCGTCCGGGAGGAACCCGTCACCAGGGTCCTCGTCACAGGGGATTCACCGGATGTGTCGGGCGCGTCGGGTGTGCCGGGTGCGTCGGACGCGCCGGACGGGCCGGCGGCGCCCGCCGCCTCCTCGACCTCCAGCAGTGAGGCGCCGCGCCGCTCGGCCTCGAAGGCGGCGTGACCGCCGCGCAGCCCGAACAGCCGCTTGGACAGCAGGATGTAGAGGACGGCGAGAATGTTGAGCAGCAGCGTGCCGATCTTGAGGTAGCTGACCTTCTCGGTCAGCTCCCAGATCTCCAGCGGCAGGAAGGCGGCAGTCGCCACGACGGTCAGGTACTCCGCCCACCGCTTCGCCGCCCACAGACCGACCGCCTCGACGATCTCGATCAGCGCGTACAGCAGCAGCGCCCCGGCCACGATCAGCAGCGTCGAGTGCCGGTACTCGAAGGTTCTGCGGATGGTGTCGACCACGGGGGAGTGGTCGAGGTCGTAGTGGAAGTGCTCGAAGACCGGGCGGAGGACCGTCAGGTTCTCCTCGAAGAAGCGGCGCACCGCGTCCTGCGAGTTGCTGAAGCGCCACACCGCCCAGGCCGCGAGCACGATGAACAGGCCGCGCAGCATCCGTTCCACGGCCAGGAAGCGCAGGATGAACAGATCGCGCAGCGCGCGGCCGCGCGGCACCTCGGGCGCGCGGTCAGCGGGCCCCGAGCCGTGCGGCTCGCCGAGCGCGAAGTCCCCGCAGCGCAGGCAGCGCCACACCTCGCCGAGCGCGGTCTCGGCACGCAGTCGCTCGCGCAGGTGCGTCTCGTCGGGCGCGTACGTGATGTGCCCGCGCCGGGCGCAGTGCCGGCGGTCCCAGTCGAACGTCATGTGGTGCAGGACGCCGGGGAGGCGTACTTGGTTCATCCGGTCCGCGCCGCACCCGGCCCCGGGCGCGGGGCGGCGCGGGGGTGGGGTGATAATGGCCAGGGCCCTTGTGAGCACATTCACAATCGCCCCGGCGCCGTACCGACCGCTCCGCCGCTCGCCCCTGCCCCGTTAGTGAGGTCCCGTGGACGTCAAGACCGCATCCGCCCTGAACCGGCTCCGCCTGGTCTCCGCCCCGGAGGCGGTGTCCTTCCTGCTGCTGCTGATCTGCTCGGTGCTCAAGCGCACCACGGACTTCAACGCGGTCCCCGTCATGGGGGCGGTCCACGGCGTCCTGTTCATCCTCTACGTCCTGTTCTGGCTGGACGCGTGGGTCCGCGCCAAGTGGTCGATCGGCCGCGCCGCGCTCTACTTCCTGCTGTCCGTCCTGCCCACCGGCGGCTTCTTCGCCGAGCGCAGGCTGCGCCGCGAGGCCGAGGACAGCGTGATCGCCGCCCGTGCCCGCAAGGAGCTCAAGGACCTCGGGCGAGGGGCGGCCGAGGCATGATCGTCGCCTTCTCCGTCAGCCCGGTCGGCGTCGGCGAGGACGTCGGTGAGTACGTCGCGGACGCGGTCCGCGTGGTCCGCGAGTCGGGGCTGCCCAACCGCACCGACGCGATGTTCACCTCGATCGAGGGCGAGTGGGACGAGGTCATGGACGTCGTCCGCCGCGCCGTCGCCGCCGTCGAGGCCCGCGCCCCCCGGGTCTCCCTCGTCCTCAAGGCCGACATCCGGCCGGGCGTCACGGACGGACTGACCTCGAAGGTCGCCACCGTCGAGCGGTACCTCGCGGGCGAGTAGCGGGAAGCCATCCCGGAACGAACGCCGGGGCGGGCTGGACATCCAGCCCGCCCGGCGTCTTTTGCGCCCGCACACGTCTTGAGCGGTCGCTGTGGACGCGGGAGATCGAGCAGGTGCTCGCCCGGGTCCTGGGCGGCACCCCGCTCGCCGAGTTCGTGGACACCGCGGGGTTCGCCAAGGCCGTGGCGGCGGGCTTCGTGGGACTGGAGCTGTACGAGGGCGTCGACCCCGAGGGCGCCGAGCGCGCCTTCGCCGCGGTCGAGCAGGTCGCGGCTCTGGCCGGCGCTCTGGAGGAACTCGGCCCCGTCGCCCAGCGGGCGGTACGGGCGCGGCTGCGGCGCTCAGTCGCCCGTCAGGGCGGTGCCCAGTGGGGTGCGCTCGTAGAGGACCTGGTGGCTGTAGCGGCGTGAGGTGAGCAGGCCCGCGTCGCGGAGCACCGACAGGTGGGAGGACACGGACGACAGGGCGAGGCCGTGGCGGTGGGCCAGTGCGGTGGTCGTCGCCGGTTCGCCGAGACCGGCGAGGATGGCGGCCCGGTTGGCGCCCAGCAGGCGTTCGAGGGTCTCCGAGCCGGCCCGCGGGGCCTGCCAGAGTCCGCCGATGCCGCGCGCCGGGTAGACGACGGTGCCCTGCCAGGGCGGGTCGAAGCCCGATGCCACGTCCGGCCAGACGAAGACGCTGGGGGCGAGGACCAGGCCGTCGCCACCGAGGTCCCGGTCGTGCTCGGTGGTGCGGCGGTGCAGCGTCAGGGTGCCGTTCGCCCAGCTCAGCGACGGGTGCAGGTCCGCGAAGAGTCCGGTCAGGCCGTCGTCCGCGAGCCGGCGGGCCCGGAAGGCGACGTCGGCCTCGAGCACGGCGCGCAGCCGGGGCCAGTACGGAGCGATCAGCGCGTGCCAGGCCCGCTCGTGGAGATCGGCCAACTCCCGCACCGCACGGGCCGGATCGGCGAGCATGGCGCGGCCCTGCGGGGTGTCCGCGACGCCCGGGGTGTCGGCCAGGGAGCGGGCCAGGTCGTCGCGGGCGGCTCCGGGGTCGGTGGCCCGCATGCGGGCCAGTTCCTCCTCGATGGAGGCCAGCGGGCCGCCCGGCGGCGGGCACAGGAAGTCCGGGATGTGACCGCGGCGGGGCATCAGCAGCCACAGCGGCGTGAGGTCCAGTTCCCGCGCCGCCGCCTCCGTCTGCCGCAGCCAGGGCACGTGGTACGCCTGCAGCCGGGTCTCCTTGAGCGTGCGGACCGCGCCCGCGACCTCCCACAGCGGGGAGATCCCGAAGCGGCAGCGCAGCAGGTCGTCCGGCCCGAACCGCAGGTGGAACGGCATCGGGGACCTCCTCGGGATGCGGAGTTTCGGCTGCAGCCGAAAGACTACGGCGGCCGGTCCCGGCCCGCCACGCTGCGAACCATGACGCTGAATGCCGACGCCGTACCCGCCGCCGCGTCCGCGGGATACCGGGCCGTCTTCGCCGTGCGCGAGTTCCGGGCCGTCTTCGCGGCGCACGTGCTGTCCTTGCAGGGCACGGTCGTGTCCCAGATCGCGCTGTCCGTGCTGGTGTTCCGGCTCACCGCCTCGCCGCTGCTGTCGGCGCTGACCTTCGCGCTGGGCTTCGTGCCGTACGCGGTCAGCGGCACGCTGCTGGCCGGCGTCGCGGACCGCTTCCCGCCGCGCCGGGTGCTGGTGCTCTGCGACCTGCTGTGCGCCGCGTGCGCGGCCGGGATGGTGCTGCCGGGGACGCCGATCGCCGTCCTGCTCGCGCTGCGGGGCGTGATGGCGCTCGTCGGCCCGGTGTTCACCGGGACGCGGGCGGCGAGCCTGGCCGACATCCTGCCGGGCGACGCCTTCGTGCTGGGGCGCTCGCTGATCCGGATCGTGGCGCAGGGAGCGCAGGTCGTCGGGTTCGGGCTCGGCGGGGTCCTGCTGGTCTTCCTCACCCCGCGCGCCGCGCTGCTGCTCACCTCGGCCGCGTTCCTCGGCTCGGCGCTCCTGCTGCGCCTGGGCACCCGGCGGCGGCCCGCGCGCGGCGCTCGGGAGCGCGATGGCGGCGGTGGCGGCACGGGACGGCTGCTGGCCGACCGCCGGGTGCGCTCGCTGCTGCTGGTCGGGTGGGTGCCGTCGTTCTTCGCCGTCGTCCCGGAGGCGCTGGCGGCGCCGTACGCGGAGTCGGTCGGGGCGGGGACGACAGGGCTCGGGCTCTTCATGGCGGCGATGCCGGTCGGCATGGTCCTCGGTGAGTTGCTGGCGGGCGGGTACCTGAGCCCGGCGGCCCGCGGCCGGATCGCCGGCCCGCTGGTGGCGTGCACCCTGCTGCCCTACGCCGTCTTCCTGCTGCGGCCCTCGCTGCCGTGGTCCCTGGCCGCGATGTTCGTGGCCGGGCTGACCGGTGCCTGCACCCTGGGCGTGGACCAGTGGTTCGTCGAGGCCGTCCCGGAGGGGCTGCGGGGCCGGGCGATGACCGTGCAGTCGGCGGGCGTGATGTCGGTCCAGGGGGCGGGGATGGCGGCGGCCGGCGCCGCCGCGGAGTTCGTGCCCGTCCATCTGGTGAACGGGTGGGCCTGTGTGATCGGCACCCTGTGCGTCCTCGCGGTGCTGCGGACCGTATGGGGCGGTCCGCAGCACCGCGAGTGATCAGGGGGCCGGCCGGGTCAGCCGGTCACCGGGCCACCGTCAGGCGACGTTGACGCCGGTCCAGGCGGCGGCGACCGCGTTGTACTCGGCGGAGCCGCTGCCGTACAGGTCCTTGGCCGCGTTCAGCGTCGCGGTGCGGGCCTTGGCGTAGTTGGTGGACGAGGTGAAGTACACCGTCAGGGCGCGGTACCAGATGGCCGCGGCCTTGGCGCGGCCGATGCCGGTGACGGTGGAGCCGTTCTTCGTGGGGCTGTTGTAGCTGACACCGTTGATCGTCTTGGCGCCGCTGCCCTCGGAGAGCAGGTAGAAGAAGTGGTTGGCGACGCCCGACGAGTAGTGCACGTCGAGGTTCTTCACCGAGGAGGACCAGTAGTCGGCGGAGGCGCCGTCCTTGGACGGCTTGTCCATGTAACGCAGCGGGGTGCCGTCCCCGTTGATGTCGATCTTCTCGCCGATGAGGTAGTCCGGGGTGTCCGAGGCGAGGTTGGCGTTGAACTCGACCATCGTGCCGAAGATGTCGGAGGTGGCCTCGTTCAGGCCGCCGGACTCGCCGGAGTAGGTCAGGCCCGCCGTGGCGCTGGTCACGCCGTGGGATATCTCGTGGCCCGAGACGTCGAGCGCGGTCAGCGGGTGGGTGTTGCCCGAACCGTCGCCGTAGGTCATGCAGAAGCAGCTGTCGTCCCAGAAGGCGTTGACGTAGTTGCTGCCGTAGTGGGCGCGCGACACCGAGCCCTTGCCGTCGTTCCTGATGCCCGAGCGGCCGAAGGTGTTCTTGTAGAAGTCCCACGTGGCCGCGGCGCCGAACTGGGCGTCCACGCCCGCCGACTGGCGGTTGGACGCGGAGCCGTTGCCCCAGACGTCGTCGGTGTCGGTGAACGTGGTCCCGGTGCCGCTGGTGCGGTTGTTCAGGTCCGTGGTGGAGATGCCGCCGCGGCTCGCGTCCTTCAGCGAGAAGGTGCTGCCGGACTTGGTGGTGGTGAGGGTGACCGAGCCCACGTGGACGCCGGTGCCGGTACCGGTCTGGATGCCCTCGTACTTCTGGATCACCGCGCCGGTGCGGGCGTCGGTGATCACGTTGAGCTCGCTGGGGGTGCCGTCGGCCTGGGTGCCGTGGACGACGGTCCGGTAGGCGAGCCGGGGCGTGCCGCTGACGGCCCAGACGACCTTCTGCGGGGCGGTGGCCGTGCCGACCGCCTTCAGCGGCTCCTCGCCCTTGACCAGCGGCGTCTTCAGCAGTCCCTTGACCGTGGCGGCGGCCGCGTCGCGGGCCGCGGAGGGCGTCACGGCCGGGGTGAGGGTGGCGGGGGCGATGTCCGCGGTGACGGCCCGCGAGACCGACCGGGTGGCGCCGTTCTCGTCCTGGTGCACCACGAGGTCGCCGCCGAGCACCTCCAGGCCCGCGTAGGTGCGGTCGTACCGCAGGTGGCGCGTGCCGTCGGGGTCGACGACGACGTCCTTGACCGTCAGCCGCTCCTGGGCGCCGAGGCCGAGGGAGCCCGCCAGCGCGGCGGCCTGGCCGTGGGCGTCGGTGAGCGCCTTCGCGTGGGAGGCGGCGAGTGCGGTGGCGGACGGCGCGGGCCGCGCGGTCGCCGCGAAGGACTGGAGACCGCCGGCCAGAAGTGCCGATGCGGCCACGAGGGTGCCGAGTGCCAGCTTCTTGCGCAATGTGACTCCTTGTGTCCCGCCGTGTGGGGACGGCAGGGCCGGTCCCCGGGCGGACAGCACCCGGGGGTGTGGGGGGTGCGCGGTGTTCCGCGCGGCAAGGAGCCTCGCACTGAACGGGCCGTTAATGACAGGTGCATTTCATCGATTGGCCGGTTGTCGCGAGCGGGTGCGGCGCCGCGTCGCAGGTCATCCGGGCCAAAGGGTGCCAAGCCCGGCCCGGAAGTAGGGGAAACCCTGCCCGGCAGGGGAAGGATTTCGGTCGGAACCCCCGTCCGGGGTGGCTGAAACACTGCGTTCACACGGGTGCGGCGGGTGGCCGGTACGATCACGAACCCGCGGTCCCTGACGTGCCGTTGTCCCGCCCCGCGAGACACGGCTGCCCGCCATGTGACCGGCGGGTAGGCTCGGGCCTGTGTCCAAGCCGCTCAGCCTGCCCTTCGACCCCATCGCCCGCGCCGACGAGATCTGGACCCGGCGCTGGGGGCGTGTGCCGTCGATGGTCGCGATCACGTCGATCATGCGCGCCCAGCAGATCCTGCTGGGTCAGGTCGACGCCGTGGTCAAGCCCTACGGGCTGACCTTCGCCCGTTACGAGGCGCTGGTGCTGCTCGCCTTCAGCAAGGAGGGCGAGCTGCCGATGTCCAAGATCGGCGAGCGCCTGATGGTGCACCCGACGTCGGTCACCAACACCGTCGACCGCCTGGTCGCGGCCGGCCTCGTCGCCAAGCGCCCCAACCCCAACGACGGGCGCGGCACGCTGGCCTCCATCACGGCCAAGGGCCGCGAGGTGTGCGAGGCCGCCACCGACGACCTCATGGGGATGAAATTCGGCCTGCAGGCCTACGACGACGACGAGTGCGCGGAGATCTTCGCGTTGCTGCGGCCGCTGCGGATATCCGCCGGGGACTTCGAGGCGTGATCCCGCAGGCGTGACCCCCGCGGGACAGGGCGCCGTCCGCTTCGGGGCGGCCCGGGGCAAACCGGCGGAAGGGCACCGGTTAGGCTTCGGCGCATGAAGCAGAGTGTCCTGACCCGGTACCGCGTCCTCGCCTATGTGACGGGTGTGCTGCTGGTCCTGCTGACCGCCGGCGTGATCGCCAAGTACGTCCTGGACATCGACGGCGCCCAGGGCTTCACCCGGGTCGTCGCCATCGCCCACGGCTGGCTCTACGTCCTGTACCTGGTGTTCGCCTTCGACCTCGGCTCCAAGGCGAAGTGGCCCTTCGGCAAGCTGCTGTGGGTGCTGCTGGCCGGGACCGTGCCCACCGCCGCGTTCTTCGTCGAGCGCAAGGTGACCCGCGAGGTGGCCCCGCTGGTGGCCCCCACGGGTGAACCCGTCAAGGTCTGACACTCGCCTGACCTGCGGATACCCCCCTTCCCTGCTGGGATGGGGGGTATGACCGTCGACAAATACTAGGACGTCCTAGTATTTTCGGCCCACAGGGGTACACCTCCTTGTACAAGGACGTGCGAGGACGGCCCCGCACCGATGAGAGGCGGACACCGGCATGGACGCTGCAGCCATTGACGAGGGGCGCAGCCGCTGGCAGGCGCGCTACGACGCCTCCCGCAAGCGCGAGGCGGACTTCACCACGCTCTCGGGCGACACCGTGGAGCCGGTGTACGGGCCCCCGGCCGGCGCCGAGGTGCCCGGTTTCGAGCGCATCGGCTGGCCGGGCGAGTACCCGTTCACCCGCGGTCTGCACGCCACCGGCTACCGGGGCCGCACCTGGACCATCCGCCAGTTCGCCGGCTTCGGCAACGCCGAGCAGACCAACGAGCGCTACAAGATGATCCTGGAGGCGGGCGGCGGCGGCCTGTCCGTCGCGTTCGACATGCCCACCCTCATGGGCCGGGACTCCGACGACCCCCGCTCGCTGGGCGAGGTCGGGCACTGCGGCGTGGCCGTCGACTCCGCCGCCGACATGGAGATCCTCTTCAAGGACATCCCGCTCGGTGACGTCACCACCTCCATGACGATCTCCGGCCCCGCGGTCCCCGTCTTCTGCATGTACCTGGTGGCCGCCGAGCGCCAGGGCGTCGACCCCGCGGTGCTCAACGGCACCCTGCAGACCGACATCTTCAAGGAGTACATCGCGCAGAAGGAGTGGCTCTTCGCCCCCGAGCCGCACCTGCGCCTGATCGGCGACCTGATGGAGCACTGCGCGACGGGGATCCCCGCGTACAAGCCGCTGTCGGTCTCCGGCTACCACATCCGCGAGGCCGGCTCCACGGCCGCGCAGGAGCTCGCCTACACCCTGGCCGACGGTTTCGGCTACGTTGAGCTGGGCCTGTCACGCGGGCTGGACGTCAACACCTTCGCCCCCGGCCTGTCCTTCTTCTTCGACGCCCACCTCGACTTCTTCGAGGAGATCGCCAAGTTCCGCGCCGCACGCCGGATCTGGGCCCGCTGGATGCGCGACGTGTACGGCGCGACGTCCGACAAGGCGCAGTGGCTGCGCTTCCACACCCAGACCGCGGGCGTCTCGCTCACCGCGCAGCAGCCGTACAACAACGTGGTCCGTACCGCGGTCGAGGCGCTGGCGGCGGTGCTCGGCGGCACGAACTCGCTGCACACCAACGCCCTGGACGAGACGCTGGCGCTGCCCAGCGCCCAGGCCGCGGAGATCGCGCTGCGCACCCAGCAGGTACTGATGGAGGAGACCGGGGTCGCCAATGTCGCCGACCCGCTCGGCGGCTCCTGGTACGTCGAGGCGCTGACCGACCGCATCGAGGCGGACGCGGAGAAGATCTTCGACAAGATCAAGGAACTGGGCGCCCGCGCGGTGCCCGACGGCAGGCACGCGGTCGGCCCGATCACCTCCGGCATCCTGCGCGGCATCGAGGACGGCTACTTCACCGGCCGGATCGCCGAGGCCGCCTTCGAGTACCAGCGCTCCCTGGAGAAGGGCGACAAGCGGGTCGTCGGCGTCAACTGCCACACCGGATCGGTCACCGGGGACCTGGAGATCCTGCGGGTGAGCCACGAGGTGGAGCGCGAACAGGTACGGGTCCTGGCCGGCCGCAAGGACCTGCGGGACGACGCGGCCGTGCGCAAGGCGCTGGACGCGATGCTCACCGCCGCCCGCGAGGGCACCAACATGATCGAGCCGATGCTGGAGGCGGTGCGCGCCGAGGCGACCCTCGGCGAGATCTGCGGCGCGCTGCGCGACGAATGGGGCAGCTACACCGAGCCCGCGCGCTTCTGAGCAGGAGCGGACCACCGCAACACCGCGGCGCCGGGGGCCGGCGGGAACCCAGGGTTCCCGCCGGCCCCCGCGACTCGTGTCGCTGTGCGCCGTGCCGGCTCAGAACTCCTGCACGAAGTACGGCTCGACGGTCATCCAGCCGTTGCCGCGGGCGCCGTAGCGGGTGCCGTTGTCGCTCTGCGCCAGGGTGTACCAGGAGTCGACGTAGTCCGGGTCGTCGGTCCACCAGTCGTCCGGGATCGCGTCCAGGACCGCGGTCACCAGTGGGATGTAGGTGCCCTGGTCGGTGATGGTGAGCAGCGCCGTGGCGATGGCCTTGGCCAGGTCGCGGTAGTTGGTGCTGCCGTCCTCCTCCATCATCACGGCGTCGGCGAGGTTGTACTTGTAGTTCGACCAGTTCACCAGGATCTGGTTGGGCCGGTACACCGTGCCGTCGTTGTCCAGGTACGGCATGTCGACGGGGTCGACGCGCACCGCGCCGTCCTGCCCGAAACCGGTGACCAGGGTGTAGATCTCGGCGTCGCCCTTGACCCAGGGCTCCTCGTCGTCCGACAGCTCGACCGAGGTGATGCGGGTGGTCCAGAAGCCGCCCGCGGCCGCCTGCGCCCGCGCCCCGGCCGCGGGGGCCTCGGTGCGGGACGGCGTGGCCTTGGCGGAGGCCACGCCGTAGCGGGTGAGCTCCTTGTTCATCACGGCCAGACCGGCGGCCAGCGCCTTGGAGCCGTCGATGTCCACGACGTACACCGGGTGCGAGGGCGCCTTGCGGGCGTCCAGCGTGTGGGCGCGGCCCCGGCTGTCCCAGGCGGTGACGGTGGCGGCGTCGTCGTCCAGGGAGGCCGCGGTCACCCACGGCGCCACGCCGGCGGCCAGCGCCGCGCGCATGGAGTCGTCGCCGAGCCGCAGCCGCAGCAGCGGGCCGACACCGGAGTCCAGGCCCTTGGCGGCGGCGATCCGCCGGTCGGCGGCGGCCAGTTCGGCCTTCAGGGAGCCGCCGGCCCTGCCGGCCAGAGCGGTGACGGCGACCTCGTCGGAGGCGAGCGTCGCCCTGCCGACCCGGGCGCGCCAGGCGGAGTCGGTGAGCGAGCCGGCGATCGCACGCGCCGCCTGCTCCTCGGCCGCGGAGACCGCGGAGGCGGGTGTGTGGGGGTTGGGGGCGGCCGTGGCGGGCAGGGCGCTCACGGTCTGGCCGGCCGTCAGGGCGAGCAGGGAGGCGGCGAGGGAGACGACGGCGCCGCGCCGACGAGGGTGATGACGTCTCACGTGGATCGATCCTCCTGGGGGCGAGCGATCTGTGACGCACTGTCAGGACAGAGCAGTGCGGAACTGCGACGAGCTGGGCAGGACTTCGCGGAACTGTGCTGAACTGCGCGGAGCTGTGCGGAGCTGTGCGGAACCGGTGAGGAATCTATGCGAGTAGATACCCGCGGGTAAGCATGGCGGTGCCATGACATCCCGGCAAGAGGTCGGCGCCGCGTGATCGGTGAACTTCCGGGAACGCCCGCCGGAAGACGTCCTGCCGAACGGCGCCCGGACGCACAGGAGTTGCCGTCCCGCCGGAGCGGGCCGCAACGGCCGGCGGCGGTCAGTCCGCGGCGGCCGAGAGCCCACCGAGCAGGACCGTGGTGAAGCGGGACGCCCAGTCGGCGTCGACCGGCTCGCAGGAGACAAGGGTCCGGTGCACGACGGCCCCGGCGATGACGTCGAAGATGAGATCGATCTGCGGCGTCGGGTCGCCGTTGTCGGGCGGGATCTCGCCGCGCGCCTGGGCCCGCCGGCGGCCCTCGATCACCAGCCGTTTCTGCCGGTCGACGATCGCCTCGCGGATCCGCTCCCGCAGCGCCTCGTCGTGCGTCGCCTCGGCGACCACCGCCATCAGCGCTGTCTTGGTGGCGGGTTGCTCCAGCAGGGCCGCGAACTGCAGGACCACGCCCTCCACATCGGCGCGCAGAGTGCCGCGGTCGGGAAGTTCCAACTCGTCGAAGAGCGCGGCCACCGCGTCCACCACGAGTTCGCTCTTGCCGGCCCAGCGGCGGTAGAGAGTGGTCTTGGCCACCTTCGCGCGCGCCGCGACGTCGCCCATGGTCAACTTGCCCCAGCCGGTCTCGACCAGGGCCTGCCGCGCGGCGTCCAGGATCGCCCGGTCGGCCTCCGCACTGCGGGGGCGGCCGGTCCTTCGTCCTGTTTCACGCGGGCACATGGCTGGGCACCCTATCCCCGTTGCGCGGTGCGCGACCATGGAGTTACGCTACGACCCGTATCGAAACAGGCGGCAGCCACGAGGCGTGGGCGGGGACCCCGCGTCGTGCTTCCACCATGATGACTCGCCAGTGCGGCGCTTTCGGGGGGCGATTCCCCGGGAACCGCGACGAGGGGGGAGGATTGGTCCCATGCAGCCACGGAACATGTCCATGAGCGGCGTGGTCGACCTCGCCGCGGTGAAGGCGGCCGGTGAGGCCAAGGCGAAGGCCGAGCAGGCCCGTGCGGAAGCCGCCCGCACCGGGGTGGTACCCACCCCCGTCCTGGTGACCGAGGTCACCGAGGCCACCTTCGAGACCGACGTCCTGCAGCGCTCCACCGAGGTCCCGGTCGTCGTCCACTTCTGGACCGACCGCGCGGACGCCAGCGTGCAGTTGGAGGACGCGCTGGAGCGGCTCGCCGCCGAGTACGCGGGCCGGGTCGTCGTCGCCAAGATCGATGTGTACGCGAACCAGCTGCTGGTGCAGCAGTTCGGCGTGCAGGGGATTCCCGCGGTGTTCGCGGTGCTGGCCGGCCAGGCGATGCCGCTCTTCCAGGGCGCGGCCCCGGAGGACCAGATCCGCGAGGTGCTCGACCAGCTGATCGCCGTCGCCGAGCAGCGCTTCGGCATCGTCGGCGTCCCGGTCGAGGGCGGCGCGCCCGCCGCACCGGCCGAGGAGCGCCCGCCGAGCCCGCAGGAACTGGCCCTGACCGCCGCGCACGACGCGCTCGACCAAGGCGACCTCGGTGGCGCGATCCAGGCGTACCGCAACGTGCTGTCCGGCGACCCGGGCAACCTGGAGGCGAAGCTGGGCCTGGCCCAGGCGGAGCTGCTGCAGCGCGTGGAGGGGGCCGACCCGCAGGCGCTGCGCAAGGCCGCCGCGGACCGCCCCGACGACGTTCCGGCGCAGATCGCCGTGGCCGACCTCGACCTGGTGGGCGGACATGTGGAGGACGCCTTCGGGCGGCTGGTGGAGGCGGTGCGCCGCTCCACGGGTGCGGACCGTGACGCCGCCCGGACGCGCCTGCTGGAGCTGTTCGAGGTGATCGGCCCGGACGATCCGCGGGTGACCGCGGCCCGCTCGGCGCTTGCCCGCGTGCTCTTCTGACCTGATCGCGCCGACCCTCCCCACCTCGAAAGACCTTTCGAGCCGAATGTGACCCCGGCCGCGCTTTACCAAATCTTGATGAAGCGCGGCCGCTGTTACTTCCGGTAAGAGAGTGACGGACTTCTGTCCGGATCTATCACCCCTTGAGGCAATTTCACACCCTCATCGCAACCACCCTGCGTAGTCGATCTGGTCCAGACCATGCGAGCTGGGTTATCGCACCGTTACCCGCTAGTAACGAAGCCCCTTGTGCAGCGGCGCCGAATGGACCACGATCGGCCAAGCTCGGTCCGTTGCCGAGGTGTCGGCATCCAGCCGCCCGCTCGTCGTACGGGTCCCCACCGGGCCGGGACGCGAAGGCTGTGCCAGCAGCGGCCGCGTCTCGTGGACAGGGGGGTCTCTGCCACCCGGCAGGGCCTGTCCAGCAGGTTGCGCGAGAGCGTGGCCAGTGGTTGTCGCTCGGGGGTGATCGCCGAATTCCGGACAACGCCGTCCGCCATCCCGCGTGCGGCCGTCTGTACGGCGCTCTCCTTCCCGAGGACGTAGCTCTTCTCCCATCCCGCCGCAATCCCCACGATTCCGGCCGGAGATGTACGTCCGAGAAGGAGGAAAGTCATGGAGTCGCTCATTCGCGGCGGTACCAGATGGAAGCGGTTCGCCGTTGTCATGGTGCCGAGCGTCGCGGCCACCGCCGCGATAGGCGTGGCCCTGGGTCAGGGCGCGCTTGCCGCGTCGTTCAGCGTGTCCGGCCAGCAGTTCAAGGTGAAGGCCGACAGCCTGCACGGTGAGGGCTTCGTCCAGTACGGAGCCATCGACGTCCAGCACGGCGGCAAGCCGATCCCGGTCGCGGTCTCCGCGTTCAGCAACGCCCAGATCTCCGGGCTGTGCCAGTCCGTCGTCGTGCCGGTTCCGGTCTTCGGCGACGTGACGCTGAAGCTGGGCGCCGGCAACGGTGACAAGAAGGTCGAGGCGAAGAACCTCTACATCGACCTCGACCAGCTGAACGCGGACGCCACGTTCACCAACATCAACATCGGCGTGGCGGCCGGAGACAGCAAGAAGGGCCCCGGCATCAAGGCCGGCGACCAGTCGGACCCGGGTTCCTTCGCGCAGGAGGCCGACTCGGCCGACCTGACCGACGTGAAGCAGACCGCCTGGGCCACCAGCGCGGGAACCTTCAAGCTCAGCGGGCTGAGCATGTCGGTCAAGAAGGGCTCGGGCGCGGGCTACGAGTGCTTCTAAGCACCGCCAGGGGGGTGAGGGGCGCGGGACGCCCCTCACCTTCCCCCGACCACTCGCTTTTTTCTTTGTAACGCCAGTCCCAGGGAGCAGTTTTCCATGAGCGCCGAGACACATGGACTGAGCGGGTTCGACTATTGGCGGTTCCGCTTCCGCGTATGGCGCGGGCAGCGGCCGTTCTGGGCGGGCCTGCTGACGGTTCTGGCCGGACTGCCCATCGCCTACTTCCCGTACGCCAACATCACCCTTGGCTCGCTCAGCCTGACCATGGCCACCACGGCCGGCTCCGGTTCGCTGATCATCGGCGTGCTGCTGGTCGTCCTCGGTCTGACCATGTGGTTCCAGTCGGCGGTCCGGGTCTTCGCGGGCATCGCCTCGATCCTGCTCGCCCTGGTCTCCCTGGTGGTCTCCAACTTCGGCGGCTTCTTCGCGGGCTTCGTGCTCGGGCTGGTCGGCGGAGCGCTCTCCGTGGCGTGGGCCCCGGGTGTCCCGCCCGCCGAGGGCGGCCCGCAGGCGGCGGAACTGCCCGACGGCGGCAAGGGGTACGACGGCGACACCGGCTACGTGCCCCCGCCGGACTCGCCCTACGCGCAGGCGTACGGCGAGTACCGCGCCGAGGCGTCGGACGGCACCGTCTCACAGGAGGCGGCGGACGGCACAGAGCGAACCGCAGACGCGAACGGGAGGCACAGTGCGGGGTGATGAGGATCAGCCGGCTTCCGCGGCCGCCGGTAGCGGCACCCGCGTGAGACCGGGGCCGCGGCACGCGGCCCCGAGGAAGTCGCTGCTGACCAAGCTGCAGATGCCGGCGGGCAAGGCGATAGCCCTGGCCGCGATGCCGACGGCGGTCCTGATGGGCATGGGACTGACCCCGAGGCTGGCCTCTGCCGACGAACTGCCGAAGAACCCGTTCTCGGGTACGAAGTGCGTGGAGCAGCCCGACGAGCCCTCGCCGTCCTCGACGCCGAGCAGCACGCCGGGCAACGGTGGCAAGCAGGACGGGCAGGACAGGCCGGAGACGCCGAAGCCCTCGGTGACCCCGACGCCCGGCACGTCCGACTCCGGCACGGGTACCGGGGACGGCAAGGGCGACGGCAACGGGTCGACGACCGTGCCGGCCTCCCCGTCGACGCCGTCCGCGCCGGCCTCCCCGTCGACGAAGCCGTCCTCCGACCCGCTGGACCCGCTGGGCCTCGGCGACGCGCTGGGCGACCTGCTGGGCGTCAACAAGAAGAGCACGGACGCCGCCCCGGCGGACACCGCGCCCTCCGCGACGGCCACGCCGGCCCCGAGCGCCACGTCGCAGACCCCGACGACGGACACCACGGACAAGCCGGCCGACACGACCGTCAAGGACACCACCGACAAGGTCAAGAAGGCGCTGTCCGAGGTCACCAAGGCCGCGGGCGACGCCACCGGCAAGGCGACGCAGGCGCCCGACAGCACGCCGAGCCCCCTGGTCACGTCTGCGGACGGGAAGACCCCGTTCCCGTGCCCGACGCACGACGCGCAGGCTCTGGCCGACGCGGCGTACCAGGAGACGCCCGCCCTCCTCGCGGACGACCCCTGGACGCTGCACAGCAGCCTGCTGACCCTGACGGGCCTGGACTACAAGGGCATCGTCGAGGTCAAGACCTGGAGCGGGAAGGTCAAGCCGGTACTGAAGTTCACGGCCTCCACCCTGGACATCAAGGACCTGCACCAGGAGGTCGTCGGCCCGAACGGCACCGTCGGCCACGTCGAGGCGCGCAAGGGCAGCACGTCGACCATCCGCGGCGGCACGGTGACGATGTACACCGAGTCGCTGAAGGGCAACCTCTTCGGGCTCATCCCGATCGAGTTCACGCCCGACACCCCGCCGCCGGTCAACGTGCCGATCGCCTTCTTCACCAACGTCACGGTGAAGCAGGCCGGCCAGTTCGGCGGCACCCTGAAGGTCCCCGGTATGCACGTGTACAACACCCAGGACTGACCGGGCCCGGACCCGTCCGGGAGCCGCACACGGCGGAGGGCGCCCACCCCTTGCGGGGGAGGCGCCCTCCGCCGTTCTCCGTCGGCGCGGTGCGGGTCAGACGGCGCGGTGGCCGAGGTGGTGCACCCGCACGAGGTTGGTGGTGCCGGCCTCACCGGGAGGCGAGCCGGCGGTGATGATCACCGTGTCGCCCTCGGCGTAGTCGCTGAGCTTCAGCATCTCCTCGTTGACGATCTCGACCATCTCGTCGGTGGTGCTGACGTACTGCACGACGGTGGTCTGCACACCCCAGGTCAGCGCGAGGAAGTTGCGGGTCGACTCGTCGGTCGTGTACGCGACCACCGGCTGCGGCACGCGGTAGCGGGCCAGGCGGCGCGCGGTGTCGCCGGACTTGGTGAAGGCGACCAGCGTCTTGGCGTCCAGGTAGTCCGCGAGCTCGGCGGCGGCACGGGCGACGGCGCCGCCCTGGGTGCGCGGCTTGCGGCCGTTGAGCGGCCACAGGCCCTGCTTGAGCAGCTCGACCTCGGCGGCCTCGATGATCCGCGACATGGTCTTCACGGTCTCGATCGGGTACTTGCCGACGCTGGACTCGGCGGACAGCATCACCGCGTCCGTGCCGTCCAGGATCGCGTTGGCGACGTCGGAGGCCTCGGCGCGGGTGGGGCGGGAGTTGGTGATCATCGACTCCATCATCTGGGTCGCCACGATCACCGGCTTGGCGTTGCGGCGGCACAGCTCGATGAGCCGCTTCTGCACCATGGGGACCTTCTCCAGCGGGTACTCCACCGCCAGGTCGCCACGGGCCACCATGACGGCGTCGAAGGCCGCGACGATGTCCTCCATGTTGTCCACCGCCTGCGGCTTCTCCACCTTGGCGATGACCGGCACGCGGCGGCCGACCTCGTCCATCACGCGGTGCACGTCGCGGATGTCCTTGGCGTCGCGCACGAAGGACAGCGCGACCATGTCGACGCCCATCCGCAGCGCGAAGCGCAGGTCGTCGATGTCCTTCTCGGACAGCGCGGGGACGTTGACCGCCGCGCCGGGCAGGTTGATGCCCTTGTGGTCGGAGATGACGCCGCCCTCGACGACCAGGCAGCGCACACGGGCGCCGTCGACCTCGGTCACGCGCAGCGCGACGTTGCCGTCGTTGATCAGGACCGGGTCGCCGGACCGGACGTCGCCGGGCAGGCCCTTGTAGGTGGTGCCGCAGATGGTCTTGTCGCCCGCCACGTCCTCGGTGGTGATGGTGAACTCGTCACCGGCGACCAGCTCCACGGGGCCGTCCGCGAAGGTCTCCAGGCGGATCTTGGGGCCCTGGAGGTCGGCCAGCACACCGATGGCACGCCCGGTCTCCTCCGAGACCTTGCGCACCCGGTGGTAGCGCTCCTCGTGCTCGGCGTGGCTGCCGTGGCTGAAGTTGAAACGGGCCACGTTCATCCCGGCTTCGGCCAGCGTTTTCAGCTGGTCGTAGGAGTCGACGGCGGGACCCAGGGTGCAGACGATTTTCGCTCGGCGCATGAGGACGATCCTATCAATTTGTTCCGCTCCGGAATTTTCCCGTGCGGGGGAGTCGTGGACGGTGCGGACGGCGGCCATAGACTAGAGCCTCCAGGTGACCTGGAGACGTCACGGGCCGGTCACCAGCGCGTACGTCTGCCGGGCGATCTCCTGCTCCTCGTCGGTCGGCACGACCGCCACCGCCACCTTGCTGCCGGCGGCCGACACCAGTCGCGCGGAGCCGGCGCGCACCGCGTTGCGCACCCCGTCCAGCTCGATGCCCAGGGCTTCCAGGCCGCGCATCGAGGCCTCCCGCACGGCGGGGGAGTTCTCCCCGACACCCGCGGTGAAGGCGATCGCGTCGACCCGGCCCAGGACGGCGGTGTAGGCGCCGACGTACTTGCGCAGCCGGTGCACGTAGACGTCGAAGGCGAGCTGCGCGCTCTCGTCGCCCTCCGCCATCCGCCGGCCGATCTCCCGCATGTCGTTGTCGCCGCACAGGCCCAGCAGACCGGAGCGCTTGTTGAGCAGGGTGTCGACGTCGTCCACCGACATCCCGCCCACGCGGCTGAGGTGGAAGACCACGGCCGGGTCGAGATCACCCGAGCGGGTACCCATGACCAGGCCCTCCAGCGGGGTCAGTCCCATGGAGGTCTCCACGCACGCGCCGCCGCGCACGGCGGAGGCGGAGGCGCCGTTGCCGAGGTGCAGCACGATCACATTGACCTCGGCGGGGTCCTTGCCCAGCAGTTCGGCCGTGGCCCGGCTGACGTACGCGTGCGAGGTGCCGTGGAAGCCGTAGCGGCGCACCTGGTGGGCGTCGGCGGTCTCCCGGTCGATCGCGTAGCGGTACGCGTGCTCGGGGACGGTGGAGTGGAAGGCGGTGTCGAAGACCGCCACTTGGGGCAGGTCGGGGCGCAGCGCGCGGGCCACCCGGATGCCGGTGATGTTGGCCGGGTTGTGCAGCGGGGCGAGCGGCACGAGCTCCTCGACGGCCGCGAGCACGGCGTCGTCGACCAGCACCGGCTCGGTGAACCGGGTGCCGCCGTGCACCACGCGGTGCCCCACGGCGGCCAGTTCGGGGGAGTCCAGGCCGAGGCCACGGGCGGCCAGCTCGTCCGCGACGACCCCCAGCGCCTCGGCGTGTCCGGCGACCCCGCCGCGCTCACCGATGTGCTCCACGATCCCGGCCGCCGGGCGGCTGCCGTCGGCCATGTCGATGAGCTGGTACTTCACCGACGAGGAGCCGGAGTTGAGGACGAGGACGCGGGTCGCTGTCACGGTGCCTTCCTTGTTGCGGTCGGACCGGCCGGACCGGCCGGAGCGGTGGTTCCCTGCTCGCCCTGGGCCTGGATCGCCGTGATGGCGACCGTGTTGACGATGTCCTGCACCAGCGCTCCGCGCGACAGGTCGTTGACGGGCTTGCGCAGGCCCTGCAGCACGGGGCCGACGGCGACGGCGCCGGCCGAACGCTGCACCGCCTTGTAGGTGTTGTTGCCGGTGTTGAGGTCCGGGAAGATCAGCACGGTCGCGTTCCCCGCCACCTTCGAGCCGGGCAGCTTGGTCTCGGCCACCTGCGCGTCCACCGCCGCGTCGTACTGGATCGGGCCCTCGACCAGCAGCTCCGGGCGGCGCTCGCGGACCAGTTCGGTGGCCCGGCGCACCTTGTCGACGTCCACCCCGGAGCCGGAGGTCCCGGTGGAGTACGACAGCATCGCCACCCGCGGCTCCACCCCGAACTGGGCGGCGGTCTCCGCCGACTGGATCGCGATGTCCGCCAGTTGCTCGGCGTCGGGGTCCGGGTTGACCGCGCAGTCGCCGTACACCAGCACCTTGTCGGCCAGGCACATGAAGAAGACCGAGGAGACGATCGACGCGTCCGGCACCGTCTTGATGATCTCGAACGCGGGCCGGATGGTCGCCGCGGTGGAGTGCACCGCGCCGGAGACCATGCCGTCGGCCAGCCCCTGCTGCACCATCAGCGTGCCGAAGTACGACACGTCGGCGACGACGTCGTAGGCGAGTTCGTAGCTCACGCCCTTGTGGGCGCGCAGCTTGGCGTACAGCTCGGCGAAGCTCTCGCGCAGCGGTGAGGTCTGCGGATCGGTGAGCACCAGGCCGGGGACGTCCACGTCGATGCCGAGTTCGCCGGCCCGGCGGCGGATGGCGTCCTCGTTGCCCAGCAGCACGATGTCGCAGACGTTGCGGCGCAGCAGCACCTCGGCGGCGTGCAGGATGCGCTCCTCGGCGCCCTCCGGGAGCACGACGCGGCGCCGCCCCGAGCGGGCCCGCTCGATGAGTTCGTGCTCGAACATCATCGGGGTGACGCGTTCGCCGCGGACCACCGACAGCCGCTCGGTGAGTTCGGCGCTGTCGACATGGGTCTCGAAGAGGCCGAGCGCGGTCTCGGCCTTGCGCGGGGTGCCCGCGCCGAGCTTCGCCTCCAGGGCGAACAGCTCGGCGGCGGTCGGGAAGCTGCCGGTCGGCACCGACATCACCGGGGTGCCGGGGGCGAGCCGGGCGGCGAGCGCCATGATCTCGGGGCCGGGCACCTCGTCGAGGGTGAGCAGGATGCCCGCGATGGGCGGGGAGCCGGCCGAGTGCGCGGCGAGCGAGCCGATGATGAGGTCGGCGCGGTCGCCCGGGGTGATCACCATGCAGCCGGGGGTCAGCGCGCGGATGAAGGTGGGCAGCATCGCACCGCCGAAGACGAAGCCCAGGACGTCCCGGGAGAGCCCGCTGCTGTCGCCGAGCAGCACCTCCGCGCCGAGGGTCTCGACGATCTGGGAGACCGTCGGCGCCGACAGCGCGGGCTCGTCGGGCAGTACGTACGCGGGGACCGGCAGCAGCCGGCGCAGCCGCCCGGCGACCTCGTCCAGGGTCTCCGGGGGCACCCGGTTGGCGATCATGGCGACGATGTCGCAGCCGAAGCCGGAGTAGGACTGGTGGGCGTTGCGCACCTCGTCCACCACCGACTCCGCGGTCTGGTCGCGCCCGCCGACCACCGGGACCACGGAGGCCCCGAACTCGTTGGCGAGGCGGGCGTTGATGCCCATCTCGCCCGGCAGGTTGGTCTCGTGGAAGTCCGAGCCGAGCACCAGCACGGTGTCGTACTCACCGGCCACCAGGTGGTAGCGCTCCACGAGCACGGCGATCATCGCGTCCCGGCCCTGCTCGGCCTGGAGGGCCGCGGCCTCCTCGTAGCTCAGGCCGAAGGCCGTCGCGGGGTCCTGGGTGAGCCGGAAGCGGCTGCGCAGCAGGTCGAACATCCGGTCGGGGGTGTCGTGCACCAGCGGGCGGAACACGCCCACGCGGTCGACCTGGCGGGTGAGCAGCTCCATGACGCCGAGCTCGACGACCTGCCTGCCGTCCCCCCGGCCGACCCCGGTTACGTACACGCTGCGCGTCACGCGCTCTCTCCGTTCCTGCCTGGTGGAATCACCCATTCGGGTGGCGGGTGCCTCTTGACATTACAGTCCGCTGTGCGTATGACGCGCGGTGGGTCAGGCACGGATCTACGATGCGAAAGAGGCGACCTGGGACGCTACCGGAGGGAGCGCGCAGCGCCATGCGTATCGGAGTGCTCACCGCGGGCGGCGACTGTCCAGGGCTCAACGCTGTCATCCGTTCGGTGACCCATCGCGCGTTGACGTACCACGGCGACGAGGTCATCGGTTTTGAGGACGGCTTCAAGGGACTGCTGGAGGGCCGCTACCGCACCCTCGACCTGAACTCCGTCAGCGGCATCCTGGCCCGCGGCGGCACCGTGCTCGGCTCCACCCGGCTGGAGCGCTCCCGGCTGCACGAGGCCGCCGACAACTGGCGCACCGTGTGCGCGGCGTACGGCCTCGACGTGCTCATCCCGATCGGCGGCGAGGGCACCCTCACCGCGGCCCGGCTGCTCGCCGAGGCGGGCATGCCGCTCGTCGGCGTCCCCAAGACCATCGACAACGACATCTCGGCCACCGACCGCACCTTCGGCTTCGACACCGCCGTCACCGTGGCCACCGAGGCCATCGACCGGCTGAAGACCACCGCCGAGTCGCACCAGCGCGTCATGGTCGTCGAGGTGATGGGCCGGCACGCCGGCTGGATCGCCCTCGAATCCGGTATGGCCGGCGGCGCCCACGGCATCTGCCTGCCCGAGCGGCCCTTCGACCCCGCCGACCTCGTCGCGATGGTCGAGGAGCGCTTCGCGCGGGGCAAGAAGTTCGCCGTCGTCTGCGTCGCCGAGGGCGCCCACCCCGCCGAGGGCACCATGCCGTACGTCCACGGCGAGATCGACGCCTACGGCCACGAGCGCTTCGCCGGCATCGGCACCCGGCTCGCCGCCGAGCTGGAGCAGCGCCTGGGCAAGGAGGCCCGCCCGGTCATCCTCGGCCACGTCCAGCGCGGCGGCGTCCCCACCCCCTACGACCGGGTCCTGGCCACCCGCTTCGGCTGGCACGCCGTCGAGGCCGCGCACAAGGGCGCCTTCGGCAACATGACGGCGCTGCGCGGCACCGCGATCGAACTGGTGCCGCTCGCCGAGGCCGTGACCGTCCTCAAGCGGGTCCCCGAGGACCGCATGCAGGAGGCCGAGTCCGTCTTCTGAGGCGGACCCCGTGACACGGCGCCGGCGTCGGCACCGGCGTCACGGCTTGCGCGCGGTCGCCCATCGGTAGGTGAGCTCGGGCCGTCCCACCTGGCCGTACTGCGGGGCGCGCACGGCGCGGCCGATGTCGACCAGGTGCTCCAGATAGCGGCGGGCGGTGATCCGGGAGACGCCGACCTGCTGGGCGGCCGCGCTCGCCGACAGGCCCCCCTCGGCATCGCGCAGCGCGGTGGTCACCGCCTCCAGCGTCGGACCGCTCAGGCCCTTGGGCAGCGCCGAGGCCTCGGGGCTGCGCAGTGCCGCCAGCGCGCGGTCCACCTCGTCCTGCCCGGAGGCCTCGCCGCCCGCCAGCTCGTCGCGGTAGCGCGCCCAGCGCTCCAGCCGGTCGCGCAGCGCCGGGAAGGGGAAGGGCTTGAGCAGGTACTGCACCACGCCCACCGAGACCGCCTGGCGCACCACCCCCAGGTCGCGGGCCGAGGTCACGGCCACCACGTCCGCGGTGTGCCCGGCCGCCCGCAGCTTGCGGACGACCTGCAGCCCGTGCCCGTCCGGCAGATTGAGGTCGAGCAGGATCAGGTCCACCTCGTGCCGTTCCAGTGCCCGCAGCGCCGCCCCGCCGGAGTGCGCGACGGCCGCGACCTCGAAGCCGGGCAGCCGCTCCACGTACAACCGGTGGGCGTCGGCCGCCACCGGGTCGTCCTCGACCACCAGTACCTTGATCATGTCCGCACCTCCCCGCGCAGCGGCAACCGCACGGTGAAGGACGCGCCGCCGCCCACCGCCCGCTCCAGGTCCACGCTGCCGCCCGCGCGCCGGGCGGTCTGCTCGACGAGCGCGAGCCCGAGGCCGTGCCCCTGGCTCTTGGTCGTCCAGCCGCGCCGGAAGACCTCGCGTACCGCGCCCGGGTCCACCCCGCGTCCGCTGTCGGTGACCCGCAGCGTCAACTCGCCCTCGCCGGTGCGGGCGGTGACCTCGACGTGCGGGGGCGCGGTCGTCTGCGCGGCGCCCTCGATGGCGGCGTCCAGGGCGTTGTCGATCAGGTTGCCCAGGATGGTGACAAGGTCCCGGGAGGTGAGCGAGGCCGGCAGCACCCCGTCGTCGATGCTGCTGTCCTCGGTGACCGTCAGCTCCACACCGCGCTCGTTCGCCTCGGCCGCCTTGCCCAGCAGCAGTGCGGCCAGCACCGGTTCCGCCACCGCCGCCACCACGCGGTCGGTCAGCGCCTGGGCCAGTTGCAGTTCGGCGGTCGCGAACTCCACCGCGTCCTGGGTGCGCCCCAGTTCGATCAGCGAGACGACGGTGTGCAGACGGTTGGAGGCCTCGTGAGCCTGCGAGCGCAGCGCCTCGGCGAAACCGCGTACGGAGTCGAGCTCACCGGTGAGCGACTGCAGGTCGGTGTGGTCCCGCAGGGTCACCACCGTGCCCCGGCGCTCCCCGCCGCGCACCGGCGAGGTGTTGACCACCACCACCCGCTCCGCGGTCAGGTGCACCTCGTCCACCCGCGGCTCGGCGGCCAGCAGCGCGCCGGTCAGCGAGGCGGGCAGCCCGAGGTCGGCGACGTACGAGCCCACCACGGCGCCGGGCAGGCCCAGCAGTTCGCGGGCGGCGTCGTTGCACAGGGCGACCCTGCGGCCGGCGTCCAGCAGGATCAGCCCCTCGCGTACCGCGTGCAGCGTCGCCTGGTGGTAGTCGTACATGCGGCTCAGCTCGTCCGCGGCCATGCCGTGCGTGTGCCGGCGCAGCCGGGCGTTGGCGAGGTAGGTGCCGAGGCCGCCGACGGCCAGCGCCGCCGCGGCGATCCCGATGAGCAGGGCCAGCTGGCCCCGCACCTGGTCGGTGATGGCCTCGACCGTGATGCCGACGCTGACCAGGCCGACGATCCGGGAGCCGTCCCGGATGGGGGTGACGACGCGCACGGACGCGCCGAGCGTGCCGGTGTAGGTCTCGGTGAAGGTGACGCCGCGCTGGGCGGGGCCTATGTTCCCGAGGAAGGGGCGGCCTATCTCGGCGGTGTCCGGGTGCGTCCAGCGGATGCCGTCCGGGCTCATGATGGTGATGAAGGACACCCCGGTGTCCAGGCGGACCCGCTCGGCGTACGGCTGGAGCGCGGCGCTGGGGTCCGTGCCGCGAATCGCGGCCGCGACCGAGGGGGCGTCGGCCACCGCCCGCGCCGCCGCCGTGACCCGGTCCCGCGCGGCGTCCTCCGCCCGTGCGGCGGCGTTGGCGTAGACGAGCACCGCGATGCCCGCGACCACCATGGCCACGATGACCACCTGCATCGCGAACAACTGGCCCGCCAGGCTGTGCGCACGGCGGCGCGGCCGGGGGCTGCGGAGGCGGGTCGGGAGCGGCATGCCCACCAGTGTGCACGGGTCCCGCGAACTCAATGAACGCAAACGTGACCTGGCTCACTGGGCGGGCGCATAGTCACCGGGACTTATCCAATCGCGGGCGTCCGGGACGGCGTCCGGCTGGACCGAGGAGACAAAGGTGTCAGTGCCGGTGCAGAGCCGCAGCCAGGGTCGCAGGGACCGTACCCACTACCTCTACATCGCGGTGGTCGTCGCCGCGATCGCGGGCGCCGTCCTCGGTCTTGTCGCCCCGGACGCGGCGGTCGAGTTGAAGCCGATCGGCACCGGCTTCGTCAACCTGATCAAGATGATGATCTCGCCGATCATCTTCTGCACGATCGTGCTCGGCGTCGGTTCGGTACGGAAGGCCGCGAAGGTCGGCAAGGTCGGCGGGCTCGCCCTCGGGTACTTCGTCGTCATGTCCTTCGTGGCGTTGGGCATCGGCCTCGTCGTCGGCAACATCCTCCAGCCCGGCGACGGGCTGCACCTGACCGACGCCCTGAAGGACGTGGGCCAGGCCCAGGCCAAGGACGCGCCGGCCGAGTCGCTGCCGGACTTCATCCTCTCGATCATCCCGGTCACCTTGATCTCGGCGTTCACCGAGGGCCAGGTGCTGCAGACCCTGCTGGTGGCGCTGCTCGTCGGCTTCGGCCTGCAGGCCATGGGCTCGGCGGGCGAGCCGGTGCTGCGCGGCATCGGACACATCCAGAAGCTGGTCTTCCGGGTCCTTTCCATGATCATGTGGGCCGCGCCGGTGGGTGCCTTCGGCGCCCTCGCGGCGGTGGTCGGCTCGGCGGGCGTGGACGCGCTCAAGGCGCTGGCCACGATCATGCTCGGCTTCTACGTGACCTGCCTGATCTTCGTGGTCGTCGTGCTCGGCCTGATCCTGCGGCTCGTGGCCGGGGTCAACCTCTTCCAGCTGCTGAAGTACCTCGGCCGGGAGTTCCTCCTGATCGTCTCGACCTCCTCGTCGGAGTCGGCGCTGCCCCGCCTCATCGCCAAGATGGAGCACCTCGGCGTCAGCCGCCCGGTCGTCGGCATCACCGTGCCGACCGGCTACTCCTTCAACCTCGACGGCACCATGATCTACCTGACCATGGCCTCGCTGTTCATCGCCGACTCGATGGGCCAGCCGCTCTCCATCGGCGAGCAGATCACCCTCCTGCTCTTCATGATGATCGCCTCCAAGGGCGCCGCCGGTGTCACCGGCGCGGGCCTGGCGACGCTGGCCGGCGCGCTCCAGTCCCACAAGCCGGCCCTCGTCGACGGGGTGGGCCTCATCGTCGGGATCGACCGCTTCATGAGCGAGGCGCGCGCCGTCACCAACTTCGCGGGCAACGCGGTCGCCACCGTCCTGATCGGCACCTGGACCAAGGAGTTCGACCGCGAGCGGGCCGAGCGCGTCTTCGCCGGAGAGCTGCCCTTCGACGAGACCACGCTCGTCGACGACGGCCACGGCGAGCCGCCGTCCGAGCCGGTGTCCACGGAGAAGGAGCCGGTGCCGGCGGCCTGACCCGCCGCCCCCCTCACGTCCCGCCGGGCCGCTCCCCCCGTCGCCCGGCGGGACCGGACGTTCCGTTCGTGGCGGTCCCGGCTCCCGGCAGGAGCCGGGACCGCCGGTGCGTGATGATCGCTCCATGACGACGCACACCGGCTACGCCTCCGCGTCTTTCGACACGTACGCCTCCAACACCGCGTTGTACGCCGACACCGCCCTGACCGAGGGCACCGACTGGGCCCGGCGCTTCCGCCGGCACGCCGCCGGCGACCCCGCCGCCCGGCCCGGCGACACCGTGGTCGTCGCCCCGCACGCCGGCGGCATCGAGGCCGGCACCTCCGAACTCTGCCTCGCCGTCGCCGGGTACCACCCCGCCGATCTCGCGCCCACCCCGCCGGGCGGCCCGGTGTACGACTACTGGATGTTCGAGGGCCTGCGCGTCACCGGAAACGCCGCCCTCCACGTCACCTCTACCCGCTGCGACGACCCGGTCGCCCGCGCGATGGCGGCGGGCAGCCTGCGGGTGCTGTCGCTGCACGGCTGCACGGCCCGGCAGGCGGGTCTGCCGGAGGGGGCCGGGGCCGTTCTCGTCGGCGGCGCGGACACCGCCTTCGCGGGCCAACTGACCGCCGCCCTCACCGATGCCGGTCTCCACGCCGTCGACGCGTCGGAGGTCGGGGAACTCGCGGGCCGCTCCCCGGCCAACATCTGCAACGGCACCCGGCGCGGCCGCGGCGCCCAACTGGAGATCACCGCCCCGCTGCGCACCGCGATGTTCGGCACGCACACCCGTGCCGGGCGGGGCGGCACCACGCGACCGGTCTTCTGGAGCCTCGTGGCCGCCGTGCGCGCGGCGATCGCGGCCGCGTCCTGAGGTCCCGCCGGCGTCACGCCCTCGGCGAACCGCCGTATCGCTACGCCCGGCCGCGGGCATGCTGCCGGCATGCTGCAACGCGTCGCGGTCCTGGCCGACATCCACGGCAACCTGCCCGCCCTTGAGGCGGTGCTCGCCGAGCCCGATGTGCGGGACGCCGACCGCGTGGTCCTGGCCGGGGACCACGCGGCGGGACCGCTGCCGGGACCCACCCTGGAAAGGCTGCGGGCGCTGGGGGACCGGGCGGTGTGGATCGGCGGCAACGCGGACCGGGAGCTGGTGGAGCACCGGCGCGACGGCCGCGCGAGCGGCTACGAGGTGTCGGACTGGGCCGCGGCGGAACTGACGGACGATCATGTGTCGTGGCTGGCGCGGCTGCCGCTGACCGCGGAACTGGAGGTCGCGGAGGCGGGGCGCACGGTCTTCTGCCACGCCACCGTGCGCGACGACGAGGAGATCGTGCTGGTCGACTCGCGTGCCGCGCGCTGGGCCGAGGTCATGGCGGGCCTCGGCCCGGACGTGGAGACCGTGGTCTGCGGCCACACCCACATGCCCTACGTCCGGCTGGCATTCGGCCGCCTCGTCGTCAACCCGGGAAGCGTGGGCATGCCCTACGGGCGCCCTGGCGCCCACTGGGCCCTGCTCGGCGCGGGCGGCGTCCGGCTGCGGCGCACGGTGTACGACCGGGAGGCGGCGGCCGCGCGGATCGCCGGGGAGTCGGGCTTCGCCGGGGCCGCGCGGTGGGCCGAGGAGTACGTGCTCGGCACGTACTCCGCGGAGGAGGTCGTCGCTGCGTGGGGCCCGCGCGACGGGCGGCCGGAGTGAGGGGCACGCGCTCGTCGCCCGGCCTGGTCGGGCCGACGTCAGTCCCACCACATCACGACGTACTGCCCGCGCCGCGCCGCCTCCGCACAGAACGCGCACAGCGCGCGAAAGTGCCCGGTCAGGTACGCCTGCGGATCGCGGACCCCGTCGAGCCCGCGGACCCCCGGCCGCGGCGGCAGCACCGCCGGCCGGTCGATCGCGGCGAGCGCGTGCGCGACGGCGGCCACGCCCTCGGGGGCCAGGGCCGCAGGGGGAGGGCCGAAGATCCCGACGGCGTCCGGGTGGTCGAGGAAGGCCACGTCCACCTCCGGGTCGCCCGTCGTGGCCCGCCGGAGGGCCGCGAGCAGACGGCCGTCGAGTCCGGCGCGGCGGCAGGCGTCCTCCAGGGGGTGGGGCGCCCAGTCGAGATCGAGGACGTCCCCGGCGGGCGGGGCCCAGCCGGGGTCGGCGTCCGGACGGCCGGCCGCCGTCGCGCGGCAGTGGGCGAGGTCCGCGGCGTGCACACGGGCGAGGAGCTGGGTCACGGCCATGAGGGGCCCCGCACGGCCCAGTGGCCGGCCCGGCCGCCGCTGATGCGTTCGTGAACCGACCTGGGGGAAGGGTGCCTTGGGCGTCGGTCATGCGTCCGAGCGTCGAGGGTCCGCAGCGGGTCCTGCCACGGGATTTGCGGGTCCGTACGGGCGTGAGCAGTGCCACAGGGCGATCGTTCAATCCTGTACTTCTTCTGTGCGACCATCGCTGTGGGGAGAGGAACCGGGGACCCGGACAGCACCCGGCCCCTCTCCCCTCGGCCGGGCCCGCGACTGCTCCCGACGGGTGGGTGTTCCCCCGCTTGGTGCAGGGTTCCGGGTGGATTTCGCGGTGTGCGCCGGGCGTGGCCGGGCTGCTCGGAGGGCCGGTGCGCGAGGCTCGTGCGCGGGTTCGCGGCATCGACCGGGACGCGCCGGAAGGCGGGGCCCGGGGGTGCGTGCGGCAGGGCGCGCGAACCGCTTCAGAAAGTTCGTCTCGGTTCTTGGATATGGCCAATTCCCGCTCCCTGTAAGGGAGATAATCACACAGCCCGGCGTTGGGGTGGGGCGTGCGCGCGTCCGCTGTGCCGCGCGTCTACTGCATGTGGCGTAAATCGTGCACTTGTGGTCGTTTCGCTCGCGCCCTTGTGGTCCGCTCGCTCGTTATGGGCGTGCTAAGTCGCCTCTGAAGGTCGCGCGCGTGTCGCGTGCTGCGTCGCGCCTTCGGGGGTCCGGGATGCGATGATTTTGGTGTATTTCGGACAATCGGCGTGCGCCCCAACGCACCTTTAGTCACCAAGGACCACTATGACTGCCAATCTCGCTGTGAAGGCCGACAATGGCGCCCCGGCCGGGCGTCCGCAGGTGCAGCGGAGGATCCCGCTGGCGGAGCTGGCGTCCCGCGGCAGCTCCGTGGCCTCGCCGGCCCTCGGTCGCGTGATGCCCGCCGCGGCCTCCGCCGGGAGCGTCCCGGTCGCGGCCTTCCAGTCGTTCAGCAGCAAGTAGCCGACCGACTCGGGGATTCCGCGCCGCAGTCATGGAGTCATCAGCGCCGACCAGGCCGTTGTCACAGTTTGTCCTGAAATTGCACAGCCGGTGCGATTTGGCATGCGACCACTGCTACGTGTACGAGCACGCGGACACGAGCTGGAAGCAACGGATCCGGGCGACTCCGGACGAGGTGTTCGACCGTGTGGCGGCACGGATCGCTGAGCATGCAGCGGTGCACCACCTGGACGCCGTCCAGGTGGTGTTCCACGGGGGAGAACCCCTCCTGGCCGGCCCGGCACGCATCCGCCGGGCCGCCGAGGCGTTACGCGGGGCGCTGGACGGCCGGTGCGCCCTGGAGCTCGGTATCCAGACCAACGCCGTCCTTCTGAACGAGCGATTTTGCGACATCTTCGATGAGTTCGGCATCTCGGTCGGCGTCTCCCTCGACGGCGGACGGGCCGAGAACGACCGCCACCGGCGGTTCGCGGACGGGCGGAGCAGCTACGACCGCGTGGTGAGATCGATCGGGCTGCTCCGTGAGCCGCGCTACCGCCATCTCTACGGCGGCCTGCTCTGCACGATCGACGTGGACAACGACCCCCTCGCGGTGTACGACGCACTCATGGCGCTGGAACCGCCCCGTATCGACTTCCTGTTGCCCCACGCCACGCACGACGTGCCGCCCGTACGCCCCGGCGGCGCCCCGGCGCCCTACGCGGACTGGCTGCTGACGATCCACCGGCGCTGGACCGCCCAGGGGCGCCCGGTGCCCGTGCGGGTCTTCGACTCCGTGCGCCGGATGCTGCGCGGCGGGAGCAGCCTGGTGGAGTCGATCGGCACCGATCCGGTCGACCTCGTCGTCATCGAGACGGACGGGACGTTCGAGCAGGCCGACTCGCTCAAGACCGCCTACGACGGGGCCCCGGCCACCGGCATGGACGTCTTCACGCACTCCCTGGACGAGGTGGCCGCCCATCCCGGGATCACCGCCCGGCGGCAGGGCAGAGCCGGACTGGCCGAGGAGTGCCGCCGGTGCCCGGTGGTCGACGTCTGCGGCGGGGGACTGTACGCGCATCGCTACCGCACCGGGAACGGATTCGCGAACCCGTCCGCGTACTGCGCCGACCTGATGGAGTTGATCCTCGGCATCCGCGACGCCGAGGACGAGGAAGTGGATCGGGAGATTTCGGTGACCACCGCGCCGGGGCAGCAGGACGGGTCCCCGCTGACCGAGGAACAGATCGACCAGCTGGCCGCCGGGTACGGCGACGCCGGCACGGTCGCGGCGCTCGCCGCCGAGCAGCTCGGGATCACCCGCGGCCTGCTCACCGCGGTCTGGGAACGCGCCCCGCGGGACGCCAGGACCGCCGCCGTGTGGCGGGTGCTCGCCGAGGTCGACGAGGCCGCGCCGGAGGCCGTGGACATTGTGCTGGCTCATCCGTACGTCCGGCCGTGGGCCCGGCACTGCCTGGAGACGGGCGGCGACGGGGGCGCGGACGTCGCGGGGCTCGCCGAGGTCGCGGCCGCCTCCCTGGTGCGGTCCGCGGGCCGGTACGGGGCGACGGTGCGGGTCCCCGTGCGCGACGGCGCGGTACGGCTGCCGGGTCTCGGCCGCGTGCTGGTCGGCGCCGCCGACGGTGAAGAGGCGGAAGTGGCCGCGGACGCCGGCGGATTCCGTGTGAGCGCCGCGGGCCGTACGCTCAGGATCCCCGCGCAGGGCCCCGCGGACGCGTGGTGGCACCCCGTACGCCGGGTCGGCCCGGCCGGCTGGACCGTGGCGCTGGAGGACACCGACCCCTACCGCGACGCCCATCAGTGGCCGCCGGTGTCCCGGCAGGACGAGTCCGAGGTCAAGGCCTGGCACGAGGACCTGGTCGCGGCCTGGGACTTCCTCGGCGGCGAACTGCCCCGCTACGTCCCGGGGCTGGCCGCCGGGCTCGGGACCATCACCCCGTTGGTCCCGCCGGGCGACGGGAGCGACGTCAGCGGGGCCGCCCGGCAGGCGTTCGGCGCCGTCGGCATCGCACGGCCGGCGACGCCGGTCACGCTGGCCCTGCTGGTGGCCCATGAGTTCCAGCACGTGAAGCTCGGTGCCGTGCTGGACCTGATGGACCTGTTCGACCCGGACGACACCCGCCTGTTCCACGCGCCGTGGCGGCCCGACCCGCGTCCACTGGAGGGCCTGCTCCAGGGGACGTACGCACACATCGCCGTCGCCGAGTACTGGCGCGCTCTGGCCCGCCGGGGCGTCCCGGAGGCGGCCGCCCCCTTCGCCCGCTGGACCCGCGAGACGGCGGAGGCGGTCGACCGGCTCGCCGGCAGCGGATCGCTCACCCCGCTGGGCGAGCGCTTCGCGGCCCGGATGGCCGGCACCGTCGCCCCCTGGCTCTCCGAAGTGAACGGGGTCTGAGGTGCACACTCGCGAAAGCCTGACCCGGGACCTGCGCGCGCTGGGTGTCGGGGCGGGGGACGTGCTGCTGGTCCAGGGCTCGCTGAAGGCGGTCGGCGCGGTCGAGGGCGGCGGGCGCACCGTGGTCCAGGCGCTGCGGGCGGCGCTGGGCGACGCGGGCACCCTCGTGGCGTACGCGGCGACCCCGGAGAACTCCGTCACCTCCCGGGTGGACCGGCGACGCACCGAGGGCATGAGCGATGCGGAACTGGCCGCGTACCGCGAGGCGATGGAGCCCTTCGACCCGCTGACCACCCCCGTGTCGCCCAGTGTGGGGCGGCTGGCCGAGGAGGTCCGGCTGCTGCCGGGCGCCCTGCGCAGCGCGCACCCGCACACCTCCTTCACCGCCTTCGGTCCGGCCGCGCGCTTCGTCACCGAGGGCCACGCGCTGGAGAGCCACCTGGGCGAGGACTCGCCCACCGCCCGGCTGTACGACCTGCGGGGCCGGGCCCTGCTCATCGGCGTGGACCTGTGGGTGTGCACGGCCTACCACCTCGCCGACTACCGCGCCGTCCCGCCGCCGGACCGCCCCTACCGGGCACTGGTGCGGGGCGCGGACGGCGGCAAGGAGTGGGTGACCTTCGAGGCACCCGACATCGACGACCGTCATTTCCCGGGACTCGTCCCGGTGGTGGCCCGCGGGTGCGCGGTGCTGAACGGCCCGTTCGGTGACGCGTCCTGCCATCTCGTGCCCATCGCCGACGCTGTGGATGTCATCGCCAAATGGTTGGTGAAGAACGGGCGTTGACCATCCGCGCGGAAAATTGATGGTCATGCGGTATTCCGCCGGAGAAACAGCGGTTCCTACACTGAGGTTCCCTCACGAGGGGCGCGGGACGGGGACCTGTAGGTCGGGCGGGGGAGATGGCGCATGGCATTACCCGTGGGGCAGGGAGACGCCTCGGACAAGCCCTATTTCTTCCTCAGCTATGCGCACACGCCGAGGAACGACCCCTCGGATCCCGACCCCGACCTGTGGGTCGCCAAGCTCTACAACGACCTGTGCGCGCACATCCTGCAGATGACGACGCTGCCCGCCGGAGTGAGGGCGGGCTTCATGGACCGGGGGATGAATGTCGGCGAGGGGTGGCCGGAATCGCTGGCCGAGGCGCTGGCGCACTGCAGGGTCTTCGTCCCGCTGTACTCCCCGCGCTACTTCCGCAGTCAGCAGTGCGGCAAGGAGTGGTACGCGTTCTCGCAGCGCGCCGTGTACCACCGGGCCGTGCACGAGGGCCCGATATCCGGCATCGTGCCCGCGCTGTGGGTGCCGGTGGCCGCGAACGACATGCCCGGCCCGGCCGAGGGGCTGCAGTTCAACCACGCGGATTTCGGTGAGGACTACGCCGCCGAGGGCTTCTACGGGCTGATCAAGCTCAGCTACCTCAAGCACGAGTACGAGCGGGCCGTCTACCGCCTGGCGCAGCGCATCGTGCAGGTGGTCGAGGAGACCAAGATCGCCAAAGGGCGGCACGTCGACTACCACCACGTCCCCAGCGCCTTCGGCCCCCCGGGCGCCAGCCGGCCGCTGCGCGTGACGGTGCTCGCCTGCTGCAGCTCCGAGGAACTGCCGGAGGGGCGCAGCGGCACCTGCTACGGCCCCTCGCCGCGCGACTGGAACCCGTACCACCCGCAGAGCAACCGGCCGCTGGCCGACCACGCGGCCGATCTGGCGCGCAACCTCGACTACCGGGTCACGGTGGGGGTGTTCGAGGAGGAGCTGGACCGCCTGCTGGACCCCACGCCCAGTGCCCCGGGACTGCTGCTGCTCGACCGCTGGGCCATGGACTCGCCCGACCGGCGGGAGATGCTGACCCGCTTCGGCAACGGGCACCGGCCCTGGATCAGCGTCCTCGTGCCCTGGAACAGGGCGGACCCGGAGTCCAACGGCCACGAGGAAGGGCTGCGCCGCATCGCCGACGCGGCCCTGGAACCGGGCCGGACGGACGGCCCGACCGGGCTGCGGTTCATCCGCAACAACATCCCGAGCCTGGAAGCCTTCAGCGACGACGTGCCCAAGGCCGTGGGACTCGCCGCCAAGCACTACGCCGCCCACGCCCCGGCGTTCCCGCCGCAGGGGCCGCGCACCGCCCGCCCCAGACTGCGTGGTCCGTCCGCCGGAGCGTACGGACCCGAACGCTCCTCCCCGTACGGCCCGTACGACGACCGCGGCACCACGGAACCCGACAAACCGGAGGGCCAGGATGACCGAGAGCCGTAACGGACGTGTGATCACGTTCTACTCGTACAAGGGCGGCACCGGACGGACCATGGCCCTGGCGAACACCGCCTGGATCCTCGCGGCCAACGGTCACCGGGTGCTGACCGTGGACTGGGACCTCGAAGCACCGGGGCTGTTCCGCTTCTTCCACCCCTTCCTGGACTCCTCGGCGCTGGCGGCCACCACCGGCATGATCGACCTGATCACCGAGTACCGGGAGGAGGCGCTGCGCGACGTACCGCGCCCACCCGACTGGCACCGCCAGTTCGCCCGGGTGCGCCCGCACGCCATCTCCCTCAACTGGGGCTTTCCCGAGGGCGGCAGCCTGGACTACCTGTCCGCGGGCCGCCAGGACCGCAACTACTCCACCGCCCTGACCGGCATCGACTGGGACGTCTTCTACGACCGCTTCGGCGGCGGCCAGTTCCTCGACGCCATGCGCGCGGACATGCGGCGGCACTACGACTACGTCCTCATCGACAGCCGTACCGGCCTCAGCGACATCGCCGACATCTGCACCGTGCACATGCCCGACGAGCTGGTGGTCTGCTTCACCCTCAGCGACCAGAGCATCTACGGCGCCGCCGCCGTCGCCCGCGACATCGAGGAGCGGTACAGCGGCCGCGGCATACGGATCTTCCCGGTGCCCATGCGCATCGACGACGGCGAGAAGGAGAAGGCCGACGCCGGACGGGCGCTGGCCCGCGCGCAGTTCGAGGGGCTCCCGGCCGGCCTGGGGGACGAGGAGCGCGTCGCCTACTGGGGGTCGGTGGAGATCCCGTACCGGCCCTTCTACGCCTACGAGGAGATCCTGGCGACGTTCGGGGACGCGCCCGGCCTGTCCAGTTCGATGCTGTCCGCCTGCGAGCGCCTGACCGCCATGGTCTCGGGCGGCGCCGTCACCTCGCTGCCCCCGCTCCCGGAGCCGGAACGGCTGCGGTGGGCGGCGGAGTTCACCCGGCGGCGACCCGTCCCGCCGTCCGGTCTGGTGCTGGCGTACGTGCCCGAGGACCGCATGTGGGCGGACTGGATCGAGTGGATCCTCACCCGGGCCGGCTTCCGGGTCGTGCCCTGGGACGTGGAGACCCACGCCGCCCCCACGGAACAGCCCGCGGGCGCCGGCGCCGGCTCCCGGACCCTCATCGTGCTCTCCGCCGCCTATCTGCGCTCCCGCCGGGCCATGCGGGTGTGGGAGTCGAACTCCGGCACCGACCCGTCGGGCCAGCAGCACCAGCTGCTGCCGATCCGGGTCGGCGACGTGCGCCCCGGCCCGCCGCTGGCGCAGCGCAGTCCGGTGAGCCTGGTCCGGCTCGACCACTTAGCGGCCGCCACCACGCTGCTGCGCGCCCTCGGGCGCGACGAGACGGACCTCAACCAGGCGTCGATGGCGGGCGGCCCGCGCTACCCGGTCGGCGACCCCAAGGTGTCCAACCTCCGGCCCCGCAACACCTTCTTCACCGGCCGCTCCACCGTCCTGGACCGGCTGCGCGACCGCCTGGGCGGCGGCAACCCCTCCGTCCAGCCCTTCCCGCAGACGCTCCACGGGCTGGGCGGCGTCGGCAAGACCCAGGTGGCGCTGGAGTACGCGCACCGCTTCAAGGCCGACTACGACCTCGTGTGGTGGATCGAGGCGGAGCAGGAGGACCGGATCGCGCCCTCCCTCGCGGAGCTCGCCCGCCGCCTGGAGCTGAGGGTCGGCGACAGCGTCTCCGAGGCCGCAGAGGCGGCCCGCGAGGAGCTGATGACCGGCACCCGCTTCTCGCGCTGGCTCCTGGTGTTCGACAACGTCGAGGACCCCGAGCGGGTGCGCCGGTACTTCCCCGGAGGACGCGGCCACATCGTGGTCACCGCCCGGAACAAGCCGCCGACCGGACCGACCGAGCCCCTGGAGATCGAGGTCTTCAACCGGGCGGAGAGCGTGGAGCACCTGCGCCGCCGGGTCGGCGGCATGAGCCGTGAGGACGCCGCGCAGGTGGCCGAGGCGGTCGGGGACCTGCCCCTGGCGGTCGAGGTGGCCGCCGCATGGCTCGCCGAGACCGCCACCCCGGTGGACGTCTATGTGCAGCAGCTCAAGGAGCAGACCACCAAGGCGCTGTCGGTCACCACGGCCGCCGGCTACCCGCGGGAGGTCGGGGCGACCTGGAGCATCTCCATCAGCCGGCTGCGCAACCAGTCCAAGGCGGCCGTGCGGCTGCTGGAGCTGTGCGCGTTCTTCGCGGCCGAGCCGATCTCGATGACCCTCATCGAGAGCGACTCCATGATCCAGGCGCTGCTCCCGTACGACCCCCAGCTGCGTGACCGCTACATGCTCGGCAAGGTCATCCAGGCGGTCAACCGCTTCGCGCTGGCGAAGGTCGACCCCGCGGACAGCAGCATCCAGGTGCACCGGCTGGTGCAGGCGGCCGTGCGCTCGGAGATGTCCGAGGACGACCAGCAGGAGACCATGCACGAGGTGCACCGCATCCTCGCCGAGGCCCGGCCGCCCGAGGACGCCATCAACGACCCCGCGAACTGGCCCGGGTTCGAGCTGATCTGGCCGCACCTCGCCCCGTCGCAGGCCGAGGACTGCCGCGAGGAGAAACCGCGGCAGCTGCTGGTCAACCGCGTCCGCTACCTGTGGAAGAGCGGCGCGCTGGAGCAGGCCCGGATCCTGGCCGAGCAGTTGCTGCACAACTGGAAGCAGTCCCTGGGCGAGGACGACCTGCAGACCCTCAACCTGCAGTTCGAGCTCGCCAACGTGCTCCGCTCCCAGGGCAGGTACCAGGAGGCACGGCAGTACGACGAGGACACCCTCGCCCGGCAGACCGCCCTGCTGCCGGCCGGCCACCCCCACACCCTGATCACCGGCGGCAGCCTCGCCGCGGACCTGCGGGCGCTCGGCCGCTTCCAGGAGGCCCGGGAACGCGACGAGCAGATCTACGCGGGCTTCAAGGACATCTTCGGCGAGCAGCACCCGCGTTCGCTCGTCGCGGCCAACAACCTCGCCATCGACTACCGGCTCACCGGGGACTCCGAACTCGCCCGGCGGCTGGACCAGGAGACCGTCGACCGGCGCAGCCCGATGCTCGGCGACCGCCACCCGTACACCCTGTCGACCAAGGCCAACCTCGCCCGCGACCTGCGGGAGATCGGCGACTACACCGGCTCGGTCGCCATGCTCGAAGAGGTGATGGACGTCTTCCAGGACGTCCTCAACCCCGACGTGCCCGAGACGCTGCGCAATGCCAAGAGCCTCGCGGTCTCGCTGCGCAAGGCCGGCCGCGCCGCCGAGTCGATGCGGCTCACCCAGGTGACCTACGACCGCTACCTGGAGCGGTACGGCCCCGACGTGCCGGACACACTCGCCTGCGCGCTCAACCTCGCCGCCGAGTACTCGGCGGCCGGCGACAAGGGGAAGGCCCGCGACCTGGCGCTGGACGCGCTGTCGTCCTACCGGCGGCTGCTCGGCGACGACCACCCGTTCACCCTGGCCTGCCGCAACAACCTGGCCATCTACCTGCGCGGCAGCGGCGACGCCGCGGAGGCCGTCGCGGTCGGCACCGACACCCTGGCCCGGCTGGAGCGCGCGGTCGGCCCCCGCCACCCGTACACCCTGAACTGCATGATCAACCTGGGCAACGCGCAGGGCGAGCTCGGTGAGACCGACCGCGCGGTGACCCTGCTGGAGACCGCCCTGCGCGGACTCACCGAGCGGTACGGTCCCGAGCACCCGGACGCCCTGGCCTGCGAGATCAACCTGGCCTACGCGCTGCGGCAGTCCGGCCGGCACGCCCAGGCCCAGCAGATCCGCGGCAAGGTGCTGCCCGAGTGCGTACGGCTGCTGGGCGAGGAGCACCCCCTCAGCCGGGCCGCCCGCGAGTGGTTCCGGGTCAACCGGGACCTGGAGCCGCAGCCGGTGTGAACGCGGCGGCGGCGGTCAGGCGGGCATCGAGTGCGCCTGACCGCCGCCGCCGGCGGCAGCCCAGGCCAGCACCCGCGGCAGCACCGACAGGGCGGCGAAGTGCGCGGCCCCCGGCTGGACCACCATGGTCGCGCCCGGGATGTGCTCCGCCAGCCAGCGGGAGTGCGCCACCGGCGAGAACACGTCGGCCTCGCCGTGCCACAGCAGCACCGGCACCGCGATCCGGTCCAGGCCGAACCCCCAGCTCCGGTTGAACGCCAGGGTGTCGTCGATCCAGCCGTCGGCCGATGTGCGCAGCGCCTCCGCGTAGGTGCGCAGCAGCATGGTGCGCAGGCCCGCGTCTGCGATCACCCGCTGGTCCGGCTCCGGCATCTCCGGCCGGAGCAGGGCGAGCAGACTGGCCGGGTCGTCGCGGATGGTCCGCGAGCGCAGTTCCAGCCGGGCGGCGAGCCGCCGCTGCGCCGCGTCGGCGGTGGAGTGGTCACGGACGTTGGAGCGGGTCATCCCCGCGTACCAGGCCAGGCCCCGGGCGTCCCGGGGCGCGAGCCCCACCAGCACCGCCACCCGGGTCACCCGGTCCGGCAGCAGTGCGGCGCAGGCGAGCGTGTGCGGCCCGCCGCCCGAGCGGCCGACCACCGCGAACTCCTCCAGGCCCAGGGCGTCGGCGATCGCCGCGACGTCGGCGGCGGCGTCCGCGACCCGGCGGCCGGGCTGCCGCTCGGAACCGCCGTAGCCGGGCCGGTCGAACGAGATCATCCGCACCCCCAGCCGGTACAGCACCGCGCTGCGCGGCACCGGCCCGAGCCTGCTGCCGGGAGTGCCGTGCAGCAGGAACACCGGTCTGCCCCGGGGATCGCCGAGGGTCTCCACCGCCAGTGCCCGCCCGTCCCCCGCACGTACCAACAGCACTCCGAGGGGCCCCCTTTCGTGTGTTCCGCGCCGGAACGCCCGTCCTCACACGCGCATCTCGCGCCTGGCCTGCCAGGTGGTGTGCTCCCGGGACACCGCGTCCTCGGCGTCGCGGGTCAGCTGGGACCACAGGTGCTCGGCGTTCGGGTCGTTCAGGTCCAGTGCCGACAACTGGACGCGGATCAGCTCCAGTTCGTCCGCGGCCACCCGGTACGCCGCGGCCAGCGGGCTGTACTGGCGCAGCTGCGACCAGGCCGCGACGGACGCCGTGATGGCCGACACGAAGCCCAGCGTGTCGAAGGGGGACCAGCCGCCCGCCCGCAGGATCAGGAAAAGGACGCCGAACAGCGGGAACGCCATCGCGAGGTGTCCGGCCCGGCGTCCGTTCACCTCGCAGCGGGCCGCCTTCACGGTGTACCACTCGTGCTGGATCCGGATGCGCTCACGCAGGTACACGTCGTGCCGCACGCCGAGCGGGGCGTCCCGCAGACGCCGCATCGCCGGGGTGATGCCGGAGTCCACGTGGGAGGGCAGGGCCCTGCTGCGGCGGAAGGTGTGCAGGACGTCGCCGAGCTGCAGCCGGTACAGGGCGTCGGGGTCCCGTTGGTTGCCGGGCGGGGTGAAGGGGTCGGCCCGTATCGAGTACTTCCAGGCGAGTGTCTTCATGGACTCGGCCAGCGCCCTGCCCTCGTACCAGAGGGCCTGCGGGTCCTGGCGGTGGATCACCCAGGTGGTCCACGCGGCGAGCGCGAACAGGACGGCCGCGAGCCACGAGGCCCAGTGCAGACGGCCCGCGGTGGGGTCGAACGAGCTGAAGACGGAGGCCGCCGTGAGCAGACCGAGCTGCTGCCGCGACAGCCGTACGGTCTGAAACTGGCCCCGTAAGGACGCCCGGTCCGCCGCCCGGAACAGTTCCGGGAGCAACTCGCGTTCGGTCACCATCGGCAGCGGCCCCCCGCACTCGCTGAATTCCCGCGTCATCCCAGTATGGGGGCATCGGGGGCGGCGGCCCAGTAGGCGTTCGGCCGAACTGCCGTCGCCCGTAAGGGGCTTGGACATCCCGGGCCGCGGGTGTACGGGCGGCGGGGAGAGGGGCCGGCCCCGAAGGGCGTCCGGTCCCTCTCCCCGCGAGAGTTCCGGTCAGGCCGGCCGCAGCCAGACCGTGGCCAGCGGCGGCAGCGTGAGCTGCACGCTCTGCCGGCGGCCGTTCCAGCCGACGGGCTCGGACTTCAGCGGCTCGGGGTTGACGACGTCACCGCCGCCGTACACCGCGGCGTCGGTGTTGAGCACCTCGCGCAGCGCCTCCACGCCGTCCGGCACGCCGATCCGGTACCCCTGGCGGACCACCGGCGAGAAGTTGCTGACGGCGATCAGCGGGTCCCCGGCCGCGTCGAGGCGGACGAAGGAGAACACGTTGTCCTCGGCCGCGCCGCCGTCGATCCAGGCGAACCCCTCCGGCGAGGTGTCGCGCTGCCACAGCGAGGGCGTACCCCGGTACACCGTGTTGAGGTCGCGCACCAGGTCGCGCACGCCCCGGTGGTCGCCGGCCGCCGAGTAGGTCTCGTCGAGCAGCCACCAGTCCGGGCCGTGGTCGTGCGACCACTCGGCGCCCTGCGCGAACTCCTGCCCCATGAAGAGCAGTTGCTTGCCCGGATGGGCCCACATGAAGCCCAGGTACGCGCGGTGGGTGGCGCGCTGCTGCCACCAGTCGCCGGGCATCCGGTTCACCAGCGATCCCTTGCCGTGCACGACCTCGTCGTGCGAGATCGGCAGCACGTAGTTCTCGCTGTAGGCGTACACCATCGAGAACGTCATCTCGTTCTGGTGGTACTTGCGGTGCACGGGCTCGTGCTTGATGTACTCCAGCGAGTCGTGCATCCAGCCCATGTTCCACTTCAGGCCGAAGCCCAGCCCGCCGAAGCCGGTGGGGCCGACCTCGTGGGTGGCGCGGGTGACGCCGTCCCAGGCGGTGGACTCCTCGGCGATGGTGACCACGCCGGGGCAGCGGCGGTAGACGGTGGCGTTCATCTCCTGGAGGAAGGCGACGGCGTCCAGGTCCTCCCGGCCGCCGTACACGTTCGGCGCCCAGTCGCCGTCCTCGCGCGAGTAGTCCAGGTAGAGCATCGAGGCGACGGCGTCCACGCGCAGCCCGTCGATGTGGAACTCCTCGCACCAGTAGACCGCGTTGGCGACGAGGAAGTTGCGGACCTCGGTGCGGCCGAAGTCGAACTCCAGCGTCCCCCAGTCCGGGTGCTCGCCGCGCCAGGCGTGCTCGTAGACGTTCGCGCCGTCGAAGTGCGCCAGCGCCCACTCGTCCTTGGGGAAGTGGGCCGGCACCCAGTCCATGATCACGCCGATGCCCGCCCGGTGCAGGGCGTCCACCAGGTACTTGAAGTCGTCCGGGGTGCCCATCCGCGCGGTGGGGGCGTAGTACGAGGTGACCTGGTAGCCCCAGGAACCGCCGAAGGGGTGCTCGGCGACCGGCATCAGCTCCACGTGCGTGAAGCCGAGGTCGCGCACGTAGGCCGGCAGCTGCTCGGCGAGCTCGCGGTACGACAGCCCCGGCCGCCAGGAGCCCAGGTGCACCTCGTACACCGAGAGCGGCGCCTCGTGCACGGGCACGTCGCCGCGCCGGGCCATCCACTCGGTGTCCTGCCACTCGTGGTGGGATGCGGTGACGACGGAGGCCGTCGCGGGGGGCGTCTCGGTGCGGCGCGCCATCGGGTCGGCCTTGAGCCGGTGCGCGCCGTCCGGGCCGCAGATGTCGAACTTGTAGCGCTGCCCCTCGCCGACCCCGGGCAGGAACAGCTCCCACACCCCGGTGGAACCCAGCGAGCGCATGGGGAAGGCCGTGCCGTCCCAGTAGTCGAAGTCGCCGACGACGCGCACGCCGCGGGCGTTCGGCGCCCACACGGTGAAGCGGGTGCCCTGCACCCCGTCGTGGGTCATCGGCTCGGCGCCGAGCGCCTTCCACAGCTGCTCGTGCCGGCCCTCGCCGATCAGGTGCAGGTCGAACTCGCCCAGCGTGGGCAGGAAGCGGTAGGGGTCGTGGACCTCCTGCTCCTGGCCGTCGTACGTCACGAGCAGCCGGTGGACCGGCAGCTCCGGCAGCGGCAGCACGCCGGCGAACAGCCCGTCGCCCTCGTCCCGCAGCGCCGCCCGCGTGCCGTCCCCGGTGAGGACCGCCACCGCCTGCGCGTACGGGCGCAGGACGCGCACCAGCACGCCGTCCGCCACCGGGTGCGCGCCCAGCAGGGCGTGCGGGTCGTGGTGGGACCCGTCGAGCAGCCGCCACCGCTCACCGGCGTCGAGTGCCGGGGCGGGACGCACGTCCGAGGGGGCGGCGGCCGGTGCCGGGCGGGTCACCTCGGGCCCGGGCGGCGGCGCCTGGTGGCCGACCGCGACGGTGCCGGGCACCGCGGCGGGGACGGTGCGGGGCGCGCTGCCGGAGGCCGGCGGCCGGTCGGAGCCGGCGGGGTCGTAACCGCGCGCGACGGCCTCGGAGGTACGGGCGTCGGAGGCGGACGCCTCGGACGGACGCTCGGCCTTGCGACGGGAGTTCGCCGCCCCGGCGGCGTCCGCGGACCGGGCCGTGCGGCCGGACGGACCGGACGGCCGGGACGGCGCGGCCTTCGGGGAGTTCGCCCCGCGGGCCTGCTTGGCTCCCGCGGGCCTCGGCGGACGCGCGGACGGGGCCGGCGTCGCCGCGGGGGGCGGTGGCACTGAACCCTCGGGCCCGCCGCCGGGTGCGGAACGCGCGGCGCGGGACGGCCCGTTCCCGCCGGGGCCGGGGGTGCCGGGGTCGGCGTCGGGGAACGGCTGACGATCGGTCACGATCAGGTCCTCCTCGGTAGGGCGCGGGGGTGCCCGGTCACGGGGTGGCGCCGCGGAGCGGCTGCGAGAGGCGCCGCACGGCCGCCATGGGGATGGGGAGCCAGGCGGGCCGGTGCCTGGCCTCGTAGAGCACTTCGTAGACGGCCTTGTCGGTCTCGTAGGCGCGTATCACGACGGGCTCGTCCCGGGGATCGGTCCCGGCGGCCTCCGCGTATCCCGCGCAGAACGCGGCCCGCTGGGTCTCGGCCCACTCGGGAGCGCCGGGGGCGGCGGGATCGTGGTGCCGGGCGGCGTAGTCGAACGACCGCAGCATTCCCGCTACGTCCTGCACCGGCGGCGCGGGGCGGCGGCGTTCGGGGAGCGGCCGGGCCGGCTCCCCCTCGAAGTCGATGAGCACCCAGCCCTGCGCCTGGGTCAACAGGGCCTGGCCCAGGTGCAGGTCGCCGTGGATGCGCTGGGCCGCCAGTTCCGTGCCCTGCTCGCCGAGCACCGCGAGGTCCTCGAAGGCGGCGTGCAGCCGGGCGCGGTACGGCCGCAGCGCGGGCACCGCGGCCGCCGCGGCGTCCAGCCGGTCGGCCATCGCGCGGGCGATCAGCTCGATCTGCGGACGGCGCAGGGTGCTGGTGGGCAGGGCACGCGCCAGCGCGAGATGCACCTCGGCGGTCGCGCGCCCCAGCGCGTGCGCGTCGCCGGAGAAGTCGGTGTCCTTCTCGACCGCTTCCAGGGCCAGTTCCCAGGCACCGGCCGAGCCGGGCAGGTAGCGCTGCAGCACACCCAGGGTGGCGGGCTCGTCGTACAGGCCCACCGCCTCGAACCAGGCGGCGGGCGCGGCGATGCGCCGCGACCCGGCGCGGGCCAGGGCGAGCGACAGTTCCAGGTCCGGGTTGGGACCGGGCGCGACCCGCCGGAAGAACTTGAGGATGTGGCTGTCGCCGTAGATGACCGAGCTGTTGGACTGCTCGGCGGTGGACAGCCGCGGTGCCGGGCCGGCCGGGATCGCCGCGTCCGGCTCCGCGCCGAACAGCAGGTGCCCGGTGCGCCCGGGGGCGCGCAGCCGCTCCAGCAACAGGGAGGTCAGCCGGGGGTCGTGCAGCGCCTCGTAGATGGTGAGGCCGTCCAGCGGGCCGCCGATCGCGTGCCCGATGAGGGCGGGCGCGAGCGCCGGCGGCAGCAGGGCCCGGGAGCCCAGCAGCAACTGGTAGGTGTCGGGCTGCCCGTGGCCGCGGCCTGGCCGCGGTACCTCGTGCGGGCCGTCCTGATGGACGTCGAGCAGCAGATGGAGCAGCCCAGGGGTGCCGAGCCGGCCGTCGGCCGGCAGCAGCTCGGTCGCCGAGACCAGGCCGAACGCGGTGATCGGCCGCCCCTTCCCGGCGAACCACCGCTGCCGGGGCAGCCATTCGCGCAGCATGGGGCCGAGAGTGGAGAGCAGTCCTGGGGCCGGGGGCACGGTGGTGCCGGCGGGGGCTGCGGAGGAGCGAAGCCACGAGGTGTCCGACATGACGTCCTTTCCTCGGGTGCCGGGCCTGCTGGTTCCCTAAGTGAAGGGGTGCGCTGCGGCGACTGTCCGACTCACGGGACGTGTCGGACGAATATCATCCGAGCTGGTGGTGCAATTGGCGTACTGGCCTACAAGGGGCCAAGCGCCCGACAAGCATCCGATGTGACGCTGGATTCGGCAGGGGGAGCCTGCCCCGGCGGTCCGGTACGAAACCGCACCGGACCACCGGGTCGCCGTCCTCCGGCGGGCCGGCTAGGCCGCGTCGCGACGCAGCCGGAACCAGTAGAAGCCGTGACCGGCGAGAGTGAGCAGGTAGGGCAGCTCCCCGATGGCCGGGAAGCGGACCCCACCGATGAGCTCGACCGGGTGACGGCCGGCGAACGACCGCAGATCGAGCTCGGTGGGCTGGGCGAAGCGCGAGAAGTTGTTCACGCACAGGACGAGGTCGTCGCCCTTGCCGTCCATCGAGGGCGCCTCGCGCAGGAAGGCCAGGACGGCCGGGTTGCTGGAGGGCAGCTCGGTGTACGAGCCCAGGCCGAAGGCCGGGTTCTGCTTGCGGATCTCGACCATCCGGCGGGTCCAGTGCAGCAGTGAGCTCGGCGAGCTCATCTGCGCCTCGACGTTGGTGACTTGGTAGCCGTAGACCGGGTCCATGATGGTCGGCAGGTACAGCCGTCCCGGATCGCACGAGGAGAAGCCCGCGTTGCGGTCCGGCGTCCACTGCATCGGGGTGCGCACCGCGTCGCGGTCACCGAGCCAGATGTTGTCGCCCATGCCGATCTCGTCGCCGTAGTAGAGGATCGGCGAGCCGGGCAGGGAGAGCAGCAGCGCGGTGAAGAGCTCGATCTGGTTGCGGTCGTTGTCCAGCAGCGGGGAGAGCCGCCGCCGGATGCCGATGTTGGCCCGCATGCGCGGGTCCTTGGCGTACTCCGCGTACATGTAGTCGCGCTCTTCGTCCGTCACCATCTCGAGCGTCAGCTCGTCGTGATTGCGCAGGAAGATGCCCCACTGGCAGTTCTTGGGGATGGCCGGGGTCTTGGCCAGGATCTCCGAGACCGGGTAGCGCGACTCCCGGCGCACCGCCATGAAGATGCGCGGCATGACCGGGAAGTGGAACGCCATGTGGCACTCGTCGCCGCCCTTGGCGTAGTCGCCGAAGTAGTCGACGACGTCCTCGGGCCACTGGTTGGCCTCGGCGAGCAGCACGGTGTCCGGGTAGTGGGCGTCGATCTCCTCGCGGACCCTGCGCAGGAAGCCGTGGGTGCGCGGCAGGTTCTCGCAGTTGGTGCCCTCCTCCTGGTAGAGGTACGGCACCGCGTCCAGCCGGAACCCGTCGATGCCGAGGTCGAGCCAGAAGCGCAGGGCGGCCAGGATCTCCTCCTGGACCTTCGGGTTCTCGTAGTTGAGATCCGGCTGGTGGGAGAAGAAGCGGTGCCAGTAGTACTGCTTGCGCACCGGGTCGAACGTCCAGTTGGAGCTCTCGGTGTCGACGAAGATGATCCGGGCTTCCGGGTACTGCTTGTCGTCGTCCGCCCAGACGTAGTAGTCGCCGTAGGGTCCGTCGGGATCGCTGCGGGACTGCTGGAACCATTCGTGCTGGTCGCTGGTGTGGTTCACGACGAAGTCGATGATCACCCGCATCCCGCGCTGGTGCGCGGCGTCCACGAACTCCACGAAGTCGGCCAGGTCGCCGAACTCCGGTAGTACCGCCGTGTAGTCGGAGACGTCGTAGCCGCCGTCACGCAGCGGTGACGCGAAGAACGGCGGCAGCCACAGGCAGTCGACGCCCAGCCACTGCAAATAGTCCAGCTTGGCGGTGAGCCCCTTGAGGTCGCCGACCCCGTCGCCGTTGCTGTCCTGGAATGACCGTACGAGTACCTCGTAGAAGACCGCCCGTTTGAACCAATCGGGATCCCGGTCTTTCGCCGGGGTGTCTTCGAACGTGTCAGGTACGGGTTCGTTGACGATCAAGTGGGTGACCCTCCTGTCGATGGAGTAGGTCGCAGGGTGAAGATGTGCGCGGGCACGCGGCCCGGCTCGAGGCGCACATAGTTGTTCCTGCCCCAGTGGTAGGTCTCGCCGGTGAGCTCGTCGCGCACCGGGGTGGACTCGTGCCATGCGAGGCCGAGTTCCGGCATGTTCAACGAGACGGTCGCCTCCTGGGTGTGGTGCGGGTCCAGGTTGACGACCACCAGTACGACGTCACCGCGATCGCCCGAGCGCTTCGAGTACGCCAGCACCGCGTCGTTGTTCACGTGGTGGAAGCGCAGGTCTCGCAGCTGCTGGAGCGCGGGGTGGCGGCGCCGCAGCCGGTTGAGCGCGGTGAGCAGCGGCGCGAGGGAACGGCCCTCGGCCTCGGCTGCCGCCCAGTCACGGGGCCTCAGCTCGTACTTCTCCGAGTGTAGGTACTCTTCACTGCCCTCGCGCACCGGCACGTTCTCGCAGAGCTCGTATCCGGCGTACACCCCCCACGTGGGCGAAAGGGTCGCCGCCAGCACCGCGCGCACCTCGAAGGCCGCGCGTCCCCCCTGTTGCAGGTACGCATGCAGGATGTCGGGGGTGTTGACGAAGAAGTTCGGGCGCATGTAGCTCGCCGCGTCCCCACTGAGCTCCGTCAGATAGTCGACCAGTTCCTGTTTCTCGTTACGCCAGGTGAAGTACGTGTACGACTGCTGGAAGCCGATCCGGGCCAGCGTGTGCATCATCGCCGGACGGGTGAACGCCTCGGCCAGGAAGATGACGTCGGGGTCGGTGCGGTTGATGTGCGCGATGACCTTCTCCCAGAAGACCGCCGGCTTGGTGTGCGGGTTGTCCACCCGGAAGATCCGCACCCCGTGGTCCATCCAGTGCCGCAGCACCCGTTCGGTCTCCCGGACCAGCCCGGCCATGTCGGAGTCGAAGGCGATCGGGTAGATGTCCTGGTACTTCTTCGGCGGGTTCTCGGCGTACGCGATCGAGCCGTCCGGCCGGCGGGCGAACCACTCCGGGTACTTCTCCACCCACGGGTGCTCGGGGGAGCACTGCAGGGCGAAGTCCAGGGCGATTTCCAGCCGCAGTTCCCGGGCCCGTTCGACGAAGAAGTCGAAGTCCTCCAGGGTGCCGAGGTCCGGATGGACCGCGTCGTGGCCGCCCTCGGGGGAGCCGATCGCCCAGGGCGAGCCCACGTCGTGCGGACCCGCCGTCAGGGAGTTGTTCGGCCCCTTCCGGAAGGCCGACCCGATCGGGTGAACGGGCGGCAGATAGACCACGTCGAAGCCCATGGCGGCGATCGCCGGCAGCCGGTCGGCCGCCGTGCGGAAGGTGCCGGACCGCGGGGGGTGCTTCCCGGACGGGTCCACCACCGCGCCCTCGGAGCGGGGGAACATCTCGTACCAGGAGCCGAACAGCGCCCGCCGGCGCTCGACCTGGAGCGCCGCCGGGCGCGAGGCGCTGACCAGTTCGCGCAGCGGGTGGCGGTCCAGCACGGCCACCACGTCGGGGGCCAGCGCCGCGGCGTGCCGGGCCGCGGGGGGCCGGCTCTCGTCGCGCAGCGCGTCGGCGGCGGCGAGCACGACGGCTCTGCCGTCCTTCTTGGGGACCTTGGCCGCGGCGCGCTCGTGCAGAGCGGCGCCGTCGGCGAGGACCAGTTCGGTGTCGATGCCGGCGGGGATCTTGATGCCCGCGTGGTGCCGCCAGGTGGCCACCGGATCGCTCCAGGCCTCCACCGTGTACGTCCAGCGGCCCTCGGCGGTCGGGGTCACTTCGGCGCCCCACCGGTCGGTGCCGGGGGCGAGTTCGCGCATCGGGGTCCACGGGCCGCTGCGGCCCGAGGGGTCCTTCAGGACCACATTGGCCCCGACGGCGTCATGTCCTTCACGGAACACCGTCGCCGTCACCTGAAAGGTCTCGCCGGCCACCGCCTTCGCGGGGCGGCGGCCGCAGTCGACCAGCGGGCGGACGTCCAGGACGGGGATACGACCGATCATTGCGCCTCACCTGTTCGAGCTGGTGGCCGGGCGGGTGACGTGCACTCTTTTTATCTGCTCCTTCGGTTGGCTGCCTGGGGGCATGACCGCTCCTGTCCGCGTTCACTCGGGTGGGCGGATGTGAGTTGGGGTATGAGGAGGAGAAGTGGCGCCGCGTCGCGCAAGGGTGAGCCTGCCCATTGGATGCCGACCGAATACCCCTCGGAAAGGGGTACTGGCGCGTAGCTTGCAAAGCCTCCGGAAAGACGGCGGACCCCGCGGACACCGTGGAACTGGCCGATTGTCGACGGGTGCGACCGGCTGCCGGGAGGGTCCGCACGGGTGGCGCGGGAGGCCGGGGGAGCGGTCCCGGCGCCACCGCCGGCGCGCGTTCGCGCCCCCCGGTGGTGCGCCCCCGGCGTGCACCGGCGCGGAACGCATCCGGTCGTCGGTTGCCACCACCGGGCCGGGGGATGCCGCTACCGTCGAAGAGTGAAGGCTATTCGTCGATTCACCGTGCGAACTGTCCTGCCCGAACCACTACGTCCGCTCGGGGAGCTCGCGCAGAATCTGCGCTGGTCCTGGCACCCCGAGACCCGCGAGCTGTTCCAGGCGGTCGACCCGGAGGGCTGGCGGGCGGCGGCCGGCGACCCGGTGCGCCTGCTCGGCGCCGTCTCCAAGGACCGGCTGAACGCGCTCGCCAGGGACCGCCGCTTCCTGCGCCGGCTCGGTACCGCCGTCGAGGACCTCCACGACTACCTCGCCAATCCCCGCTGGTACCAGGGTGCCGGCGGCACCGGGGAACTCCCGGCCGCCATCGCCTACTTCTCGCCCGAGTTCGGCATCACCGCCGCGCTGCCCCAGTACTCCGGCGGCCTGGGCATCCTGGCCGGCGACCACCTCAAGGCCGCCAGCGACCTCGGCGTCCCCCTGATCGGCGTCGGCCTGCTCTACCGGCACGGCTACTTCCGGCAGTCCCTGTCCCGCGACGGCTGGCAGCAGGAGCACTACCCGGTGCTCGACCCGAACGAGCTGCCGCTGTCCCTGCTGCGCGACGACGGCGGCACCCCTGTCCTGATCGTGCTCGACCTGCCCGGCGGCCGCAGCCTGCGCGCCCACGTCTGGCTCGCCAGGGTCGGCCGGGTGCCGCTGCTGCTCCTGGACTCCGACGTCGAGGAGAACAACCCCAGCGAACGCGACGTCACCGACCGGCTCTACGGCGGCGGCAGCGAGCACCGGCTGCTCCAGGAGATGCTGCTCGGCATCGGCGGCGTCCGCGCGGTGCGTACGTACTGCTCGCTGACCGGCCACCCCGCGCCCGAGGTCTTCCACACCAACGAGGGGCACGCCGGCTTCCTCGGCCTGGAGCGGATCCGCGAGCTCACGGCCGAGGACGCCGGGACGGACTTCGACTCCGCGCTGGAGGCGGTCCGGGCCGGGACCGTCTTCACCACGCACACCCCGGTGCCCGCGGGCATCGACCGCTTCGACCGCGAGCTGGTCGCCCGCCACCTCGGCGACGACGGCGAACTGCACGGCGTGGACGTGCAGCGGGTGCTGGAGCTGGGCATGGAGACGTACTCCGGGGGCGACCCCAATGTCTTCAACATGGCGGTGATGGGCCTGCGGCTGGCCCAGCGCGCCAACGGCGTCTCCACCCTGCACGGCCAGGTCAGCCGGGAGATGTTCGCCGGGCTGTGGCCCGGCTTCGACCCGGAGGAGGTGCCGATCACCTCCGTCACCAACGGCGTGCACGCTCCCACCTGGGTGGCGCCCGAGGTGTTCCGGCTCGGCGCCAAGCAGGTCGGCTCGCAGATGGCCGAGGACGCGATGACGGTCGGTCTGGCCGACACCTGGGAGAGCGTCGGCGCCATCCCCGACGCGGACATCTGGGAGCTCCGCCGCGAGCTGCGCGACCAACTGGTGTGGGAGGTGCGCCGCCGGGTGCGCGCGTCCTGGCGGCAGCGCGGCGCCGGCTCGGCCGAGCTGGGCTGGGCCGACGACGTGCTCGACCCCGATGTGCTCACCATCGGCTTCGCCCGCCGGGTCCCCTCGTACAAGCGGCTCACGCTCATGCTGCGCGACCAGGACCGGCTGATGGACCTGCTGCTGCACCCGACCCGGCCGGTCCAGATCGTGGTCGCGGGCAAGGCCCACCCGGCCGACGACAGCGGCAAGCGCCTGGTGCAGGAACTCGTGCGGTTCGCCGACGACCCCCGGGTACGGCACCGGATCGTCTTCCTGCCCGACTACGACATGGCCATGGCGCAGCACCTGTACCACGGGTGCGACGTCTGGCTGAACAACCCGCTGCGCCCGCTGGAGGCCTGCGGCACCTCCGGGATGAAGGCCGCGCTGAACGGCTGCCTCAACCTCTCCGTCCTCGACGGGTGGTGGGAGGAGTGGTTCGACGGCAACAACGGCTGGGCCATCCCGACCGCCGACGGTTTCGGCGCCCAGGGCGACCCGGACCGGCGCGACGACATCGAGGCGGCCGCGCTGTACGACCTGATCGAGAACCAGGTCGCCCCGCGCTTCTACGACCACGGCACGCACGGGCTGCCCGCGCGCTGGATCGAGATGGTCCGGCACACCCTCACCACCCTGGGGCCCAAGGTGCTGGCCGGCCGCATGGTCCGTGAGTACGTCCAGCGGCTGTACGCCCCGGCCGCCGCGGCGCACCGCCTCGCCGCCGGCGGCGACGCGGCCGAACTGGCGGCGTGGAAGCGGCGGGTGCGCGAGCAGTGGCCGCGGATCGCCGTGGACCACGTGGAGACCGGCGCCGCGGTCGGCGGCTCGCCGGAACTCGGGACGACGCTCACCCTGCGGGTCCAGGTCGCCCTCGGTGATCTGGAGCCGGGCGATGTCGACGTCCAGGTGGTGTCCGGCCGGGTCGACGACTCCGACCGCATCGCCGACCCCACGGTGGTCTCCCTCAAGCCGGGCGGCCGGCCCGACCTGGAGGGCCGCTGGCTCTACGAGGGGCCGCTGGCGCTGGACCGCACGGGGCCCTTCGGCTACACCGTGCGGGTGCTGCCCACCCACCGGCTGCTGGCCTCGGCCGCCGAGCTGGGGCTGATCGCGGTGCCCGCCGAGGCCGCGGGCATGACGGCGGGCGTGCTGCGCTGACCCCGCGCACCGTACCCCGCACATGACCGGGCCCCGGCCGTCGAGGACGGCCGGGGCCCGGCGCATGTGTCACCCGGTGGGGCGGGCGGCGGTCAGTTGCTGGTGGTGACGGCCGTGTCGTCGACCACGAAGCTCGTCTGCAGCGAGGAGTCCTCGGTGCCGGTGAACTTCAGGCTGACGGTGGAGCCGGCGAAGCCGTTCAGGCTGAAGGACTTCTGGGTGTAGCCCGTGGCCTTGTTGAGGTTGGAGTAGGTGGCCAGGGTGGTCGAACCGGCCGTGACGGTCAGCTTGTCGTACTGGGTGCTGGTGGTCGTCTCGGCGGAGTCGACGTGCAGCCAGAAGGTGAAGGTCGCCTTGCAGCCGGCCGGGATGGTCACCGACTGGGACAGGGTGTCGGTGTGGGTCGAGCCGTAGCCGTCCAGCCAGGCCTTGTACGAACCGCCGTGGGCGGCCTGGCCGCTGTCATTGGTGATCACACCGCTGGTCGCCGTCCAGGAGGCGCTGCCGGACTCGAAGCCCGCGTTGCCGAGCAGCTGCCCCGAGGTGCAGGTGCCGCCGCCACCGGTGGTGACGGTCCAGGTGAAGGCGGCGGTACCGGTCTTGGACGCGGAGTCGGTGACCGTGACCGTGGTGTTGTACGTGCCCGCGGTGGTCGGGGTGCCGCTGATCAGGCCGGTGGAGGCGTTGATCGACAGCCCGGACGGCAGACCGCTCGCCGCGTAGCCGAGCGCCCCGGAGTTGGTGCTGCTCGCCGAGATCTGCAGGCTGACGGCGGTGCCGACGCTGCTGTTCTGGTTGCCCGGGTTGGTGACCGTGACGCCTGAGGCCGGGGCGTGGCTGCCGACGCCGATGCCCGCGAAGGCGTTCTGCACGCCCGCGTACTGGGCGGAGGAGGCGCCGTACAGCGCGGAGGCGGCGTTGAGGGCGGCGGTGCGGGCGGCCGCGTAGTTGGTGCTGCTGGTCATGTAGGTGGTCAGCGCCTTGTACCAGATCTGGAGCGCGGCGGCGCGGCCGATGCCGGCGACGGCGATGCCGTCAGCGGTCGGGCTGTTGTAGCTGACGCCGTTGATGACCTTGGCGCCGCTGCCCTCGGAGAGCAGGTAGAACATGTGGTTCGCCGGGCCCGAGGAGTAGTGGACGTCCAGGTTGCCGATGCCGGAGTACCAGCTGTCGGGTGACGTGCCGTCACGGGACGGCTTGTCCTGGTAGCGCAGCGGGGTGCCGTCGCCGTTGATGTTGATCTTCTCGCCGATGAGGTAGTCACCGACGTCGCTGCTGTTGTTGGCGTAGAACTCGACGCCCGTTCCGAAGATGTCGGAGGTCGCCTCGTTCAGGCCGCCTGACTCACCGGTGTAGTTGAGCCCCGCGGTGTTGGACGTGACGCCGTGGCTCATCTCGTGGCCCGCCACGTCCAGCGAGGTCAGGGCGTGGGTGTTGCCCGAGCCGTCGCCGTAGGTCATGCAGAAGCAGCTGTCGTCCCAGAACGCGTTGACGTAGCCGCTGCTGTAGTGCACCCGCGAGTACGCCGCGGCACCGTCGTTGCGGATGCCGCTGCGGCCGAAGGTGGTCTTGTAGAAGTCCCAGGTCTCCTGGGCGCCGTAGGCGGCGTCGGCGCCGGCGGTCTGGGTGTTGGAGCCCGTCCCGTCGCCCCAGACGTCGTCGGCGTCGGTGAACAGCGTCCCGGTGCCGGACGTCGCCCGGTTGAGGTTGTACGTCTTGTGGCCGCCGCGGGTGTTGTCGGTCAGCTGGTACGTCGAGCCCGACAGCGTGGTGCCGAGGGTCACCGATCCGCTGTACTGGGTGTTGCCGGTGCCGGTCTTGATGTCCTGGAACCAGTACAGCTCCTTGCCGGTCATGGCGTCGGTGACGACGTGCAGCCGGCTCGGCGTGCCGTCGTCCTGCAGACCGCCGACCACGGTCTCCCAGGCGAGCTTCGGGGTGCCCTGCCCGGCCCAGATCACCTTGCGGGCGCCGTCCGCGGCGGGCGCCTTCGCGTCGAGGGACTTGGCGGCCCGGAGGGCCGTGCCGGTGGCGGCGGACTCGGCGACCTTCGGCGTCGTCGAGGCGACCGTGATCGTCTTGTTCGTGTTGAACGTGGTGCCCAGCGTGCCGGTGCCCGTGGCAGGCGTGTGCACCACGAGGTCACCGCCGAGCACGGGGAGGCCGGCGTAGGTGCGCTCGTAGCGCGTGTGCAGGGTGCCGTCCACGTCCTTGACGACGTCCCGGACGACCAGCTTCTCCTTGCTGCCCAGGCCCAGGGACTCGGCCGTCACGGCGGTCCGGGCGCTCGCGCTCTTGATCAGCGAGCTGTGCTGGGCGGGGGTGAGCGTGGCCTCGAGCGCTCCGGCGCGGACCTGGCTCGTGTGGGGGGCGGGCTTCGCCGCGGCGGTGGTCGACGGTATGCCGACGGCGAGGAAGGCGGCGGTGGCGACCAGGCTGGTGGCCGCGACTGCCTTGCGGGGGGATCGTCTCACTCGGACTCCTACTGCGTCGGCCGCGGTTGGCGGCCGGGGACAGCCGGGCAGACAGGGTGTGCTGCCCGGGCGGAACTAGCCGTGCAAGCCGTGCGGGTGGGACGTGCGGAGCTGTGGCCGGCGCGACAGCGCGCGGAGGTGCCCCGGGCGCGGGCGCGTTCTGTGCCGACCGGGGGAAGAGTGCCACTACTCACGGGTTGATGTCATGTACGTGTCGAGAAGTTGGCCGAATACGTCCTTTCAGGAGGACAGTCGATCCGCATAACGGACGACGGGCTCCGCAGGACGTGACAGCGCGCGCCGCGGCCTCACCCCGAGCAGTGCGCGACGTCTCCCGGCGCGGGCTGTCGCTGTCGGAGACGGGGTCGGCGGGGTGCCGTCCTGCACGGTCCGGGCCCGGTCCGTGGCGGGGACGCGGTTGTCCGGTGGGACGTGAACGGGACGGGCCGCGGGGTCGGGTGCGGGGCGAGCCCGGACGCGGTACCGATCGGCCGGGTCCGGCCCGCGGGCACAACGCGACGCCCCCCGGCGCGGAGCCGGGGGGCGGGGGAGGCGGGTGTCAGACGAGGCTGTCGCGCCAGGCCTGGTGGAGGTCGGCGAAGCGGCCGCTGCCGGAGATGAGGTCGGCGGGGGTGCCGTCCTCCACGATCCGGCCCTGGTCCATGACGAGGACGCGGTCGGCGATCTCGACCGTCGACAGACGGTGGGCGATGATCACCGCCGTGCGGCCGCGCAGCACCTCGCTCATCGCGCGCTGCACCGCGCGTTCGCCGGGCACGTCCAGCGAGGAGGTGGCTTCGTCGAGGATGAGCACGGCGGGGTCGGCGAGCAGCGCCCGCGCGAAGGCGACCAACTGCCGCTGGCCGGCCGAGATCCGGCCGCCGCGCTTGCGGACGTCGGTGTCGTAGCCGTCCGGGAGGGCGGCGATGAACTCGTGGGCGCCGATGGCGCGGGCGGCGTCCTCGACCTCCTCGCGGGTCGCCTCCGGGCGGCCGATCGCGATGTTCTCGGCGACCGTGCCGGAGAAGAGGAACGCCTCCTGGGTGACCATGACCACACCGCGGCGCAGGTCCGGCAGCGCCAGGTCGCGCAGGTCCACCCCGTCGAGGGTGACACGGCCCGAGGTCGGGTCGTAGAAGCGGGCCAGCAGCTTGGCGAGCGTCGACTTGCCGGCGCCGGTCGCCCCGACCACCGCCACCGTCTGGCCCGCGGGCAGCCGCAGGTCGAAGCGGGGCAGCACCTCGCCGCCGGTGCGGTAGGCGAAGCGGACGTCGTCGAAGACGACCTCGCGGCCCGGGATCTCCACCTCCGTGGGCGGCAGGGCGCGCGGTGCCTCCGGCTCGGGGACCGAGGGCCGCTGGGCGAGCAGGCCGGCGATCTTCTCCAGCGAGGCGGCGGCCGACTGGTAGGAGTTGAGGAACATGCCGAGCGGGTCGATCGGCGCGTACAGCCGGCGCAGGTAGAGCACGAAGGCCGCGAGCACGCCCAGTTCCAGCGAGCCGGAGGCCACCCGGTACGCGCCCCACAGGACCACCAGCGCCACCGAGGTGTTGGCGATCAGCCAGGAGGAGACGGTGAACCGGCCCATCTCCAGGATCGCGTCGCCGTTGGCCTTGCGGTGCGCGGCGTTCAGCTCGCCGAAGGCCTCGTCGTTGGCGTGCTCGCGGCGGAACGCCTGCACGGGCCGGATGCCGTTCATCGTCTCGGTGAAGCGCACGATGACCGCGGCGGTCGCGGCCGAGCGCCGCGTGTACACCCGGGCGGAGCGGCGGCGGAACGCGCGGATGGTGAACACCAGCGGCACCCCGCTCGCCAGCGTGAACAGGCCGAGCGGCCAGTCCAGCCAGAGCAGCACCGCGGAGATGTAGAGCACCGACAGCCCGACGTTGAGCAGTTCCTGCAGGCCCTCGGTCAGCAGTTCGCGGATCGACTCCACGTCGGAGGTCGCGCGCGCGATGATCCGGCCCGAGGTGTAGCGCTCGTGGAAGTCCAGGCCCAGCGCCTGGGCGTGCCGGAAGATCCGGCTGCGCAGCTCCACCAGGACGTCCTGGCAGATCACCCCGGCCCTGCGGATGAACGTGCGCTGCAGCAGGCCGCCCGCGACGGCGCACCCGATGTAGCCCACCGCCACCGCGATCAGCGGCCCGTGGTCGCCCCGGCGCAGCGCCGGGATCGCCCGGTCGATGGCCACCGCCACGATCAGCGGGCCCGCCTGCACGGCGGCCTGCTGCAGGAGCAGCATCACGGCCGCGAACCAGACCCGCCCGCGGTGCGGGCCGACGAGGTCGCGCAGCAGCCGGCCCGACGCCCCGGGGGGCGTCGGGAGGGTGTCCCGGTCGAAGGGATCGTCGCCGCCCGGTGAGCCGGCCGGCTTGTGCTCCTCGGCCGGCTCACCGGGCGGGGCGGGTTCGCCGGGGCGGCCCGCCTCACCGGGTTCGCCGGTGGAGGGCCCTGACTCCGCGACGGAGGTCATCGTGCGCTGCTCCCTTGGGATCGGATCCTGCTGCGGCCGGTGCGGGACGGGGTCATCCGGCCGCGCCTCCGCCGGAGGGGACGGCGGCGGGCTCGTCCTGGCCGGACATCAGACGGCGGTACTCCGCGGAGGTGGCGAGCAGTTCGTGGTGCGTGCCGACCTCGGTGACCCGGCCGTCGGCCATCAGGGCGACGCGGTCGGCCAGCATCACCGTGGAAGGACGGTGGGCCACGACCAGCGCGGTGGTGGTGGCGAGCACCTGGCGCAGGGCGGCCTCGACCAGGGCCTCGGTGTGGACGTCCAGCGCGGACAGCGGGTCGTCCAGGACGAGGAAGCGCGGCCGTCCCACCACCGCGCGGGCCAGGGCGAGTCGCTGCCGCTGGCCGCCGGACAGGCTCAGGCCCTGTTCGCCGACCTGGGTCTCCACCCCCTGCGGGAGCTTGTGGACGAAGTCGCACTGGGCGATCTCCAGGGCCCGCAGCAGATCGGCCTCGTCCGCGTCGGGGGCGCCCATCAGGACGTTCTCCCGGACGCTGGCGGAGAAGAGCGTGGGCTCCTCGAAGGCCGTGGCCACGATGCGGCGCAGCGCGGACCGGCTCAGCCCGGCGGAGTCGGCGCCGTCCAGGGTGATGCGGCCCCCGGTCGGTTCGTACAGCCGGGGGATCAGCGAGGTGAGCGTGGTCTTGCCGCTGCCCGTGGAGCCGACCAGGGCGACCGTCTCACCGCTGCGGATGTGCAGGTCGATGCCGGTGAGCAGGTCGGGGGTGCCCTCGGGGGCGTCGGGGTAGCGGAAGCGGACACCGGAGAAGCGGATGCCGTCGCCACCCCCGGCCGTCACCTCCGGCCCGGTGCCTTCGCCGGTCTCCGGGGGGATCTCGGAGTCCAGCACCTCGAAGACGCGGTCGGCGGCGGTGGCCGCCTCGTTGCTGAACGACAGCAGCCAGCCCAGCGACTCCACGGGCCAGCGCAGCGCCAGCGCGGTGGAGAGGAAGGCCACCAGCGTGCCGGCGGACAGGTCGCCGTCGGCCACCTGCGTCGCGCCCAGCACCAGCGCCGCGCCGAGCGCCACGTCCGGCAGGGCGGTGATGACCATCCACAGGTCGGCCAGCAGCCGGGCCTTGCGCAGCTCGGTGCCGCGCAGCTCGCGCGACTGGCGGCGGAAGGCCTCGGCCTGGCTGCGGTGCCGGCCGAAGGCCTTGATGATCCGGATGCCGAGCACGGACTCCTCGACCAGCGTGGTCAGGTCGCCGACCTGGTCCTGGGCGAGCCGGGAGGCCTGCTGGTAGCGCGCCTCGAAGTACGCGCAGAGGAACACCAGCGGTACGACGGGCACCAGCAGGATCAGCCCGAGCGACCAGTGCTGGAAGAACAGGATGGCGAAGCCCGCCACGATCGTCGCGCCGTTGACCGCCAGGAAGACCATCGGGAACGTCAGGAACATCCGCAGGATCTGCAGGTCGTTCGTGGCGCGCGAGAGCAGCTGTCCCGATCCCCAGCGGTCGTGGAAGGCCACCGGCAGGCGCTGCAGCCGCTGGTACAGCTCCGCCCGCATGGACGCTTCCAGCCCCGCCATCGGCCGGGCCACCAGCCAGCGCCGTATGCCGAACAGCCCTGCCTCCAGGAGCCCGAGCAGCAGTACGACGCCGCCGCCGAGCCAGACGCCGGAGGGGTCGTGGTCGGCGACCGGGCCGTCCACGATCCACTTCAGGACCAGCGGGATGAGCAGCGCGAGGCACGACGCGACCACGGCCACGCCCGCGGAGCCGAACAGCCGGTGGCTGACCGGTCTGACGTACGGCCACAGGCGCAGCAGGGAGCGGACGGCGGATCGGGGACGGTCGGGCGCGGGATGGATGGTCGACTCAGGCATCGTTTCAGAGAGTACGGCCGACCACTGACAACGCTCATCCGGATTTTCGGCCGAGGTCGCGCACGGCGGGTACCGACAGCAGCGCCGCACAGACCCCCAGGGTCACCACGCCACCGGCCAGCAGGACCGGGCGGGCCCCGAGGATTCCGGCCGCCGGCCCCGCCAGCGCCTGCCCGACGGGCAGCATGGCGACCGACCCCGCGACCTCGTACGCGTGGATCCGGTTGAGGATCTCGCCGGGCACCTGGGTCTGCACGCTGGTGGCCCACATCACACTCCAGAACGCCCAGGCCGTCCCGGCGACCAGCACCGCCGCCGCGACCACCGGCACCGGCAGCCCCGCGCCGACCGCCGCCGGGTAGAGCGCGAACCCGAACAGCGCCAGGGCCCCGCCCCGCAGCGGACGGGCCGGCCGGACCCGGATCGCCAGCAGTCCGCCGAGCGCGGTGCCCGCCCCCAGGGCGGAGGAGACCAGGCCGTACGCCTTCGGACCGTGCGCGGGCAGGATCTCACCGGCCGCCAGCGGGGTCACCGGGCCCATGACCATGATCATGAAGGCCATCCAGATCACGATCACCGACCACATCCAGGTGCGGGCCCGGAACTCCCGCCACCCCTCGGCCAGGTCGGCCCGGAAGCTGCCGCGCCGGACGGCGTCCCGCGGCTCCTCCGCGGTCCGCCCGGGCAGCCGGAGCAGCAGCAGGCAGACCGCGCTCACCGCGTACGTGCCGGCGTGCACGGCGAACACCCCGCCGGAGGAGGCGAACGCCACCAGCACACCGGCCAGCGCCGGGCCCGCCAGCGCCATCAGCGACTCGGCCGTGCGGACGACGCCGTTGGCCTCCTGGACGTCCCGCGCCACCTGCGGGACCGTACTGGCCACCCCTGGCTGGAACATCGCGCCCGCCGCGCCGTTGACCGCGCCGATCAGGCAGATCTGCCACAGCACGACGTGCCCCGAGAAGAACAGGGCCGCCGCCAGGGTCTGCGTGCCCACCCGCACCAGATCCGCGCCGATCATGAGGCCGCGGGCGCTGAAGCGGTCGGCGAGCACCCCGCCGAACACCACCAGCCCCGCGAAGCAGGCGGTGAACGAGGCCATGGCGAAGCCGATGTCGCCCGCGCCGTAGCCGTGCTGGAGGAGTCCGGCCGACAGGGCGACGGGCAGCATCGAGTCGCCGAGCATGGCGACGCTGCGGGCGGTGAAGTAGAGCGCGAACCCCCGTGACCACAGCCGGTCCCGGGGGGTGGCTCCCGCGGTGCGGTCGGAGGCGTGCGGCGGGGAGGGCGGAGATGCGGAGGTCACGGACGACCAGTGTGGACTGGACCAATTGGTCGAGTCCACACCTTCGCCGCGCTGTCTCGCGCCTCAGACCACCCGCAGCAGCAGCACCGTCCGCCCCGGTACCGTCAGGACGTCGCCGGCCCGGTGGCGGGTGCCCGGCGCCTCCGCCTGCTCCTCCAGCGAGGTGTCCAGCAGCAGTTCGTACTCCGCCGCCCACGGCGCGCCCGGCAGCGTGAAGCGGACCGGGCGGTGCGAGGCGTGCAGCACGGCGAGGAAGCTGTCGTCGCGCACCGGCAGCCCCTGCTGGTCGCGGTGCGGGATGTCCGCGCCGGACAGGTACATCCCCAGCGTCGAGTTGGCCCCGTGCCAGTCCGCCTCGGTCATCTCCCGCCCCCGCGCGGTGAACCAGGCCAGGTCCCGCAGCCCGCCGTCGGACTGCGGGCGCCCGGAGAAGAAGGCCCTACGGCGCAGCACCGGATGGCGGCGGCGCAACCGCACCAGCCGCGTGGTCAGGTCGCGCAGCGCGGCCCAGGCCGGGTCCTGCAGCAGCGACCAGTCCATCCAGCCGATCGCGTTGTCCTGGCAGTAGGCGTTGTTGTTGCCGCCCTGGGTGCGCCCCGCCTCGTCCCCGGAGGTCAGCATCGGCACCCCGGTGGACAGCAGCAGGGTGGAGAGCATGTTGCGCAGCTGCCGCCGGCGCAGCGCCGTCACCTGCGGGTCGTCGGTCTCGCCCTCGTGCCCGCAGTTCCAGGAGCGGTTGTCGTTGGTGCCGTCCCGGTTGTCCTCGCCGTTGGCCTCGTTGTGCTTCCTCTCGTAGCTCACCAGGTCGCGCAGGGTGAAGCCGTCGTGCGCGGTGATGAAGTTGACCGAGGCGTACGGCCGGCGGCCGCCCCACGCGTACAGGTCGCTGGAGCCCGACAGCCGGTAGCCGAGGTCGCGCACGTCGTGGTGGGTGCCGCGCCAGAAGTCGCGCACGGTGTCGCGGTAGCGGTCGTTCCACTCCGTCCACAACGGCGGGAAGGCGCCCACCTGGTAGCCGCCGGAGCCGACGTCCCACGGCTCGGCGATCAGCTTGACCCGGCGCAGCACCGGGTCCTGGGCGATGACGGCGAGGAAGGGGGAGAGCATGTCGACGTCGTGCATGGAGCGGGCCAGCGCCGCCGCCAGGTCGAAGCGGAAGCCGTCGACGCCCATCTCGGTGACCCAGTAGCGCAGCGAGTCCGTGATCAGCCGCAGCACCTGGGGCTGCACCACGTGCAGGGTGTTGCCGCAGCCGGTGTAGTCGGCGTAGCGGCGGGGGTCCGCCTGCAGGCGGTAGTAGCCGCGGTTGTCGATGCCGCGCAGGGACAGGGTCGGGCCCAGCTCGCTGCCCTCGGCGGTGTGGTTGTAGACCACGTCGAGGATCACCTCGATGCCCGCGTCGTGCAGCGCGCGCACCATCCGCTTGAACTCGCCGACCTGCTGGCCGCGGCTGCCGGTGGCGGCGTAGCCGGCGTGCGGGGCGAAGTAGCCGACGGAGTTGTAGCCCCAGTAGTTGCGCAGGCCCCGGCGCAGCAGGTGGTCCTCGTGCGCGAACTGGTGCACCGGCAGCAGTTCCACCGCCGTCACGCCGAGTCCCGCCAGGTACTCCACCGCCGCGGGGTGCGCGAGCCCCGCGTAGGTGCCGCGCAGCTCGGGCGGGACGCCCGGGTGGCGCATGGTGAAACCGCGCACGTGCAGCTCGTAGATGACGGAGTCGGCCCACGGCGTCTTGGGGCGCCGGTCGTCCACCCAGGAGTCGTCGTCGTCCACCACCACGCCCTTGGGCACGTGCGGGGCCGAGTCGCGGTTGTCGCGCACGGTGTCGGCGACCGCGCGCTCCGGCCAGTCCCGGACGTGGCCGTACACCTCGGGCGGGAGCGCGAAGTCGCCGTCCACCGCCCGCGCGTACGGGTCGAGCAGCAGCTTGGCCGGATTCCAGCGGGCGCCGGTCCACGGGTCCCAGCGGCCGCCCACCCGGTAGCCGTAGCGGTGCCCCGGCAGGACGCCGGGGACGAAGCCGTGCCAGATCTCATGGGTCAGTTCGGTCAGCGGGATCCTGCTCTCGGCGCCGTCGTCGTCGAACAGGCAGAGTTCGACGGACTCCGCACCGCCCGCCCACAGCGCGAAATTGGTGCCCGGCCGCCCGTCCGGGCCGAGGTGGAAACGGGCCCCCAGCGGCTGCGGGCTGCCCGGCCAGACCTCCCGCGCCGGCTCCGGCTCGGCGGCCGCCGGATCGGAGTGCGGGCGGGGGAGGGGCACGGACAGGGGAGCGATCGGGGGGCCGACCGGGCGCAGCATGCCGGCCCGCTCGGCCGTATCGTCCTGGCGCGTCTCTGACACGTGCTCGCCTCCTGCGGCTCGGGGGACGCCGGTCCTGGCCGCGCCGGCCAGGTCCGTCGCGGCACGGTGTCCCTCCCGTGCCCGCGTCGCGCCCTCCCGCTTTACTTTCCCGTTCCCCGCGGGACGTCACACGTGTGATCGATCGCCAGCGTCGGCACGTTTCCCCGCGGCCCCCCGGTCGTTGACCCTGCGTGACGACTGCGGTGCGGCGCGCTGTGCGCGCGGGGGTGGGATCGACCGCCGCCATATGGATGGGTCTGGTGCTGACGGCGTGCGGGCTCGGCTTCGCGCCGGGGGAGGGCGGTACCGCCGCGGACCGCGCTCCGAAGCTGTCGCAGGCTCAGATCCGGATCACGCCGGGTGACGGGGCCCGCGACGTGCGACCCGACGATCCGTTCACCGTCGAGGCGGAGCACGGCCGGCTCAGCTCCGTGCGGGTGGCCGACGGCGAGGGGACCGGGATCGACGGCGTGCTCAGCGCCGACCGCACCCGCTGGCAGCCCCGCGACCGGCTGGCGCTGTCGGCGAAGTACACCGTGGACGCGGTCGCGGTGGACGGAGACGGCCGCCGCGCGGCCAAACACGCGGTCTTCACCACCCTCGTCCCGCAGAACACCCTGGTCGGCTACTTCACGCCGGAGGACGGCCAGACAGTGGGCACCGGCATGATCGTGTCCCTGGACTTCAACCGGCCGGTGGCCGACCGCGCGGCCGTCGAGCGGGCGATCTCCGTGACCTCGGAGCCGGCCGTCGACGTCGCGCCGCACTGGTTCGGCGACCAGCGTCTGGACTTCCGGCCCCGCTACCGCTGGCAGCCCGGCACCGAGGTCACCCTCGCGCTGCGGCTGCGCGACGTGGAGGCCGCGCCCGAGGTGTACGGGGTGCAGCACAAGGACGTGCGCTTCACCGTCGGCCGGGACCAGACCAGCGTCGTCGACGCGGCGACCCACACCATGACGGTGCGCCGGGCCGGGCAGGTGTTCCGCGTCCTGCCGATCTCGGCCGGCGCGCCCGACAACCCCACGTACAACGGCGCCATGGTGGTCTCCGAGAAGCTGCGGCTGACCCGGATGAACGGCGACACCGTCGGTTTCGGCGGCGAGTACGACATCCCGGACGTCCCGCACGCCCTGCGCCTGACCCGCTCCGGCACCTTCGTGCACGGCAGTTACTGGGCGGCCCCCGGCACCTTCGGCTCCGCCAACACCAGCCACGGCTGCGTCGGCCTGTACGACGTGAAGGGCGGCGGGGACGCCACTCCGGCGGGCTGGTTCTTCGACCACACGCTCGTCGGGGACATGGTCACGGTGGTCAACTCCCACGACCGCACCGTCGCCCCGGACAACGGGCTGGGCGGCTGGAACCTGTCCTGGCAGCAGTGGCGGTCCGGCGGCTGAACACCCGCTGCGGCAGGGCCCGGTGATCGGGACGGAACGGTGACATTACCGGGACCTGCCGGACCTCCTTCCTGTGGTTGGCTGATCCGAGAGTGAGGGGGACTCACACGGGCACGGCCGGGCATGGGGAGAGAAGAGTTGAAGGCGATACAGGGAGCGCCGGGCGCCAAGCGCACCACCTTGGCCCTGGCGACGGGGGCGATGCTGCTGCTGGTGACCGCCTGCGGTGGCAGCGCGAGCGGGAACAGCAAGGACGGCGGCGACCAGGCCAAGCCGGGGGCGTCGGCGTCGGCGAGCGGCGGCACCGGTGACACCACCGAGTCGCAGGCCGTCGTGACGATCGCGCCGGAGGACGGCGCGGACGACGTGGCCACCACGGGGGCGCTGAAGATCACCGCGGGCAAGGGCAAGTTGACCTCGGTGGTGGTGAAGACGGCCAAGGGCGAACCGGTCGACGGGGAGATATCCGCCGACGGCACCGGATGGGAGCCGTCCGAGACGCTGGGCGCGTCGACCAAGTACACGGTGGACGCCATAGCCAAGGACAGCGCGGGACGCGAGTCCGCCAAGCACGCGAGCTTCACCACGGTCACCCCGAAGGACACCTTCATCGGCTTCTTCACCCCGGAGGACGGTCAGACGATCGGCACGGGGATGGAGGTCTCCCTCAACTTCAACCGCCCCATCAAGGACAAGAAGGCCGTCGAGAAGGCCATCGCGGTCACCGCGAGCCCGTCCGTCCCGGTCGCCGGCCACTGGTACGGCAACCAGCGCATCGACTTCCGCCCGGAGAAGTACTGGGCGAAGGGCACCAAGATCACGCTGTCCCTGCGGCTGAACGGCGTCGAGGGCGCGGACGGCGTCTACGGCACCCAGTCCAAGGACGTCCACTACACCGTGGGCCGCAGCCAGGTCAGCATCGTCGACGCGGCGAAGCACACCATGAAGGTCTACCGCGACGGCAGGCTGCTGCGGACCATACCGATCACCTCCGGTGGTCCGGGAACGACCACGTACAACGGCAAGATGGTCATCACCGAGCGCTACCCGGTCACCCGTATGAACGGCGACACGGTGGGCTTCGGCGGCGAGTACGACATCAAGGACGTGCCGCACGCGCAGCGCCTGACCACCTCGGGCACCTTCGTCCACGGCAACTACTGGGCGAGCCCCTCCACCTTCGGCAACGCCAACGTCAGCCACGGCTGCGTCGGTCTGCAGGACGTGCGCGGCGGCAGCAGCAGCAGTCCGTCGGGCTGGTTCTACGACAACTCGATGATCGGGGACGTCGTCGAGGTGAAGAACTCCAAGGACAAGACGGTGCAGTGGTGGAACGGGCTCAACGGCTGGAACATGCCGTGGAGCGAGTGGACCGCCGCCTCCTGACAGCGGGCGCCGTGCCCGTGAGGCACGTCGCAGCGTAAACGGGCGTTCACGGATACCCTCGTCGGCCATGACAGTCAATCTTGAGGTCGACGAGGGTGTCGGCACCATTCGCCTGGACCGCCCCCCGATGAACGCGCTGGACGTCGCGACACAGGACCGGCTCCGCGAGGTCGCGGAGGAGGCGGCCCGGCGCGACGACGTCCGGGCCGTGGTGGTCTGGGGCGGCGAGAAGGTGTTCGCGGCGGGCGCGGACATCAAGGAGATGCAGGCCATGGACTACGAGGCCATGGCCGTCCGGGCCCGCGCGCTGCAGGACTCCTTCACGGCGGTGGCCCGGATCCCCAAGCCGGTGGTCGCCGCCGTGACGGGTTACGCGCTGGGCGGCGGCTGTGAACTCGCCCTGTGCGCCGACATCCGGATCGCCGGGGAGAACGCGAAGCTCGGCCAGCCGGAGATCCTGCTCGGCCTGATCCCGGGCGCCGGCGGCACCCAGCGGCTGTCCCGGCTGGTCGGGCCGTCCAAGGCCAAGGACCTCATCTTCACCGGCCGCATGGTGCCGGCGGACGAGGCGCTGACGATCGGTCTGGTGGACAAGGTGGTCCCCGCCGAGCAGGTGTACGCCGAGGCGCGCGCCTGGGCGGAGCGCCTGGCCCGCGGCCCGGCGCTGGCGCTGCGCGCCGCGAAGGAGGCGGTCGACGCCGGCCTGGAGACCGATCTGGAGACCGGCCTGACGATCGAACGCAACCTCTTCGCGGGGCTGTTCGCCACCGAGGACCGCACGACGGGCATGCGCAGCTTCGTCGAGGAGGGGCCCGGCAAGGCGAAGTTCCTTTAGCCCCCACCCGGTTGAGTGACCTTCGGAACCGGCCCGGTCGCCTTAAGGGAACCTTAAGCAGACCTTAAGGCGACCCGCGCCGGATGGGTTGACAGGCCGCCGTCAGGACGCGGTCGTCGCAGGTGAAGGGCATGGTGGGAGATCCATTTTTGCCCTTGACATATGTCAAAACGACTACTCGGAACATCCCATTCCGCCCGGCCAATTCCCCCGATCCGCCCCGAACCGCCGCTCGGGGCGGTCATCATGAGGGCATGGCGGGGCAGCAGGGAGCATCGGAACAGCCGCAGCGGGTGACGATCCCGGCTGCGGGGCGGCCGCCCGCGGCGGCCGACGAACTGGCGGCATCCCTCGATCTGGTGGGGAACCCGTCCGAGGGCGAGGTGCCGCTCACCTCGCGCCCGGAGTCCGCGGCCACCGCACGCCGGCTGGCGCTGTCGGTGCTGCGGCTGTGGGGCCTGCCGCAGTTCAACGACGTGGTCGAGTTACTCGTCTCCGAGCTCGTCGGCAATGCCGTCCGGCACACCGGAGCCCGCACCTTCGGCCTGCGCATGCTGCGCCGCCGCGGCTGGATCCGGGTCGAGGTGCGCGACCCGTCCCGGGCGCTGCCCTGTCTCATGCCGGTGCGGGAGATGGACATCAGCGGCCGCGGGCTGTTCCTGGTGGACAAGCTCGCCGACCGCTGGGGCGTGGATCTGCTGCCGCGCGGAAAGACCACCTGGTTCGAAATGCGCGTCATGGACCGTTGAACACAAAGTGAACTTCACGCCTGCGTTTACAAGGTCAGTGGCCCACCTCACGCACACATCGTGAGGTCTGGGGTGGGGAATGACGTATAGTTGTGCGTAACGACCCCATCGACCCGGCTCGGTCGTTCCAGGACGTCATGGATCACACCCCCTGGTTCCATGACGAATGAGAGGCCCCCACTCCGCCGAACAACGGCGCGCAGGGGGCCTCTTTCGCACGGGGGTCCCGCGTGGCCGGCCGTGCCGCGCGGACACGCCGACGAACGGGTGAGCATCCCCGGCGCCGGGCCGGACCGGGGTGATCGTGATCGTATGACCACACTGCGTATGCTGCGCCGGCTGAGCGCCGCCGCGCTTCCGCTGGGCGCCCTCGCCCTCCCGCTGTGCGCCACCGCCGACGCCGTCGCCCCCGGGCTTGCCGACGCCGCCGAGTGGTGCCCCCTCGTTCCCGACCGGCTCTACGCTGCGGCGGAGACCGATGTGGACCTCGCCAGGATGCGCCCGGACGCGCCCGCCTGGCGCGCCAACTGCCGTGCCCTGTACCGGTCCGACGACCGGTCGCCCGCGGTGGTCTTCAAGGAGGGCCTGCGCCCGGCCGACACCCACGGCCAGTACGACCTGAGGTCCTACGCCCAGCGCGACCAGCCGGCGCCCTACGTGGCCGCCACCTACGACCGGGAGGCCTACCGCCGGCAGGGCGCGGCCTACCACTACTGGATCGACGCCCCCGGCGGCATCGACGTCAACGCCACCCTCGGCACCCGTACGGTGCGCGCGCCGCAGACGGGCATCGCCTTTCCCGGAGGCATCGCGCGGCAGTTCGTCGTCAAGGGCTGCCCGGTGGACCCCGCGACCCGGACCGAGATCACCGCCCGGTGCGTGACCAATCCCGACTACGCCCCCTGGCGCGGCTGGCCCGCCCCGGCCTGGACCGGCGTGCCGGAACCGGGCGTCCCGGCCGGGGCCACGACGTCGACGCCCGCCTCGACGGGCTGACGCGCGGGTGCGGTGACCGGCCGCGGCCGGCCACCGCACCCGGGAAGAACGCGGGCCCCGTGGGGGGCCGGAACCACGGGTTCCGGCCCCCCACGGGGCCCTTGTCCGGCGGACGGTCAGCCGCGCCGCAGCACCGTCGTCAGCACCCCGGCCACGGTGGCCTCGGGGTCGTCCACGGCGTCCTCGGCGCGCCACGCGACGAAGCCGTCCGGGCGGACCATGATCGCGCCGCGCGGCGACACACCGTGCAGGGCGGCCCAGTCCGTGTCGCCCTCCGGGGTCAGGTCGGCCTCGGCGGAGCCGCCGAGACGGTACGCGGCCAGCGGCACACCGAGGCGCGCGCCGGCCGTGCGGGCGGCGTCGTGCCACGCCCGGCCCTCGGCGCCGTCACCGCAGAGCAGCACCATGGAGCGCTCGTAGAGGTCCAGCGTGGAGCGGCGCTCGCCGTCCGGCGCCGTCGCCCACAGGTGCGGGGCGCGCCCGCCGGGCTCGGCGACCGGGCGGAAGTCCTCCGGGACGACCGACCGGCCGGGGTCGCCGCCGAGGAAGGCGCCCTCGGGGTAGCGGTAGCCGAGGGCGACCACGAGCACGCCCTTCTGCGGGCCGCCGCCCGCCGGCGGGGCGTACCCGGGGTGGGCGTGCTCGGCGGAACGGGCCGAGGCCCGCTCGCTGGTCGCCACCGCGACCGGGCGGCGCTCCGCCTCGTAGGTCTCCAGCAGCCCGGGCCCGGCCCAGCCGCCGACGACCGCCGCGAGCTTCCAGGCCAGGTTGTGGGCGTCCTGGATGCCGGTGTTGGAGCCGAACGCGCCGGTCGGGGACATCTCGTGGGCGGAGTCGCCGGCGAGCAGCACCCGGCCGCGGCCGTAGGAGTCGGCGACGCGCTCGGCGGCCCGCCAGGGGGCGCGGCCGGTGATCTCGATCTCCAGGTCGGGCACGCCCACCGCGGTGCGGATGTGGGCGATGAGCCGCTGGTCGGTGAAGTCCTCGATCTTCTCGCCCTGTTCGGGGTGCCAAGGGGCGTGGAAGACCCAGTTCTCCTGGTTGTCGACGGGCAGCAGCACCCCGTCGGCCTCGGGGTTGGTCAGGTAGCAGGCGATGAAGTGCCGGTCGCCGACGGCCTCGGCCAGGCGCTTGGCCCGGAACGTGGCGCTGATGTTGGCGAACAGGTCGCCCCGGCCGCTGTGGCCGATCCCCAGCCGCTCGCGCACGGGACTGCGCGGGCCGTCGGCGGCGACCAGGTAGTCCGCGCGCACCGTGCGGCGCGCGCCGGTCTCCCGGTCCAGCAGTTCGGCCGTGACGCCGGCACCGTCGGCGGACTGCTCGAAGGAGAGCATCTCGGTGCTGAAGGCCAGGTCGCCGCCCAGGTCGCGGGCGTACTTCAGCAGCACCGGCTCCAGGTCGTTCTGGCTGCACAGGCACCAGCCGCTGGGGCTGATCCCGGCGAGCCGGCCGCCCGGGTCGATGTTCCGGAAGAGCCACTCGGCGTTGGCCGAGGTCAGCGACTCGGCCTGGAGGATGCCGTGGTTGTCGGCGAGTACGGAGGCGGCCTGCCGGATCAACTGCTCGGCGCCCGCCGTGCGGAACACCTCCATGGTCCGCAGGTTGTTGCCGCGGCCGCGGGGGTGGATGGACGTTCCCGGGTGCTTCTCGACGAGGAGGTGCCGGACGCCGAGCCGGCCCAGGAAGACTGAGGTGGAGAGCCCGACGAGGGAGCCCCCCACGATGAGGACCGGGACCCGGTCTTCGGCCTGTGGAGTCATAGCTCCCTTGATGCCCGATAACGGAGCGTATTTGCGCCCATCACCCAATCGGATCACATATCTCGCACCGGTTGGGCCACCACAGCACGATCAATGGACGACGGACCTCGGGGTTGCTCGCTCTCGAAAGAGGTGGAATATGACACCCCTGGCCGAAAAGGTCTCGCAGTCCGCGCTCGATGGCACTCGCCTGCGCGTCGTCCTCATGCTGGATGTCGAGGACGGTGCCGAGCAGCGGTTTCTTGACGCGTATGACCAAATGTGCCGCCATGTCGCTGCCGTGCCCGGGCACGTCAGCGACCAGCTTTGCCAGTCGATCGAGAATCCCTCGCAATGGCTGATCACCAGTGAGTGGGACAGTGCGCTGCACTTCCTGGCCTGGGTGGACAGCCCGACCCATCTGGAGATGGTGCAGCCGATGCACGGCTGCGTGAAGGACACCCGCTCGCTGCGCTTCGGCGTGCTGCGGGAGACCCGTACCTCGTACGAGCCGGGTCTCCTGCAGTCCGTGCCGAGGGTCGGCGACGGGCTGAACCGCCACGCCATCACCTTCACCGTGAAGCCCGGCAGCGAGGCGGCGGTCGCCGACATCCTGTCCGGCTACACCTCACCGCAGGCGCAGGTCGACGAGACCACGCGGCTGCACCGCACCTCGCTGTTCATGCACGGCAACCGTGTCGTGCGAGCGGTGGAGGTGGAGGGCGACCTGATCCGGGCGCTGCGCCACGTGGCGCGGCAGCCGGAGGTGCAGGAGGTCGAGGAGGCCATCAACCCCTACCTCGAGGCACACCGCGACCTCAGCGACCCCAGTTCCGCACGGGAGTTCTTCGCCCGCGCGGCACTGCCGGCCGTGCACCACGTCGCCAAGGGCGCCGACCGGCCGGAGACCCTGCGCCGGCACGCCCTGTTCTACCCCGCCAAGGACGGCTGCGGGCCCTCCGTCGCCAAGATGCTGGCGGCGCAGGACGAACAGGCGGTGGAGGACCCGAAGGGCCCGCTCGCGCGCAGCACGGTCTACCTGCGCGAGGACATCGTCGTCCGACTCATCGACCTGCGGATGCCGGTCGAGGAGGCGCCCCTGATCGCGGTCGGGGCCGCCGGCCGGCACAAGGCGAGCGTGCTCGCCAGACTGCTGGACGTCGGCCCGGACCTGGACGTCTCGAGCGACCTGGGCCTCAAGCGGTTCCTCAACGAGTGCGACATGCGGATGCTCACCGACCGGCGAGCCCCCGTGAACGCGCCCGCGTCCTGACCCACCCCCACACCCGCCATCGCAACCGGCAGGTACCGGCCGGCCCCGGGTACGCCCGGGGCCGGCCCGGCCGGAGGAGAGAAGCATGGATGACCTGCTGACGAACGACCGGAGCAACCGGGACGTTCCGTTCACCCCGACGATCGTGAATCTCGGCGACACCGCGCCCAACCGCCGCCGCGGCGGTGACCTGCGGGCGATGCTCACCCCGACCGCGGTCGGCGCCACGAGCGGTTTCATGGGCGTGGCGCTCGTGCAGCCCGGCGAGCGGATCGGCGAGCACTACCACCCGTACTCCGAGGAGTTCGTGTACGTGGAGTGCGGCTCCCTGGAGGTCGACCTCGACGGGGTGCCGTGCCCGCTCCGGCCCGAGCAGGGCCTGATGATCCCCCCGTACGTCCGGCACCGGTTCCGCAACGTCGGCAGCACCGAGGCCCGGCTCGTCTTCCACCTCGGCCCGCTCGCCCCGCGGCCCGAACTCGGCCACGTGGACACCGAGGTCACGGAGGCCACCGGGTCCACCGCGGCCACTCACGGGTCCGATACACACCAGGGCCCGGCGTCATGACCCGCCGGGTGGCGGTCACCGGGGCAGGTGTCGTCGCCCCCGGCGGTGTCGGGGTCCCCGCGTTCTGGGAGCTTCTCACCGCCGGCCGTACGGCGACCCGCGGGATCACGCTCTTCGACGCGACGGGTTTCCGGTCCCGCATAGCCGCCGAGGTCGACTTCGACCCTGCGGCCTGCGGCCTGAGCCCCAAGGACACCGAACGCGCCGACCGGTACGTCCAGTTCGCGCTCGTCGCGGCCGCCGAGGCGCTGCGCGACGCCGGACTGGACCTGGACGACGAGGACCCGTGGCGGGTCGGGGTGTCGCTCGGCACCGCCGTCGGCGGCACCACCCGGCTCGAACACGACTACATACGCGTCAGCGCGTCCGGTGCCCGCTGGGACGTCGACCACACCAAGGCCGGCGCCCATCTCCACCGGGCGTTCGCACCCAGCGCGCTCGCCTCCGAGATAGCCGAGCGGCACGGCGCCCGCGGGCCCGTGCAGACCGTCTCCACCGGCTGCACCTCGGGCCTGGACGCGGTGGGCTACGCCTTCCACACCATCGAGGAGGGACGCGCCGACATCGTCATCGCCGGCGCCTCGGACTCCCCGATATCCCCGATCACGGTGGCCTGCTTCGACGCCATCAAGGCCACCTCGCCCAACAACGACGACCCGGCCCACGCCTCCCGGCCCTTCGACGCCCGCCGCGACGGCTTCGTCATGGGCGAGGGCGGCGCCGTCCTCATCCTGGAGGACCTGGAGCACGCCCGGGCCCGCGGGGCCCGCATCTACTGCGAGATCGGCGGCTACGCCACCTACGGCAACGCCTACCACATGACCGGTCTCACCACCGAGGGCCTGGAGATGTCCGAGGCCATCGACCGCGCCCTGGACCACGCGCGGCTCGACCCCCGGGACGTGGACTACGTCAACGCCCACGGCTCCGGCACCAAGCAGAACGACCGCCACGAGACCGCCGCGGTCAAGCGCTCCCTCGGCGAGCACGCCTACTCCACGCCCATGAGCTCCATCAAGTCCATGGTGGGCCACTCCCTCGGTGCCATCGGCGCGATCGAACTCGCCGCCTGCACCCTCGCCCTCGCCCACGGCGTGGTCCCGCCGACCGCCAACTACGAGACCCCGGACCCCGAGTGCGACCTGGACTACGTCCCGCGCACCGCCCGCGAACTCAAGCTGCGCACCGTGCTGTCCGTCGGCAGCGGGTTCGGCGGCTTCCAGTCCGCGGTGGTCCTCAACCGACCGGAGGGTAGCCAGCGATGAGAAGCCGAGCGGTGGTCACCGGCATAGGCGTGGTCGCGCCCAACGGCATCGGTGCGGACGCCTTCTGGAAGGCGACCCGGGAGGGCGTCGCCGTTCTCGACTCGGTCAGCCGCGAGGGCTGCCAGGACCTTCCGCTGCGCGTCGCCGGAGAGGTGCGCGGCTTCGACGTCTCCGCGGTCGTCGAGGAGCGCTACACCGTCCAGACCGACCGGTTCACCCACTTCGCGATGGCGGCGGCGGACCAGGCGGTGGCCGACTCCGGCCTGCGCCCGGACGAGAACGCCCCCTTCGACATCGGTGTGGTGACCGCGGCCTGCTCCGGCGGCGGCGAGTTCGGCCAGCGCGAACTGCAGCACCTGTGGGGACAGGGACCGAACTTCGTCGGCCCCTACCAGTCCATCGCGTGGTTCTACGCGGCGAGCACCGGCCAGATCTCCATCCGCGGCGGATTCAAGGGTCCCTGCGGCGTCGTCGCCAGCGACGAGGCCGGCGGCCTGGACGCCATCGCGCACGCCTGCCGCAACATCACCCGTGGCACCGGCACCCGGGCCGTCGTCGTCGGCGCCGCCGAGGCGCCGCTGGCGCCGTACTCGGGCGTGTGCCAGCTCGGCTACCGGGAACTGAGCCTGGAGACCGAACCCGACCGGGCCTACCTGCCCTTCACCGACCGGGCCCGCGGCTTCGCCCCCGCCGAGGGCGGCGCCATGCTCGTCGTCGAGGACGCCGAGCACGCCGCCCGCCGCGGAGCCGAGGCCCGGGCCGTCATCGCCGGGCACGGTGCCACCTTCACCGGGGCCTCCCAGTGGGACAGGTCCCGCGAAGGCCTGGCCAGGGCGATCCGCGACGCCCTCGCCGAAGCGCAGTGCGCGCCCGAGGACATCGACGTCGTCTTCGCCGACGCGCTCGGCACCGTCGAGGCCGACCGGGCCGAGGTGCTGGCGCTCGGCGACGCCCTGGGACCGTGGGCCGCCCGCGTCCCCGTCACCGCCCCCAAGACCGGCACCGGCCGCGCCTACTGCGGCGCCCCGGTGCTCGACGTGGCCGCCGCCGTGCTCGCCCTGCGGGACCAGGTGGTCCCCCCGACCCCCAACGTCACCGACATCTGCCACGACCTCGATCTGGTCACCGGCCGGCCCCGCCCGGCGGACCTGCGCACCGCGCTGGTCCTCAGCCGCGGCCTCATGGGCTCCAACTCGGCCCTCGTGGTCCGGGCTTGAGGCCCGTCCCGTCCATCCAAGGAGAGAGCTCCATGTCCAAGGAACTCACGTACGGCGAACTCGCCGCTCTGATGAAGTCCAGTGCGGGCATCACCGTGGAACCGACCATGCTGGCCGGTCACCCCGACACGCCCTTCGCCGAGTACGGCCTGGACTCGCTCGGCCTGCTGGGAATCGTCGGCGCCCTGGAGAACGACCGGGGCGCGTCGATCGCCGGCGACGCCGATTCGTGCAAGACCCCCGGCGCCTTCATGGACGTCGTCAACAACTCACTCAAGGCAGGAGTCTGATTCATGCCCGGGCACACCGAGAACGAGATCACCATCCCCGCCCCGCTCGACCTCGTCTGGGACATCACCAACGACGTGGAGAACTGGCCCCAGCTGTTCAGCGAGTACGCCTCCGCGGAGATCGTCGAGCGCGACGGCGACCGGGTCGTCTTCCGTCTGACGATGCACCCCGACGAGAACGGGCAGGTCTGGAGCTGGGTCTCCGAGCGCACCGCGGACCGCGCCTCGCGCACGGTCCGCGCGCACCGGGTCGAGACCGGACCGTTCCAGTACATGGACATCCACTGGTCGTACCAGGACACCCCCGGGGGCGTCCGGATGCGCTGGGTCCAGGACTTCGCCATGAAGCCCGGCGCGCCGCTGGACGACGAGGCGATGACCAACCGCATCAACGAGAACTCCAAGGTGCAGCTGGAGCTGATCCGCGAGCGCGTCGTCAAGCGCCACAAGGACGGCGAGGGGCGCGCATGAGCACCTACCGCACGCTCATCGTGGCCCGGATCAAGCCGGGCGCCGAGGACCAGGTGGCCGGGGTCTTCGCCGACTCGGACCGGGGCGAGCTGCCCGGTCTGATCGGGGTCACCGGCCGCAGCCTCTTCCAGTTCGGCGACGTCTACCTGCACCTGGTCGAGGCCGACCGGCCGCCCGGCCCGGAGGTCGCCCGGCACAAGGACCACCCCGCCTTCCGCGACATCAGCGAGCGGCTGTCGTCCTTCGTGCTGCCGTACAACCCCGAGACCTGGCGTGAGCCCAAGGACGCCATGGCCCGGGAGTTCTACCGCTGGGAGCGGAGCGGCTGACATGGCCACCACCGAGCCGGAGTGGGTGCGCTGCGAACGCTGCGAGGCGCTCGTGTACGCCAAGCGTTACGCCCGCACCCTGCGCGTCTGCCCCGAATGCGGCGCGCACGGCCGGCTCACCGCCCGGCAGCGGCTGGACCAGCTGCTGGACCCGGGCTCGCAGGCGCCGCTCGTCCCCGAGGGTGGCGAGCGGCCGCCTGCGCACGACCCCCTGGACTTCACCGACACCCGGCCCTACGCGCAGCGGCTGCGGGACGCCCGGGAGACCACCGGCCTGGACGAGGCCGTGGTGTGCGTGCGCGGCACCATCGGGGGCCGGCCCGTGGTCGCCGCCGTCATGGACTTCCGCTTCCTGGGCGGCAGTCTGGGTCCCGGCGTGGGTGCCCGGATCACCCTGGCGGCCCGTACCAGCCTGCGCCATCGCGTCCCCCTGCTGCTGGTCACCGCCTCGGGCGGGGCCCGGATGCAGGAGGGCGCGCTGTCCTTGATGCAGATGGCGGCGACCGCGCAGGTGCTCGCCGAACTCGACGAGGCCGGTGTCCTGGTGCTGTCCGTGGTCACCGATCCGACCTACGGCGGCGTCGCCGCCTCGTACGCCACGCTTGCCGACGTCATCCTCGCCGAACCCGGTGCCCGCCTGGGTTTCGCCGGACCGCGGGTCGTGCAGCAGACGACCGGCCGGGAGCTGCCCGAGGGCTTCCAGACCGCCGAGTTCCTGCTCGCGCACGGTCTCGTCGACGACGTCGTACCGCGCGCCGCACTGCGCGGTGCGCTGTCCCGGCTGCTCGGCCCGCGGCCCGGTGCCCGGCGGCCCCCCGCGGCCCCCCGGGCACCCGCCCCCGTCGTCCGCGACGTGGACGCCCTGCCCGAGCCCGACGCCTGGGAGGCCGTACGACTGGCCCGCCACCCGCGTCGGCCGACCGCCGCCGACTACGCGGCGCACCTGCTGGAGGACTTCCACGAACTGCACGGTGACCGGCTCGGCGCCGACTGCCCGGCCGTGATCGGCGGGCCCGGCCTGCTCGACGGACACCGGGTCATGCTGATCGGCCACCACAAGGGCGGGCCCACCCTCGATGGCCGCCGCCGGCGGCACTTCGGCATGGCCGGCCCGGCCGGCCACCGCAAGGCCGCCCGCCTCATGCGCACCGCCGCGAAGCTCGGACTGCCCGTGATCACCCTGATCGACACCCCGGGCGCCGACCCCGGGCCGGAGGCCGAGAGCGGCGGCCAGGCGCTCGCCATCGCCGAGAACCTGCGGCTGATGTCCCGGCTGCCGGTACCCGTGGTCGCGGTCATCACCGGCGAGGGCGGCAGCGGCGGCGCCCTCGCGCTGGCCGTCGCCGACCGGGTGCTGGTCAGCGCCAACGGCATCTACTCCGTCATCAGCCCCGAGGGCTGTGCGGCGATCCTGTGGAAGGACCCGCAGGCCGCGCCCCTCGCCGCGGCCGCGCTGCGGCTGCACGCCCGCGACCTGCTGCGGCTCGGCATCGTCGACGGCGTTGTCCCCGAGCCGCCGGACGGCGCCCATCGCGACCACGCGGCGGCGGCCGCCTATGTCGGCGGCGCGCTCTCGGCCGCCCTGGACGAACTGCGCACGCGGGAGCCCGAGCGGCTGCTGGCCGAACGCCGCGATCGTTTCCACCAGTTCCACCGGTTCCACCGTTTCGGACGACTGGAGGAGGAGGCAGCACCATGACGCTCCACGGCGACAACAAGTTGCCCGGCCACGCCGCCGGCGTGGGCAGGAATCTGAACGGATCGGCCCCCACCGCGCAACCGGCGCACCCGGTGCTCGACGCCGTGTGCCGCAGCGCGACCGAACTGGCCGGCTCGGTGCCCACCCCGCCACGGCGCATCCGGCTGCGGCACGGCCAGACCTCGGTCGAGATCGAGTGGGCGGAACCCCGGGAGCACCAAGGGACCGAGGCGGCCGGCACGGCGCCGCGGATCACATCGCGGACCGCCGGGGCCCGGCCGGGCGATGAGCCCGGCGAGCCGCCGGCCGAGACCCCCCACTATGTCCGCGCCCCCACCGTGGGCACCTTCTACCGCGCCCAGGAACCGGGGGCCGCGCCCTACGTCCGCGTCGGCGACCTCGTCGTCCCCGGTCAGCCGGTGGGCGTCCTGGAGGTCATGAAGATGATGAGCACGATCGGGTCTGACGTCGCCGGGCGGGTCGTGGAGATCGTCGTGGGGGACGCGCAGCCCGTGGAGTTCGACCAGCGGCTGATCGCCGTGGAGCCGGCAGCCGCCGCGCCCGCACCGGACGCCGGAGGGGAGTGAACGCCGTGTTCTCCACCGTACTGGTGGCCAACCGCGGCGAGGTCGCGCTGCGCGTCGCCCGCGCCTGCCGCGAACTCGGCCTGCGCACCGTCGCGGTGTACTCCACCGCCGACCGGGACTCGGCCGTCGTCCGGTTCGCCGACGAGGCCGTGCACATCGGGCCGCCCCCCGCGCGGGCGAGCTACCTCAACATCCCCGCCGTCATCGAGGCGGCCCGCCGCACCGGCGCGCAGGCCGTCCACCCCGGCTACGGCTTCCTGTCCGAGGACCCGGACTTCGCGGAGATCTGCGAGACCAACGGGCTGACGTTCATCGGCCCCTCACCGCGGGTGCTCGCCCGGCTCGGCGACAAGGCGGCCTGCCGCGCCCTGATGGCGGAGGCGGGACTGCCCGTACTGCCCGGCAGCCCCGGGCCGCTGGACGGTCCCGCCGAGGCGAAGGAGGCCGCGCAGCAGGCCGGCTACCCCGTGATCCTCAAGGCCGTCGCGGGCGGCGGCGGCCGGGGCATGGCCGTCGTCACCGAACCGGACCGGCTGCTGGACGCCTTCCGCGAGACCCGGGCGCACGCCCGCGCGGTCTTCGGCGACGACCGGCTCTACCTGGAGCGCTACATCGCCGGGGCCCGCCATGTCGAGGTGCAGGTCGTGTGCGACCGGCACGGCGCGGTGGTGCACCTGGGCGAGCGCGACTGCTCCGTCCAGCGCCACCACCAAAAGCTCGTCGAGGAGACCCCCGCCCCCGACCTCCCGGCCCGGCTGCGCGGCGCCATGTGCGACGCCGCCGTGCGCGGCGCCGTGGCGGTCGGCTACGAGGGCGTCGGCACCTTCGAGTTCGTCCTCACCCCGGAGCGCGACTTCTACCTGATGGAGGTCAACTGCCGGCTCCAGGTGGAGCACCCGGTCACCGAGATGGTCACCGGCGTCGACCTGGTGCGCGAGCAACTGCTGATCGCCGCGGGCCACCCGCTGACGCTGCGCCAGGAGGACATCGTGGCGCGCGGGGTGGCCGTGGAGTGCCGCGTCAACGCCGAGGACCCGGCCCGCGACTTCGCCCCCACCCCCGGGCTGCTCACCGAGTTCGTGCCGCCCGGCGGCCCCTTCGTCCGGGTGGACACCCACGCCTACCCGGGCTGGCGCATCGGCCCGGACTACGACTCCCTGCTGGCCAAGGCCGTGGTCTGGGCACCGGACCGGGAGCGGGCGCTGGCCCGGATGGACCGCGTCCTGGAGGAGCTGCGAGTGCGCGGCGAGGGCGTGTGCACCACGGCGGACTTCCTGCGCACGGTGCTGGCCCGCCCGGAGTTCCGGGCGGGCCGTCACACCACGTCGCTGGTACGGGAGATGACCGGCTGACCCGGACTCACACCCGCCCGATCGTGCTGTGGATCGCGTGCAGGAAGGGGTTGACCGGGGTGACCTCGCCGACGGCGAGGCCCGCCTCGGTCATCAGCCCGGTCAGGCTGTCCCGGGTGTGCTTCTGACCGCCGACGTTCATCAGCAGCATCAGGTCCATCGCGGTGGTGAACCGCATCGACGTGGTGTCGTCCACCAGGTTCTCGATGACGACCACCCGGGCGCCGGGGTGGCCCGCCGCCACGACGTTGCGCAGCGTACGGCGGGTGCTCTCGTCGTCCCACTCCAGGATGTTCTTGATGATGTACATGTCGGCGGTGACCGGGATCTCCACCCGGCAGTCGCCCGGCAGCAGCCGTGCGCGGGGGGCCAGTTCGCCCCCCTCCCGCAGCCTCGGGTCGGCGCCGGCGACGACCTTCGGCAGGTCGAGCAGCGAACCGTGCACCTCGGGGTGCTTCTCCAGCAGCGCGGCCAGCACGTGGCCCTGGCCGCCGCCGATGTCGGCGACCGAGGAGATGCCGGTCAGGTCCAGCAGATCGGCGATGTCCTGCGCGGACTGGCGGCTGGAGTGCGTCATGGCCCGGTCGAAGACCTTGGCGCTGTCCTGCGCGTCGTCGTGCAGGTAGTCGAAGAACTCCTTGCCGTAGATGTCCGGGAAGATGTTGCGGCCGTGCCGTACCGCCTCGTCCAGCCGCGGCCAGGCCTCCCACGTCCACGGCTCGGTGCACCACAGGGCGATGTAGTGCAGGCTGTTGGGGGTGTCCTTGCGCAGCATCCGCGACATGTCGGTGTGCGCGAAGCGGCCGTCCGGCTGCTCCAGGAAGACCCCGTAGGAGGACAGCGCGCGCAGCAGCCGGCGCAGCGGGCGCGGCTCCGCGCCCACGACCGCCGCGAGCTCGTCGCAGGTCGCCGGCTGGTCGCCGAGCGCGTCGGCGACACCGAGCCGGGCCGCGGCCCGGACGGCGGCGGCGCAGGCCGCGCCGAAGACGAGTTCGCGCAGGCGCATCGCGCCCTGCGCGGAGGCGGCGCCGGTGGTGTCGGAGGGGGTGGTCTCGGTCAGGCTCATCGTCAGCACAGGCCCTTCGGCTGGGAGACGCGGCAGGTGCTGCCGCTGAACACGTTGTCCTTGCTCTGGTCGTCGGCGGACAGGTCGGCGGGGCTGTTGCCCATGGCGGTGTTGTCACGGACGGAGTTGCCGGTGTTGGGGGCGCCCACCACGCTGCGGAAGAGCACGATGCCGCCGGACATCGGCGAGGTGCCGATGTTCTCCACGACCCGGTTGTCGGTCACCTGGGTCTTCTCGGCGCCGGTCAGCACGATGCCGGCGCCCTGGATGAACGGCAGGCGGGCGTTGGCCGGGCAGAACTTGTTGTTGGCCGCCACCAGGTTGCGGGAGACGGTGAGCGACCCGGCCCGCGGCACGCCCTCGTCGCCGACGACGAAGACGCCGCCGCAGTTGGCGGTGATGTCGTTGTACTCGACGTCCACCGTCCGCACCCGGCGCAGCACGAGGCCGATCCGGTTGCCGGACAGCTCGTTGTCGGCGATCAGGGTGTGCTTGGTGTCCAGCGCCCCGCCCTCGGCGTCCACCGCGTTGGCCAGGAAGATCCCCGACTCGCCGTTGTTCTCCGCGACGTTGTCGCGGAACACGGCGCGCACCGACCGCTGCTGGCTGATGCCCTGCTGGCCGTTGGCACGCGCGGTGACCCGGTTCACCTCCATGCGGTCGGTCCAGGTGGCGTCGACGCCGTTCTTCCTGAAACCGGAGACGGTCAGCGACCGCAGCCGCACATAGGTGAGCGGGCTCTGCTCCGTACCGGTGACGCAGACGCCGTGACCGGCCGCGGCGCAGGCGTTCTCGGTGCCCTTCTCGCTGGGCGTGATCACGGTCTCGCGCCCGGCGCCCAGCAGGGTCAGCCGGGGCTTGGTGATGCTGACGCTCCCCGGGTAGGTCCCGGGCGCGATCTCGATGATGTCGCCCGGCTTCGCGCGGTCGACCGCCGCCTGGATCGACTCCCCGGGACGCACCAGGAGCGGGGCGTCCGCGGCCTCGACCCCGGGTGCGCCGCACAGCCCCACGACGACGGCGGCCGTGGCGACCGCGGCCGCGGCCGCGGGGGCCCGACGAAGTGTCATGACTGCCGCACCTGCCTTCCTGGCGGCCTGCGCAGCCACCCGGAAAAGTACGTTATGAGTTGTTATGACCTCCTGCCACTCCGTCAGGCCATCAGGGGACGCGGCGCGCGGTCCGACCAGGTTTCCCCGACGGCCGCGCACTTGGACGGCGCCGCGCCAACGGTGGCCCGAGCACGGTCCGCCTCCATACCCCCCACCGGGGATCAGGCGCATGACGAAACCGAGGGGGCGGGGGAGTTGGGGGCACCCCCGGCCGGAGGCTGGGGGAGGGTGGGTGTTCTGGACTGTGGAGCATATGTGGGTGCATGACCCGGGGTGATCAACAGATCGTGCCCGAGGCACCGAAATGTGCTGTCCAGAATGGCCGGCCCCGGAGGCCCCGCACCCGGCCCACCCCGCAACGCGCGCCGGGGCACCTGACTTCACAGGGCTGGGGGCACCCCCGGCCGAAGGTTGGGGGAGAGCGGGCGGGCGGGGAAAAGCAACCCGGTACAAGGGCGCGCCCCGCGCCCGATGTGGTGCGGGTCACGTGAACCCGTTCCCGCCCCGTCCCGTGTCCGCCGTGAGGGATCTGCGACACGGATCGGGAGAGGACGGAGTGAGTGGATGGCGGCATTGTGGTCGCGCACTCGTCAGAGCCAGGGCACGAGTGACGAGGCGCTCATACGGGCGCTCTACGAGGAACACGGCAAAGCCCTGCTCGCGTACGCGACCCGGCTCACCGGCGATCGCGCCGCGGCCGAGGACGTCGTCCAGGAGACCCTGATCCGCGCGTGGCGGCACCCGGACGCGCTGGTCAACGGCAAGGGCTCGGTGCGTGGTTGGCTGCTGACGGTGGCCCGCAACATCATCACGGACCGGTTCCGCGCGAAGGCCGCCCGCCCGCAGGAGGTGGCCGAGTCCCCGGCCACACCGCCGGTCGAGCGCGACCACGCCGAGGCCGTGGTCGACTCCATGGTCGTGATGGAGGCCCTCGACCGGCTCTCGCCCGACCACCGGGACGTGCTCTACCAGATCTACTTCCGGGGGCAGACCGTCGCCGAGGCGGCGGAGATCCTCGGGATACCGCCGGGAACGGTCAAGTCCCGGTCCCACTACGCCCTCAAGGCGCTGCGGGAGTTCTACACCAAGAAGCCGGTCGCGCTGCGGGAGGTGGCGGCATGAGCACGGAACACGAGCACGACAGCGGGACGCTCACCGCTTACGTCCTCGGTGCGCTCGACGACGAGGAGGTGCGTGCCGTAGAGGAGCACATCGCCGCCTGTGACCGCTGCCAGGCCGAAGTCGACGAGCTCCGCGAGATGGAGCGGGCGCTCGGTGAAGTCCCACCGGAGGCCTTCCTCGACGGTCCGCCGGACGACGGTGACCTGCTGCTGCAGCGGACGTTGCGGCAGCTGCGCTCCGAGCGCACGGGGGTGCAGCGCCGACGATGGACGGCCGCCGGTGCGGCGGCGGCGGCCGCCGCGGCGGTCCTGATCCTCGGCGGTGTGGTGATCGGGCAGAACACCGGGACGTCGGAGGTGGCGAGCCCCCCGGTGGCCACCGGGCAGCCCGGCGTCAAGGTCGCCTCGGTCACCGACCCGGCCACCGACGCCCGGATGACCGTGAAGGTGACCCCGGCCAGTGCGTGGGTCCGGCTCAACGCGTCGGTCAGCGGCATCCCCGCGGGGGAGCGCTGCCGGCTGGTGGTGGTCGACAAGGCCGGTCACCGGGAGATCGCCGGCAGCTGGGTGGTCCCCGAGGCCGGTGAGAAGCGCGGTGTGAGCCTGGACGGTTCGGCGGCGGTGGCGCCGGACGACATCTCCGAGGTGGTCGTCGAGAACGCCGCCGGCAAGGAGTACGTGACCGCCAGGGTCTGACCCCCGGTGCGGGAGCGCGGTACCGCCGTGGCGGCCGGTGCCGCGCTCCCGAGGTGTACGCCGGGGGGAGGTCCCGCACCCCGATGCGCCCTGCCCGTACGCCGACGCCGACGAGCAGCCGGTCGCGCACGCCCGTACCGAGCCCGCACTCAGGGTCGCCACGTCCCGGCGTGGCCGAGGCCGCGCCCCGGTCGGTCGCGGCGCGTTCCTCCGCGCCGACGCGGCCGGAAGCGCACCCCGCTCCCGCGGCGCGGAAAGCGCCGTCACTCGGGCGGCAGTGCGTGCGGGCTCAGTGTCCTCAGCATGCGGCGCAGATCGGCCTTGAGCCGCGCCTTCTCGCGGTCCTCGAAGGGGGCCAGCGCCTCCTCCTCGCACGGCAGGAGCGCCTGCTCGCCCTGCTCGGCGAGCAACGCGCCGGACGGTGTGACCCGGATCTCGATGATCCGGCCGTGCGTGGGATGCGCGTGCCGCTCGACCAGTCCGCGATCGGCCAGCCCCTGCAGTGCGCTGCCCATGGACTGGGCGGTGACCCCGCAGCGGCGTGCGAGCTCGGCGCCCGACAGAGCACCGTCCAGCGTCAGCCGCATCAGGGCGCTGTACTGCGTCTGGGTCAGCCCAAGGGGACGCAGCGCCTGCTCCAGCCGCTGGATGTACGCCTGGGAGAGCTGCCAGATGAGATAGCCCAAGCGGTCGCCCGGGTTGCCGACGGCCATGACGGTCGCCCCTCCGTATTGTCTGTTAGCTTATATAAGTCAGCTTATATTGCAGGAGGGCGGCCACCGTGTCCGACACCGTATCCATACGCGATGCCCACCCCCTGGAGGGGGAGCATCCCCTGCCGGAGCGCCATCGGCACCGTCATGTGCCCGGACCGCAGACCGACGCCCCGCCGTCCCGGCCGGGGATGACCGGAGCGCAGGCGGTGGTCAAGCCCGTCTTCACGGTGCTGATCATCGGCCTCGCCTTCGTCAGCGTCTTCCTCGCCGCCTTCCACACCCCCACGGCGCACAGGCTGCCCGTCGCGGTCGCCGCATCCGACAGCTCGGCGGCCCTGTTCGACGTGCGGCTCCAGCGTCTCGCGCCCGAAGCGTTCCAGATCGACCGGTACCCGGACGAGGCCTCCGCCCGGCAGGCCGTCGAACACCGCCAGGCCTACGCGGCCTACCTCTCCCACGGCGGCAAGCCCAGGATCGTCTACGCCGGCGCCAACGGCCCGGCGGTCTCCGCCCTGGTCGCGCCGCTGGCGGCGGTGCCGCACGGCGACGGGCACAAGATCCCGGTGGTCGACATCCTCCCCCTGTCGGACGGGGACAGCAGGGGGCTGTCGGTCTTCTACGCCTCGTTCGGCCTGGTCCTGGCCGGTTTCCTGTTCGGGCAGGTGACCTACCAGGTGGCGCCGAGACTCTCGTTCGGCCAGCGCATGCTCAGCCTCACGCTCTTCGCCGTCGTCGGCGGCGTGGCGACCGCGCTGATCGCCTGCACCGCCTTCGGCGCGATTCCGGGCTCCTTCCTCGGCATCATGGGCGTGGTCACGCTCATGGCCGGCGCCGTGGCCGCGGCCACCATCATGCTGATCAGAACCTTCGGCCCGATCGGCGTCCTCCTCGGTTCGATCTTCATGCTCGTGATGGGCAACGCCACCAGCGGCGGCGTCCTCCCGCCGGACTTCCTCCCGGGCTGGCTGGAGCCCCTCGCCTCGGTCATGCCGGCGGGTGTCGGCGTCCGCGCGCTCGACGGGCTCGCCTACTTCCACCACGACGGCCTCACCCGCGGTGTCGTCATCCTCTCGGTGTGGATCGCCGTCTGCGTCGGGGCGGTGTACCTGCTCGACCGCGTGGCGGCCTCCACGGGAATCGCGCACGCGGCACACCGCTGACCTCCGCGGCACTGCCGTCCGGCTGCTCCCGGGGGCGTACGCGGCCGGCCTCCGGGCGGAGGACGACCGGCCGCGGCGCCCCCGGCAGGCTGGGGCCATGGCCACCACCACCCTCAGTCCGCGGCAGGCGTCGCGCACTCCCCGCGCGGCCGAGCGCGGCGCGTACGCGACCGGCGCGCTCCTGGTCGCGTCGGGCATGTTCCACCTGGCGGTTCTCGCCGTCGACGGGGGCCCCTGGGACGGCCCGGTGTCCTGGCGCAAGCCCGTCACCTTCGGGGTCTCCTTCGGGCTGACCCTGATCGCCGTCGCCTGGGTCACCTCGTACCTGCGCGTCGCGGAGCGCCAGCGGACCGTTCTGCTCACGGTGTTCGCGGCCGACTGCGTCGTCGAGACCGGAGGCATCACGCTGCAGGCGTGGCGGCGGGTGCCCTCGCACCTCGACATGGAGACCGGCTTCGACACCGCGGTCTCCATGACGCTGGCGGTGGGCGGCGGTGTCCTGGTCGTCGTGCTGGGCGCCTTCGCCGCGGCGGCCTTCCGCCACCGTCCCGCCGGGCCCGCGGGCATGGCCCCGGCCCTGCGTTCCGGCTTCGCGATCCTGCTGGTCGGCCTGGCCTCCGGCGCCGCCATGATCGCCCGCGGTGTGTACCTCACCCGTACCGGCCACCAGGAGGCCGCCTACCACTCCACGGCCCCGCTCAAGCCCCTGCACGCGGTGAGCCTGCACGCCGTGCTCGTCCTGCCCGTGCTGGCCCGGCTGCTGTCGAGGACGCGATGGAGCGAGCCGACGCGGACCCGGCTGGTCCTGCTGGCGACCGCCGTCTACGTCGCGGCGGTCATCGGCGCCGGGGTGTGGGCGGTGGTCTGAGCGTTTCCCGTCACGCGGAGTCGCGCAGCAGCAACTCCGCCCGGACGACCAGTTCCTCGGCGGCCAGCGGCTCGCTTCCGGACAGCAGCCGGGCCGCCTGGTCGATGGCGAGCGAGCCCAGCCGCCGGGTGTCCAGGGCGACGCTGGACAGCGCGGGTTCGACGAGCGTGCCGAGCTGCAGGCCGTCGAAGCCGATCACGGCGAAGTCGCCCGGGACCTGGCGGCCCGAGCGGCGCGCCTCGCGCAGGGCGCCCATGGCGATGATGTCGTTGAAGGTGAGGACCGCCGTGACATCGGGATGGCGGCCGAGCAGGGTCCGCAGCGCCGCGGCGCCGCCCTCGGCGGACTGGGCGGAGCCGATGACCGCGTCCGTGCCGAGCCCGTGGGCCACGGCGGCCGCCGCGAACCATGCCCTGCGGACACTGGGTTCGGCGCGGCCGTCGTGGTCGAGCATGCCGATGCGGCGGTGCCCCCGGCCCACCAGGTGCGCGACCGCCGCGTGGAAGCCGGCCTCGCCGTCGACCCGGATCGAGCTGAACCGCGCGGTGTGGTGCTCACGGCCGATGAGTACCACCGGCATGCCCCGGGTGAAGTGCTCGAGTTCGCTCTCCGGGCTGTTGAAGTACCCCACGACCGCGTCCACTTGCGAGCAGATCACCTGCAGCGTGCCCGCTTCCTCGGTGGCGCGGTCGCCGGTGTCGTACACGACGACGTGCCAGCCGCGGGCGCGTGCCGCCTCCAGCGCCGCGGCGGCGACCTCGGTGAAGAACGGGTTGAGCAGGTCCGGGATCACCAGGCCGATGGTCGTGGTGTCCTGCCGGACCAGCCCCCGGGCGAACCGGCTGGGCCGGTAGCCCAGTTCGCGGGCGGCGTCCAGCACCCGCTGCTTGGTCAGCCCGTCGATCTCGTCCTTGTCGTTCAGCGCCCGCGACACGGTCTGCCGCGACACCCCGGCGGACCGGGCGACGTCATGGATCGTGATCCTCCGGGGCTCCGTCCCCGACGACGACACCATCGCGTACCTCCCGCTGCCCACGGGCGCCGATGCCCGAGGGGCCGAGTATGCCCCCGCGGGGCGCGACGGCGTCAAGAAGGTCCCCGGCGCCGTCCCGCTCCGGGCCCCGTCAGGCCGCGTCCGCCACCGCCTGGGCCGTCGCGTCGCGGAACGCGCAGTAGTAGGCCGCGGAGCCCGCGCGGTAGCGCCAGGGCAGGGCGCCGATGTATCCGTCGACCAGCTTGAACTGCTCCAGGGCCGCCTCGTCGCGGTCCTGGAGGCGCAGATAGAACGCGAGCAGATGGCGCAGCTCGACCAGACGCGGGTGCGTCGGGTCGGCGGCGGCCACATCCGCGAGGGCCGCATCGACCCGGGCCCGCATCTCGGGCGTGTTGTCGGCGGCGGTGTCGTCCGACTCGTCGTGCTCGAAGTGCGCGATGAGCGGCATCGCCGTCAGCAGACTGCCCAAGGGGGCCCGGCTCGCCGCCCGTTCGGCGAACTCGGACGCCAGCCGCTGCGAACCCCGCCACTTCGCGCACCAGTACTGAAGGGCCGAGAAGTGCGCCTCGTAGTGGTGCGGGGCCCGGGCGGTGATCTCGTCCCACAGCCTGTCCATCTCGGCATGGGGGTAGCCGAGGCCCAGCGCGACCCAGATCTCCGTGATGTACGGCGTCGGGTCGTCGGGGTTGAGGGCGGCGGCCCGCTCGATGTCCGCGCGAGCCTCCTTCAGCGTCTGGTGGAAGCCGTCGAACTGCTCCCGCGTCGTGTATTGGGCCCTCTTTCCGCCCCGAAGTTCCCAGGCGAGCACGACCGTGCTGCGCGCCCGGACCACGGCCGCGTCCTGGTCGCCGGCCCGCGCGGACTCCCATGCCAGCAGCCATTCGTCGTCCTCGGCGGCCTTCTCGGCAAGCAGGTACGCGACCGCGGACCTGCGCTCCCAGTCCCGGCCGACGCTCCGGAGCAATGCCGCGGCGGGCTCCCAGTCACCGCCGCTGACGGCGGTGAGGGCGGCGGCCCAGTCCTCGGGCAGGGCGGAGGCGTGCTCGACGTCCTGCCGCTCGGCGGGCAGCAGCCCGAGCCCGTGCGCCGTCCGCGCGGCCTCCTCGGCCCGGGTGTCCTCCTCGTCCGGGGTCGACGAGAAGAACGTCTTGAGGAACACGACGGCCAGCCATCCGCCGAAGAGCAGGGTGGGGACGGCCAGCGCGGCGAGGATCCAGAACAGGACGGTCATGAAAGCTGTGGTTCCGTTCGTGGGTGGGGTGACGTGGAAAGGAGGGGAGCCCGGTGCCCGGCCGGGCGGATGCCGCTCACGCGGGCGTGGGCAGATCCTCGGCCAGCAGTGCCCGCAGGGGACCGGTGTCGGGACGGTCGGCGAGCGCCGCGGCGACGGCGGCGGCCAGCGCCGGCTCGGACCCGACCTCCGACGGGATCCCCGAGGCGTCCCAGGCAAGGGAGTCGGGCAGCCGGACGGCGGCGGGGCGGGACCAGGAGAACTCCCATCCGAGCAGCGAGCGGGCACTGAACTCGGTCAGCACCATCGCCCTCAGTCCGTCGGTCAGCATCGGCCGGGCGAACGCGCGGAACGCGCGGCCCTTCGCCGCCGCCGCCTCCTCGGACAAGGGCAGCCGTTCGGCGAGCCGCCACAGCCTGCCGTCGTCGATCACGTCGAGCAGCGCGGGCAGTGTCGCGGGCCGCCCGGTGTACTGGGCCAGCACCTGGTGCAGCGGCGTGTGCGCGGACGACAGTGCGCCGGCCATCGCGGCGTTCAGCAGTTCCGGCCACCCGGTGGCGTGTTCGAAGGCCAGGATCTCGGCCTCCAGTACCGCCTCCTCCAACGCCGCCCACGTGCGCGCGGCGTCGGTGAGCAGCGCCGATGCCGCGCCCTCAGCCGCCGCGACGCGGCCGTCCGCGGGCAGTGACTCGATCCGGAGCACCCGCTCGGCGATCGGCGGGTGCGAGTCGTACGGCGAGACGGGCGCCGGTCGGAGCCAGGCGCGCGACGGCGCCGCATCGCCCTCGCGGGCCGCGAGCAGCCGGCTGAAGCCGCCGAAGAACTCGCCGTGTGGCGGCAGCAGCCGTACGGACAGGCCCAACGTGGCGTAGGAGTCGAGGTAGACGTCGTAGGCGGCGGCGAGGGCCGGGATGTCGCGCAGCGACGAGGCGGTCGCCTCGCGGCCGGCGACGCGGGCGGCGGCGAGGTCCGCCGCGAACTCCTGGGCGCGGGCGGTGGACATCGACGCCCGCAGGTAGAGCCTGCCGTACCAGGTGAAGACGGCGGCCATCGAGCGGTACAGCGCGCCGGTGCGGCGGGTGTCCACCGCCTCGGGCTTCCTGCCCTTCGCGATGCGCCCGGCCGCGGCCCTCTCCTGGCGGGCGCGTTCGGCGGCGACCTTGCCGTCGGCGCGGGCGTGGAAGCCCTCCACGACGCGGCCGATCTGCCTCCGGCCGCGCACCACGAGCGCCGACAACCGGGTGTCGCCGCCGGTGAAGTGGCCGTACTCGTGGACGAGCACGGCCCGCAACTGCGCCTCGGTCAGACCGGCCAGCAGCGGCACGCCGAGGTGGAGCCGGCGGGGACCGGGGAGCAGCCCGAGCAGGCGGGGCCGCTCGCTCACCGCCGCCTCGACGTCAGCGGTGAGCAGGATCCGGTCCGGGGCACGGGTGCCCATCGTCCGTGCGAGTTCCCGTACCAGCGCCCACAGCCGGGGTTCGTCCTCTTCGGCCGCCTCGATGCCGGGCGGATCCTCGTCCCTGGGCGTGCGCAGCACGAACACGCCGCGTACCAGGGGGACGGCGAGCAGCACCGAGACCGCCACGATCTTCACGGCGAGCAGGCCGTGGACCTCGGTGAGCAGCGCGGCGTCGAGGCCGATCAGCGCCGCGAGAAGGACGACGCTCAGCAGATAGAACCCGCAGAGCAGGATGAGGGCGCGCAGCGCGCGCAGAATCACACCCATCGGCACAATCCCTACCGGGCACGGGGACAGGACACGGCGAACACCCCCGGGAGCGGCACCGCCGGGTGGGTGCAGGTGGGGGGACTCGGAGCGGCCTTCGGCAAAGCGGAGGCAAAGCCGGGCGCACGGAGTATGCCCCACGGCAGGTCAGCAGGGCAATCCCGGTACCCAGGAGGGCAATCGGGCACATGGGCGCTTATCGGGAGATCCCGTCCGCTGGTCTCTGACACCTCGTCGGCCGGGGTCGGGCCGTCGGGCCGGGACCCTCACCGCAGGGAACGGGCCCGGCGTTTGCTCGGCGGCTCCGGAGGCGGCGCCGCGTCGCCCCCGCGGCACCCGGCACGCACACGATGTACGCATTCTCTTTCCCCGCTGTACGCATTTGCCGTGTGTGATGGCGGACGGTCGTGAACGCGGCGGGTGCGATCCCCTGTGTCCACGCTCCTATGGCACTGGGTCGCACGCCCGGCGTTTCGGGCTGACAACGTTGTCTACTGAAGAGGGCCGGACCGAGCGTGCGCATCGCGACGCTGGAGAGGTACGTGCCCATCAGATCCCATCCCCCCTTGCCCCGTGCGGTCCCTCGGGGAACCGCCCGCGGGCGCCGCTCGCCTCTGCGGGCGACGGTCGCCGCGGTCCTCACCGGAGCGCTCGGCCTCGCCGCGCTGGCCGGTGGCGGCGCGGCCGTGGCAGCGCCCGGCACGACCTCGTCCGCGGGGACGTCCGGCGGCACTGACTGGACGCAACTCGTCGACCCGTTCGTGTCGACCGCCGGCGACGACGGCAACGACATGCCCGGCGCGCAGGCGCCCCACGGTCTGGCCAAGGTCAACCCGCTGACCACGCCGAACCGCAACCACACCGGGTACGACTACAACGAGGACCACATCGCCGGTTTCACCGCGACGAACCTCGACGGCGTCGGCGGCTCGGGAGGCGGTGGCGACCTGCTCGTCGTCCCGACCTCCGTGCAGTACGACAGCCGCCCGGCCGGCGGCACGTACGCCCACCCGTACAGCCACGACGACGAGACCGCGACGCCCGGCTACTACCAGGTGGGCCTCGGGGCCGTCTCGGGAACCGCGTCGTCGGTGAAGCAGGACTCCGGCACCGTCAAGGCCGAGGTGACCGCGACCACGCGCACGGCGTTGCAGCGGTACAGCTTCCCCGCCGGGTCGAACCCCGAGCTCGTCCTCGACCTGGCGAACAACTACACCAGCCGCACCCGTTCGACGATGAAGGCGACGACGCTCCCGAACGGGACCACGTCGATCAGCGGTCTCATCGCCGGGTCGTTCAACGGCGCCTCGTACAAGCTGTACTACGACGCCACCACCAACGTCCCCGTCACCTCCCTGAAGAGCTGGGGCAACGACGGCAAGCTGAGCGGCGCGACCACGCAGGACGGGACCGACACCGGTGCCGTCCTCGGGTTCGACCAGTCCGCCGGCAACGACATCGAACTGCGCATCACGCTGTCGCCGATCAGCGCCGAACAGGCCGCGACGGACCAGCAGAACGAGGTGGGCGGCCTCACCTTCGACCAGGCGCGCGCGCGGACCAAGGCGGAGTGGAACAGCGCACTCGGCGCCGTCGCCGTGCGCTCCTCGGCGAAGTCCGACCCCGGGTCGACGCTCACCAAGGAGTTCTACACGCACCTGTACCGCATGTACGCGCTGCCGGTGAACGCCACCAGCACCAGCGGCACGTACCGCGGCGCGGACGGAGCGGTGCACCAGGCGAACGGCTTCACGTACTACGACGGATGGTCCACCTGGGACGACTTCCGCAAGTACTCCGTCGAGGCCTACATCGACCCGGCCACCTACCGGGACATGATCCAGTCGCTGATCGAGCTCTTCGCCGACACGCGCACCACCGGCAAGAGCCTCGGCAGCCTCACCCACTCGGTGCCGACCGTGCGCTGGGAGCGCTCGGCCGTGCTGGTCGCCGACGCGCTGTCGAAGGGCTTCAAGAACTTCGACCGGCTCGACGAGGCCTACCCGGCGCTGCTGTCGTACAGCGGCTACTACACGGGCGCGCAGTTGCGGCAGGGCTACGTCACCGGTGACCCCGGCACGACCGTGCAGCGCGGCTACGACCAGTGGGCGCTGTCCGTCATCGCCGACGCGCTCGGCAAGAAGGACGACGCGAAGAAGCTGCGCACCCAGTCGACGATGGCGATCGACAACCTGGTGAAGTCCGGCGCCTGGACGGCGGCCGACGGCACCAAGGTCGGCCTGCTCACCCCGCGCGCCGCGAACGGCGACTGGCAGAGCGCCGACTACGAGAGGTTCGAGGCGGCCGGTCTCTACCAGGGCACGCTCTGGCAGTACCACTGGTACGACGCCTACGACATGGGCGGCCTCATCGACGCCATGGGCGGCCCGAAGGCCGGCAAGGCCGCGGTCGAGCACATGTTCGGCGAGGACTCCACCGTCGACGACGGCTCGACCATGCTGCACTCCAACGCGAACGAGATCGACCTCCAGGCCCCGTACCTCTTCAACTACGTCGGCGAGCCGAGCCTGACGCAGAAGTGGGTGCGCTCCATCTACACCGGCAGCACCTGGAACCGATACATCGCGACGGGCTCCACGAACGAGGCCCCCAGCTCCGGCGGCCAGTTCACCCCGCCGGTCAGGACCCAGGTCTACAAGCTCTCCCCGAACGGCTTCCTGCCGACCATGGACAACGACGCGGGCACCATGTCGACCATGTTCGTCGGCGCGGCGCTCGGCCTGTTCCCGGTGACCGCCGGCTCCAGCCAGTTCCAGATCGGCAGCCCGTTCTTCGACTCCACGACGATCACCTACGCCAACGGCTCCACGTTCACGGTGAACGCCGACGGCGTCTCGCCGAGCACCTACTACGTGCAGAGCGCGAAGCTGAACGGCAAGCGGTTCGACAACACGTGGCTCGACTACTCGCAGATCATCTCCGGCGGAACGCTCGACTTCACGATGGGCTCCAAGCCCTCCCAGTGGGGTGCCAAGACCCAGCCCGCGTACTCGCTGAACACCGACTCCGGCGACACGGGTGACGGCGACACGGGAACGGACAAGGGCGACACCGTCGTCTCCGCCCGCCCGGGCACCGTCGACACCGCCGCGGACGGCCGCGTGGACGACAGCGTGCAGCTCACCCTGGACGGACCGGCGTCGTTCGACGCCCGCAAGGGGACCAGCCTCACCAAGAGCGGTGCCGCGAGCGTGACCGGCCTGCCGGACGGCGTCACGGCCGACCTGCGCGTCGGCGACAAGCGGACGGCGACGCTGTCGCTCACCGGCACCACGCGGACCGACGTGCGCTTCGGCATCACGTTCCGCGACGCGGCCTTCGCCCACGGAGTGCGGGCCTCGACGGTGACGGGCACCGGGATCTCCCCGACCGACCCGCTCCTGATCTCCGCCGCCGCGGTGCACCGCAAGGTGCTCGGCGCGCTCGTCGACCAGGCGTCCCTGGTGCGCAGCGCCAACTACTCCTACGGCTCCTGGAACCTGTTCCAGTCCGCCCTGGAGCGTGCGCGGACCGTCCTCGCGGACACCTCCTCCGTGACGGGCACGATCATGGCCACGCAGGACGCGCTGCAGACTGCCATCGACGCCCTGACCATCGACGAAGGCGGCTACGCCGTCCTGCAGGCCGAGAGCCCCGACCAGAAGGAGGGCCCCAGCCTCATCAGCGAGCGGAACAATTCCGACGGCAACCTCGGTGGCGTCACCGAGGGATCGTGGGAGCGGTTCACCAAGCTGGACTTCGGCGGGGTCGCCCCGCGGACCGTCTCGGTCCGCTACGCGAACTCGCAGGCGACGAACGCGAAGCCGAGCAGCGTGGACATCCACGCAGGTGCCGCCGACGGCCCGGTCGTGGCCACCGTCTCGCTCCCCGGCACCGGCGGCTGGCAGTACTACTCGACGGTGCAGGCGGCCGTCACCGACGCCGACGCCCTGCTGGACGCGAAGAGCGCGACGTTCGTGTTCCATGCCCCGTCGGGCCAGCAGTGGGTGTCGAACTTCGACTGGTACCAGTTCTCGCCGTACGAGGTCTCGACGTCCCCCACCACCACGCTCGCCACGCTGACCGCGGTCAACAGCGCCGCGACCGGCAACGGTTCGCTGCCGCTCAACCTCGGCAACGGCATCTTCGAGAACGTGACGAACGGCGCGTGGGCGCAGTGGAAGGACACGAACCTCCGCAACGGCGCCGACACCGTCACCGTCCGCTATGACAAGCCCCAGTCGCGGGCCGCGTCGGACTCGCACATCGAGTTGCACCTCGGCTCGAAGGACGGCGCGAAGAACGTCGACATCCCGCTCGACTACAGCGGATCGGGCTGGGGAACCATCGCCACCACGAGTGTGCACCTCGACCCGAGCGTCTTCACCGGCGTCCAGGACGTGTACGCGGCGTTCGTCTCCAGCACGCAGACGGCCTCCCAGCCCTACGTGGGCAACGTCTACTCGCTGGCCCTGACGCAGACCGCCGACGCCCCGGTGGGCTTCGACGCCACCGCGTGGCGCTCCAACAGCGGCGGCGGCCTCAAGAGCGAGCCCGTCGGCTGGACGGGTTCGGGTTCCACGACCGACCTCGGCGGTACCTACAACGGCGCCTGGCTCGACTACGGGGACATCGACTTCGGCGCTTCTCCGAAGAGCACCGTCACGATCACCTACGTCAACAACTCCGCCCGCTGCGGCACCGGCTCCGCCGTCCAGCTCTACCTGGACTCCTTCGACACGGCCAACCCCGGCACGCCGTACGCGACCGTGCCGCTGCCGGTCACGGGATCCGCGTGGTCCTCCGGAGGGACGACGAGCGTGACGCTGCCCAAGGCGGTCACCGGCACGCACACCGTCTACCTGCGGCTGACGACGAACCCGGACTCCTCGCACCCGTACGTCGCGAACCTGGGCCGGATCACCTTCACCCACGTCGAGACGCCCGCCGTCACGGACAAGTCCGCCCTGCGGAAGGCGATCGAGCAGTACGAGGGGCTCTCCGCCGACGCGGAGCGCTACGACGCGATCGACTTCGGTGTGTACGGGCGTGAACTCGCGGCCGCACGCACCCTGGTCACCGCCGATGACGCGACCCAGCTCGAGGTCGACACCCAGACCCGCAGCCTCACCCTGGCCGCGGGCCAGCTGATCCCGCTTCCGCGGCTGAAGCTGGAGGACCTGGTCGCCACCGCGTCCGCCCTCGACAACGACCGCTACACGGACGCGTCGTGGAAGGCCTTCACCGCGGCGCTCGCCGCGGCGAAGACCGCCGTCGCGGACGGCACGGCCACGGACGGCACGCTCACCGCACGCTACGACGCCCTCCGCCACGCCATGTCCGCCCTCGCCACGAAGCCCGGGACGGTGCCGGCCGCGCCCGACGCGGTCTCCGCCACGTCGTCCGGCACCAGCGTGACGGTCGCCTGGTCCGCGCCCGCGGACGACGGCGGCTCGCCGGTCACCGGCTACCGGATCGCCCTCAGCGACGGCCACCAGATCGAGATCGGCGATCCGGCGAGCCGGAGCACCACGTTCACCTGGCTGCGGGCCGGCAGGTCGTACACCGCGCGCGTCCAGGCGGTGAACACGTTCGGCGCCTCGCGCCAGAGCGCCGCGACGGCACCCGTGGTGACCGGCGGCGGCAAGCCGCAGAAGCCCGGCGTGACGGGTGTGGTCACCGACGGCAGGCAGGTCCGCGTGACCTGGCGGCCGGCCGGCGACGGCGGGTTCCCGGTCATCGGCTACACCGTGGCCCTGAACGACGGGACCACCGCGCACGTCTCCGGCACGACGGGCACCGCGCTGCTCAGCACCGCGGGCAAGGCGGGGGCGCACACGGCCACCGTCACCGCGGTCACCCTGGCCGGTACCTCGGACGACGCGCCCGCGACCACCTCGGCGACCACCTCGGTGACCGCCGCGGCGGACGCCTCCGACCCGGCGTACGAGCCGTCCCCCTTCCCGGACGAGACGCTCAAGGCGAACTACGCCTCGGACACGTGGCCGGGGACCGGTGACGGGACCGACTACTTCTACGGCCTGCTCAACGGCTTCCGCGACCTCGGCCCCGGCATCCTCGCCGCCAACACCAAGGTGCCGTCCGGTACCGCGCTCACCGCGGAGAACGACCGGATCGCCGTGCGCATCAACAACGCGGCGACGCAGAAGGAGGTGGACCGGGCGGAGGTCGACGCGACGAACAGCTCCACCGTCACCATGGCCGACGGCCTCGGCTCCCGCCTCGGCCAGATCTACCTCGACGCCCTGAACGGCGGCCGGCTGCCCAAGACCGGCGCGCTGTTCGGCCGCGTCACGCAGGGGCTCGACAAGGGCGGGGCGGCCAAGGACCACTTCGGCTACCAGCGTCCGTACGTGCGGCTCGGGTTCGTCGGCGACGGCGGGGACATCTACGAGTCGCAGGACGGCTCGTACGGCAGCCTCACCACCAGCGGCTCGTACCCCAGCGGCCACACGTACGGCGGCTACGAGGCCGGGACGATCCTGGCCACGCTGCTGCCGGAGCTGGCGCCGTCGATCCTCGCGCGTACCTCGGAGTACGGGGACAACCGCATCGTCCTCGGGTTCCACTACCCGCTCGACGTCATGGGCGGTCGCATCGCCGGTCAGGCCACGGTCGCGCACCGGTGGGCCGACCCCGACTTCGAGAACCTGCTGATGCAGGCCCACACCGAGATGGAGAACGTGCTGCTGGCGCAGTGCGAGAAGGAGGGGTACGGCGACACGCTCGCGGCCTGTGCGGGCGACCCCTACGCGGGCCTGAGCCCGGCGCAGGACGTCGACCTGTACACGCAGCGCCTGACCTACGGGTTCTCCCAGGTGGGCAAGGCCGGGCAGGCCCTCAAGACGCCGTCCGACGCGGCGGCCCTGCTGGTGACGGCCTTCCCGGACCTCACCGAGGAGCAGCGCACGCAGATCCTGGAGCAGACCGCGACGGACTCGGGCTACCCGCTCGACCTCACCGCGGACGGCGGCGAGAGCTGGCAGCGGATCAACCTGGCGGCGGCGATGGCGGCCAAGGTGGTCGTCCACGCCGACGGCTCGGTCACGGTGACGAACCACTCGGACGCCACCCAGGCCAGCGTCGCCGACGCCAAGGCCATCACCGTCGGGGGCGTGGCGATCGACGGGTTCGACCCGCAGGTGTCCACCTACGTCGTCGACTGGCCGAAGGACAGGAAGATCCCGTCCGTCTCCGCCGTGCCGGCCCAGTCCGGCGCGCGGGTGAAGGTCACCGACGGCAGCGCGGTCCTCACGGGCGGGCACCGGTTCACCACCCGCACCATCAAGGTGACCTCGGCCAACGGCGCGGTCACCCGGACCTACACGGTCGGGTTCCAGCCCACCGACCGCGACCACCGGCCCGTCGCGGCCGGCGGCCACGGCGACGACGGCGGTGTTGGCGGTGACCACGGGCACGGAGGATCCGGGCAGTGGCCCTTCGGCGGCGCCGGCTCCTGGGCGCCGGCCACCGAGTGGGCCGAGCCGATGTGGATCCCCGGGGCGCGGGACACGATGTGACCGCCGGTCCGGCCGCGCCCCTCGGGGAACGGCCGGACCCGCCGGCCCCCGGCAGGCGCACCACCGCCTGCGAACGGCCCCTCCGGGCAGGATGCCACGGGACCTGCCCGCGATATTCCCGCTCTGCTGTCAAAGATCGCGTGGGCTGATGAGGCAACTGCCCGTGCGGTCTTGGACGAACTCGGGGACAGGGTTTGTGCGCTCGGGTCCGTGGTCTCGGAGGCCACTTCACATGTGGTGCCCTTCCTTCTTGAGTTGGCGGAAGAAGGCCGAGTGGAGTGCAGGGCCGAATTGGTGGACCTTGTTTCAAGGATCTGCACTGCGCGACAGTGGAGTGAGGCATCGGCGGGAGTGTCCCGCCAGGGGGCCGATGTCTACAGGGAGCAGGTTTCCTGGGAAAAGGAAACAAGAGCTGCTGTTGTTTCCGGGAGGCGCGTGTTGCGCTCGTTGAGCTGTGACAATGATCCGGCCGTAGCCGACTCGGCCAGACGTCTCCTCGAATTGTTCGAGTAATTCAGGCCTTGGACGCAATCGCGAAGCCCCGTCAAGTGTCTTGACGGGGCTTCTGCGTGGGGTGAGGGTGCGGTCGGCGGCAAGGTCTGATGGCCGAAATCGATGCGCAACGATGCACGTGTCTCGCGTCAAGCGGGCGGCTCACCGATGGTGTGCGGCCCGTGCTGATGTGTTGGCCGCGTGCGGACCGAGCCGATGCCCGTCCGAGGGCCGTGGCTCTCCGCGCCACTGCGCAGGAGAAAACGAGCAGGTTGCCGCCCGCCCCGTTCTCCGCGCCAGGCATGACCCTGCGGGGACCCCGCCCCGCGGTCCCGCTAGCACTCGATGACGTTCACCGCGAGGCCGCCGCGCGCGGTCTCCTTGTACTTGACCTTCATGTCGGCCCCCGTCTCCTTCATGGTCTTGATGACCTTGTCGAGGGAGACGTGGTGCCGCCCGTCCCCGCGCATCGCCATGCGCGCGGCGGTGACGGCCTTGACCGCGGCCATGCCGTTGCGCTCGATGCAGGGGATCTGGACGAGGCCGCCGACGGGGTCGCAGGTGAGGCCGAGGTTGTGCTCCATGCCGATCTCGGCGGCGTTCTCGACCTTCTCGGGGCCGCCGCCCAGGACCTCGGCGAGGCCGCCCGCGGCCATGGAGCAGGCGGAACCGACCTCGCCCTGGCAGCCGACCTCGGCGCCGGAGATGGAGGCGTTCTCCTTGAAGAGCATGCCGATCGCGCCGGCGGCGAGCAGGAAGCGGACGACGCCGTCCTCCCGTTCGGCCTCCGTCGACGCCTGGGCGACGAAGTTGACGTAGTAGTGGAGGACGGCCGGGATGATGCCCGCGGCGCCGTTCGTGGGGGCGGTGACGACGCGGCCGCCGGCGGCGTTCTCCTCGTTGACGGCCATGGCGTAGAGGGTGACCCACTCCATCGCGTGCGCGGCGGTGCTGCCCTCGGCCCGCAGCTGACGGGCGGTGGCGGAGGCCCGCCGGCGCACCTTCAGGCCGCCGGGGAGGATGCCCTCGCGGGTGAGGCCGGCGTTCACGCAGTCCTGCATGACGCCCCAGATCTCCAGCAGGCCCGCGCGGATCTCGGCCTCGGAGCGCCAGGCCTTCTCGTTCTCCAGCATCAGGCCGGAGATGGACAGGCCGGTCTCGCGAGTGAGGCGCAGCAGCTCGTCGCCGGTGCGGAAGGGGTACTTCAGCACGGTGTCGTCGAGCTTGATGCGGTCCTCGCCGACCGCGTCCTCGTCGACGACGAAGCCGCCGCCCACCGAGTAGTACGTCTTCTCCAGCACGGGCGCGCCGGACTCGTCGTAGGCGAAGAGCGTCATGCCGTTGGCGTGGTAGGGCAGCGAGCGGCGCCGGTGCAGGACCAGGTCGTTGTCGGCGGAGAAGGGGATCTCGTGCGCGCCGAGCAGGTTGATGCGGCCGGTGCTGCGGATGAGGTCCACGCGGGCGTCCGCGGTGTCCACGTCGACCGTGCGGGGGGACTCGCCCTCCAGGCCCAGCAGGACCGCCTTGGGGGTGCCGTGGCCGTGGCCGGTCGCGCCGAGGGACCCGAAGAGCTCGGCGCGCACGGAGGCGACGCCGACCAGCAGTCCGTCGTTCTTCAGGCGCTGGGCGAACATCCGGGCGGCGCGCATCGGGCCCACGGTGTGCGAGCTGGACGGGCCTATGCCGATCGAGAAGAGGTCGAAGACGGAGATGGCCACGGTGAAGGACTCCTCGGGTTCACGGACCCCGTTGTCCGTGGGTGGCCGGCGGGATCGCCGCCGGGTGGTACGGATGGCGCGCACGGGTGTCGCGCGCAAGGTCCAGTGTGCGGGACCGCCCGCCCGGGGCGGTCCCGCACACTGGGTGACGATCGCTACTTCAGGCCGGGGTACAGCGGGTGCCGCTCCGCGAGCGCGGCGACCCGGGCGCCGAGCGCCTTGGCCCTCTCCGCGTCGAAGCCCGGCTTGAGCGCCTCGGCGATGACGTCGGAGACCTCGCGGAAGTCGTCGGTGCCGAAGCCGCGGGTGGCCAGCGCGGGCGTGCCGATCCGCAGGCCCGAGGTGACCATCGGCGGGCGCGGGTCGTTCGGGACGGCGTTGCGGTTGACCGTGATGCCGATCTCGTGGAGCCGGTCCTCGGCCTGCTGCCCGTCCAGGTCGCTGTCGCGCAGGTCGACCAGGACCAGGTGCACGTCCGTGCCGCCGGACAGCACCGAGACGCCCGCCGCCGTGACGTCGGCCTGCGTCAGCCGCTCGGCGAGGATCTTCGCGCCCTCCAGGGTGCGGACCTGGCGGTCCTTGAACTCCTCGCTCGCCGCGACCTTGAAGGCGACCGCCTTCGCCGCGATGACGTGCTCCAGCGGGCCGCCCTGCTGGCCGGGGAAGACCGCCGAGTTGATCTTCTTGGCGAGTTCGGCCGTGGACAGGATGACGCCGCCGCGCGGGCCGCCCAGCGTCTTGTGCGTGGTCGTGGTGACGACGTCCGCGTGCGGCACGGGGGAGGGGTGGAGCCCCGCCGCGACCAGTCCGGCGAAGTGCGCCATGTCGACCATCAGGTAGGCGCCGACCTCGTCGGCGATCCGCCGGAAGGCCGCGAAGTCCAGCTGCCGCGGGTAGGCGGACCAGCCGGCGATGATCAGCTTCGGCCGGGACTCCTTGGCGAGGCGCTCGACCTCGGCCATGTCGACCTGGCCGGTCTCGGCGTCCACGTGGTAGGCGACCACGTTGTAGAGCTTGCCGGAGAAGTTGATCTTCATACCGTGGGTCAGGTGCCCGCCGTGGGCGAGGTTCAGGCCCAGGATCGTGTCGCCGGGGTTCAGCAGCGCGAACATCGCGGCCGCGTTGGCCTGCGCGCCCGAGTGCGGCTGGACGTTGGCGTGCTCGGCGCCGAACAGCGCCTTGACCCGGTCGATGGCGAGCTGCTCGACGACGTCGACGTGCTCGCAGCCGCCGTAGTAGCGGCGGCCGGGGTAGCCCTCGGCGTACTTGTTGGTCAGCACCGAGCCCTGGGCCTGGAGGACCGCGACCGGAGCGAAGTTCTCCGAGGCGATCATCTCCAGGGTGGACTGCTGGCGGTGCAGTTCGGCGTCGACGGCGGCGGCGACGTCGGGGTCGAGCTCGTGCAGGGAGCTGTTGAGAAGCGACATCTGGGGGGTCATCCGTCCGGAGGTCGGGGTGGGCAGGTCGGGGCGGCCTGACGCCGCCGCGGCGGCGTCAGCTGCCGGTGAAGGCGGTGTACTCGTCGGCCGAGAGCAGGTCGGCGGGCTCCTCGGACACCTTCACCTTGAACAGCCAGCCGCCCTCGAAGGAGGCCGAGTTCACCAGGGAGGGGTCGTTGACGACGTCCTCGTTGACCTCGGTGACCTCACCGGAGACGGGGGAGTACAGGTCGCTGACCGACTTGGTGGACTCCAGCTCGCCGCAGGTCTCGCCCGCGGACACCGAGTCGCCGACCGTCGGGAGCTGGACGTAGACGACGTCGCCGAGGGCGTTCGCCGCGTGCTCGGTGATGCCCACCGAGGACACGCCGTCCGCGTCCGCGGCCGACAGCCACTCGTGCTCCTTGCTGTAGCGCAGCTGCTGGGGGTTGCTCATGGCGTGAATTCTCCTGGATGACGGGATGTGCTGGTGAACGGCTGTCTTGACAGGTGGGACGGCGGTACCCGGTGTGCGGGCGCCGCCTCAGCGCTGCCGCTTGTAGAACGGCAGGGCCACCACCTCGTACGGCTCATGGGTACCGCGGATGTCCACGCCCACACCGGAGATGCCCGGCGCGGCGTGCGCGGCGTCCACGTACGCCATGGCGATCGGCTTGCCCAGGGTCGGGGACGGGGCGCCCGAGGTGACCTCGCCGATCACGGCGCCGCCGGCCACCACCGGGTAGCCCGCCCGCGGGACCCGGCGGCCCTCGGCGACCAGACCGACCAGCTTGCGCGGCGGCTCGGCCGCGGCGCGCTCCGCGGCGGCGGCCAGCGCCTGCCGGCCCACGAAGTCACCGGGCTTGTCGAACTTCACGACGCGGCCGAGACCGGCGTCGAACGGGGTGAGGGCGGTGGTCAGTTCGTTCCCGTACAGCGGCATGCCCGCCTCCAGGCGCAGCGTGTCCCGGCAGGACAGGCCGCAGGGCACCAGGCCGGCGTCCGCACCCGCCTCGGTCAGCGCCTGCCACAGCTTCTCGGCGTCGGCGGGTGCGACGAACAGCTCGAATCCGTCCTCGCCGGTGTACCCCGTGCGGGCGATCAGCGCGGAGACGCCGGCGACCGTGCCGGGCAGTCCGGCGTAGTACTTCAGGCCGTCGAGGTCGGCGTCGGTCAGCGACGCCAGGATGCCGGGGGACTCCGGGCCCTGCACGGCGATCAGCGCGTACGCGTCCCGGTCGTCGCGCACGGCGGCCTCGAAGCCGGCCGCGCGCTCGGTCACGGCGTCCAGGACGACCTGCGCGTTGGAGGCGTTGGCGACGACCATGTACTCCTGCTCGCCCAGGCGGTAGACGATCAGGTCGTCCAGGATGCCGCCGTCGGGGGCACAGATCATCGTGTAGCGCGCGCGGCCGACGGCCAGCGCGGAGATGTGGCCGACCAGTGCGTGGTCGAGCGCCTCGCCCGCGGCGGGGCCGGTGACCGTGATCTCGCCCATGTGGGAGAGGTCGAAGAGACCGGCCCGGGTCCGGACGGCGGTGTGCTCGTCGCGCTCGCTGGCGTACCGCAGCGGCATGTCCCAGCCCGCGAAGTCGGTCATGGTGGCACCGAGGGAACGGTGCAGGGCGTCCAGCGCGGTACGGCGGGGTTCACTCATCGGGCGGGCTCCCAAGGACATGGAAAAACAGGTCGGGCGATGACAGGAAGGGGGCTTGCCCTCCCCATCTGTCATCGGAACCTGAGAGGTTCACCTGGACCCTCCGTGCGGAGGAGCCCGGGTTTGCACCTTGGGTGGGGCGGCCGCCCCGGACCGGGAGGGCTCGCCCGCTTTTCAGATGTGCCTCGGACGCGCGGTATCTGTGCCTGAGAGATTCAAGGGAGGACTTGCTCCTTCGGCGCCCCGCCCGCCACGGCGGGAGCGGGGAACTCTCCCGCGCGGCCTCGAACGGCCGATATGTGATTGAGGCCGCCATCATTGCACGGCCGCTCGGCCTTGTCGCGGCCGTGTCCCCGATGTCCCGGTCGGGTCCCGATCGTGTCGTCACCGCGTTGCTTCCCTGGGTAGACGCATACCGAGGATTTACCATTTCTTGAAAGTCTCACCGGGAGGGCGACTGTGCGGTGGCAGAGTGCGTATGCGACGGCCGGGGCACCGGCCGCTCCCCGTCCGGCGGCCGTGCGCCGGCCGCCGGTCCGTCCCCGCAGCGCGGCCCGCGACGGGCGCTCGGTGCGCCCGGGCCGGCTGGTCGACCTGCGCGCGGGCCGCACCCGGGTGCGGCGGTTGCGCTACCCGGCCGGCGACGTCCTGATCGTCTCCGGACTCCCCGGCGGCGGCAAGAGCACGCTCATGCGCCGCGTGTCGGGCGACGCCTGGCTGATCGACTCCCAGGACGTGCGTGAGCGCTGGCAGGCCCGGATGCCCCGGCTGCTGCCCTACGCCGTCTACCGTCCGCTGGTGCGGCTGGCGCACTACACGGGGCTGTGGCGGGCCCTGCGTTCCGGGGCCGGTGTCGCCCTGCACGACTGCGGCACCCTGCCGTGGGTACGGGCCTGGGTCGGCCGGGAGGCCCGGCGCCGCGGCCGGGGGATGCACCTGGTGCTGCTCGACGTGCCCGTGGCGGCCGCCCTCGACGGGCAGCGTTCGCGGGGGCGGGCGGTCTCGGCGTACGCGATGGCCCGGCACCAGCGGGCCTCGCGGCTGCTGCTGCGCGCCGCCGAGGAGGGCCGGCTGCCGGCCGCGTGCACCTCGGCGGTGCTGCTGGACCGCGAAGCGGCCCGGCGGCTCGAGGCCATCGACTTCGACGGCTGAGCGGCCGGGCCACCACGTGACGCGGTGAGGGAGCGGTGAGTTCGCCGACTACTGGACCTGTGAGGCAGGGGCCATCGGCACCGCAGGCATCTCGGGAGCCTGGGGAACCGCGGCCGGGTCCTGCGCCGACTGGTCGTCCAGCGGCAGGGGGATGGGAAGGGGAAGCGCACCGGTCAGGAGCTTCGGCACGGACAGCAGAAGCGCCTGCAGGTCGGCGACGACGGTGGTCACACCGGCGGTCACCGCCGCGAGGTCCTTGGCCAGGACCGCCTTCACCAGCGCGGCGACGTCGTCCACCAGCTTGTTGAGCTGGTTCTGGACGTCGGTCACGGGGTCCGCCGCGCGCTCGCTGCCGTCGGCGGGCACAGCGGCACCCGCGGGCTGCGGGTCGGCGGCGGGATCGGCCGGGACCTGGACGGACGGGTCGGCCTGCGAGGGGTCGGCGGCCGACGGGTCGGCCGACGCGGCCGACTGGTCGACGACCGTGGACAGCTGCTGCGTCGCCTCCTCCAGGCCCTGGCGGAGCTCCTCGAGCTTCGCCGAGTCGGGAGCCTGGGCCTGGGCCTCCTGAGTGAGCTTCGCGCCGATCGACAGCGTGTCACCCAGCTTGGCGATGAGGTCGGCACGGCCGGTCTCCGCCGCATCGGCGGCACGCGCCAGGTGAACGGCCGTGATCCGGACCGGGGCGTGGGCACTCGCGACACCGCCGGTGAGGCCCATCGTCAGCGAACCGCAGACGGCGGCCGCTATGAGGGCGGAGGTGGTCCTGGTGATGCGCATATTGAGGAATCTCCCAAGTGAGGGTTTTGTCCTTGCCTGCCCCACCTTGTGAGAAGTCGTGACCCCTCGCAACCGGACGATCGCGTGGTGTGACGGTTCCCGGTCCGGAGGGGCCCGACGGGCCCGCCTGCGGATAGGGTTTTGGGAGAGGGCACCACGACCGGATTTTGCGAGGCGAGACGCAGTGAACATCCCTGGGCAGCGGATACCCGACGGATTCGCCCCGGCGTTCGCCGGCGCACAGCCCGCCGGCACCTGGCCCGCCAACGAACTCGAGGAAGTCCTCACCGCGGCCCTCGGCGATCCCGGTGCGACCGCGCGGGTCCTGGAGGTGCTGGGGCGCTCGCAGTTGTGGATCCCGCTGCCGGCCGGCGGCAACCAGAGCAGCCCCGACCTGGACCTGCCCACCATCGAACTCGGCGGCGGCGCCTATGTGCCGGTGTTCAGTTCCGAGCAGCAGTTCCTGCACGCCGCGCGGGGCATGGACTTCGCCGTCGCCCCGGCCCGCGAGTTCGCCCGCGGACTGCCGCCGCAGGTCGGCATCGCCGTCAACCCCGGTGGCGCGGTGGGCATTCCGCTGCCGCCGCCCGCCGTCATGGAACTGTGCCGCACCGACCGCGAGCCCGGCACGCCGACCGGGGCCCGGGTCCGGCTGTGGGAGCCCTCGCCGGACGAGGAGCCGGTGGACTTCCTGGCCGCCGCCGCGGGCGAGTTCGCGGTCACCCCGGTCGTCCTCACCGCGCGTCGGGCCCTGGCCAGCGTCGAGGGGGACCCGGCCGCGCTCTTCATCGGCGTCGAACTCGACCGCTGGCAGGAGGAGGACCGGGGCGCCGCGATGACCGCGCTGGGCCGCGCGCTCGGTGCCGTCCCGGTGCCGTGGCAGGTCAATCTCGTCCTCCTCGACGTCGCGCAGGACCCCGTGGGGGACTGGATGATCGAGCGCGTGCGACCCTTCTTTGTCGGCACCGGCGCATAACCTGGGTCCGGCAGGCGAAGCAGCAGACGACGCAGCGACGGAAGGGCGGGTCACGTGGGCGCGGGCGCGGGAGGGGACGGTGGGCTGGAGCATGCGCTGCGGCAGGTGACGCCCGGCAGGTTCGACGCGTACGAGACACTGCTGCGCACCCTGGCCGACAGCGAGGTGTGGATGCTGCTGTGGCAGGGCACGCCCGGCGGCGCGGACGCGCAGTACGGCAACATCGAGGTGGGCGGCTACGGTTACGCCCCCTGCGTGACCTCCTCGCGCGAACTGGCCGCCAGCGGCTGGACCCGGGCGCACGAGGTCGTGTCCGGCCGCGAGATCGCCGCCTCCCTCTTCCCGGACCGCTGGGGCCTGTGGCTCAACCCGCACGCCCCCGGCGGCGGGGTCGGCGTCCCGTGGCTCGACCTGCGGCGGATCGGTCTCGGGCTGGACCAGGCCCCCGCGGGGCCGCTGCGGATAGCCGAGCCCGCGCTCCAGATCCCGCAGTACTACGCCCTGTTGTCCCAGCAGGCCCACCGCACCCCCGCGGTGCGCTCCCTGCGCCGCGCCTGGGTCCAGCCGGCCGTCGGCGAGCCGTACCTCGCGATCGGCGTCGACCTCTACGACGCCGGCCCCCAGTCCGCCGAGACGGTGCGTCTGATGATGCAGTCCGCCCTCGCCGCGGTGCCCCAGGGACTGCCCGTCGCCGCGGTCGCCCTCGCCGACGAGTACGACCCCGTCGGCATGTGGATGCGGGCGGCCGCGCAGCCCTTCTACGACCGAGACGCCCATGCGGGCGGCGGCGGTGGCGCGAGTGCCGTCCAGGGGTGGGCGCCGCAGCGCTACTGAGCCGGGGCGGCTCGCGGGCCCTGCCCGCGGCCGCCCCGTGGACCGTCAGAGCGCCGCCGAGATCAGCCCGAGCGGAGGGCTGCCGAGCTCCAGCAGGGACGTGTGGAACCGCTGCAGCGTGAAGTCCTGCCCCCACTGCTGCCGGGCCCGTTCCCGCAACCGCATGATCTCCAACTTTCCCCAGGTGTACCGCCCGTAGGCCGCGTCGAAGGTGCCCCTGCGGGCCTCGGAGGCGGCGCCCGCGCGCGCGAGGTGGGCGTCGCGCATGAACCGCGCGGTGGCCTCCTCCGGCGTCATCGCCCCCGTGTGCAGCCCGATGGCACAGGCGAGCCGCGTGACGCGGACGAGCGCCTCCAGGGCGACGCCGATGGCGAAGCGGGGGTCGCGGGAGCGGAAGCCCTCCTCCAGGCAGACCTCCTCCACGTAGTGGGCCCAGCCCTCGCAGAAGGAGAGCGAGTGCAGCACCCGCCGGACCTGGGTGGGCGCGTGCCGCAGTGCCCGGCCGTGGGCGAAGTGGCCGGGCGCGACCTCGTGCACGGTGATCGCGGGCAGGCTGGTGCGGCTGAAGACCGACAGCCACTCCTCGCGCTCGTCCTCGGGCCAGTCCGGTTCCGGCGGGGTGACGTGGTACCAGGAGGCGGTGTCGGCCTCCTCGGGGGCGGCCCAGGTCATCATCGCCATGGACCAGCGCCGCGACGGCGGCGCGGGGCCCACGAGGCAGTCCCCGTCCAGCCACGGCACGAGCCCCCGGCGCCGGGTGAACTCGATGACCTCCTCGGTGAGCCGGGCGGCCTCGGGGATCACCCCCTCCGCGGCGGGGTGGTCCGCGAGCAGCCGCGGGATCAGCTCGTCCACGGTGTGCTCCGGGTCGAGCCGCCGGCAGGACTCCGTCAGCAGCTCGGTGAGCCGGTCGCGTTCGCGTTCCGCCTCCTCCGCGAGCGCCGACAGATCCACCGGCAGCCCTTCCTGACTGCCCATCAGTGCGGCGAGCGCGTCCCCGCCGAGCCGCGGGTCGGGGTCGCCGGTCTCGGCGGCCCGGGCGATGTGGTCCACCAGCCGGCGGTGCGCGGCGAGCGCCGGGCCGGCCTCCGGCTCCTGCTCCGGGTCGAGGTCGGCGGCCAGGCCGCGGACCGCCCCCAGGAGTGCCCCGGCGACGGGCGCGCTCACCCGGTCGAGGGACGCCACGGCCGCGTCCACGGCGTCCGGCCACTGCAGCAGATGCCGCCTGCGCGCCTCCGCGAGCTCCTCGCGGGGGGCGTACTCCCGGTCGTAGGCGGTCAGTTCGAGGTTGGACAGATGGGGATAGGGGTCCCGCCGGTGCAGTTCCAGCTCGCCGTACTGGACCCTGAGGGTGTCCTCGAAGACCGAAAGGTGCCGTTCGTCGTGTGTGTCCGTCAGCGGCGCTTCGCGGCGTCGCGCGTGGGCCAGCGCGGACAGCCCGCGGCGTACGCCGTCCGGCGACAGATCCTGGACCTGGCCGTCGTACTCGTGCAGTCCTGCCATCTCCCTGACCACGGGGACCATGAGGTCGCACACCGCGCGAAGCCGATCATTCATGGATCCGACGGTAGCGAGTACGGGCCTCTCCCGGCGATCTGTCAACGCGCGTAACACTGCGGTAATAACGGACGAAGGGTCATCGCATCACGGTTGCGCATCGCTTCCCTGCCAGGTCTGGCGCCTGATCGATGCCGCATTGAAGACTCACGCCTCAAGGCCGCCTCTCACGAGCCTTAACGATCCATCACACGACCGACACACAGCCCAGCGCCACCGCACCACCATCAAGAGCTGCGCCCGACATGGTCGGTCCGCTCCGTCGACCCGGGCGGACGGCCAGGCGAAGCCGGCCACCGCCGGCAGGGGGATGCACGAGGAGACATGACAGCACCGCTGCACGACACCGCTGAAACGGCCGTGGCCGACGTCGCCGCCGACATACCCGCGAAGGCGATCGAGGGCCGTTCGCCCGGTCGTATCGCATGGATGCGCCTCAAGCGCGACAAAGTGGCGCTGGCGGGTGGCGTCATCGTCGTCCTCCTTGTCCTTGTCGCGATCTTCGCGCCCCTGATCGTCAGCGCATTCGGCCACCCGCCGAACGACTTCCACGAGGACAAGATCGACCCGCTGTTCGGCACCCCCACCGGCAAATGGGGCGGCATCAGCGGCGATTACCTCTTCGGGGTGGAGCCGGTCAACGGCCGCGACGTCTTCAGCCGCATCGTCTACGGAACGCAGATCTCCCTGCTGGTGGCGTTCCTGTCCGCCGTCGTCGCGGTGGTCCTCGGCACCTTCTTCGGCATCGTGGCCGGCTATTTCGGCGGCTGGGTCGACGCCGCCATCGGCCGCGTGATGGACGTCCTGCTGGCTTTCCCGCAACTCCTCTTCATCATTTCCCTGGTCTCGGTCATGCCGAACTCGCTGCTCGGTTTCAGCGGCACCGGCGTTCGCATGGGCGTCCTGGTCGTGGTCATCGGCTTCTTCGGATGGCCGTACGTCGGGCGCATCGTCCGCGGTCAGACCCTGAGCCTGCGTGAACGCGAGTATGTCGACGCCGCGCGCAGCCTCGGTGCCGGCCGCGGGTACATCCTCTTCCGCGAGTTGCTGCCGAACCTGGTCGCGCCGATCACCGTCTACGCGACGTTGATGATCCCGACCAACATCCTCACCGAGGCCGCCCTGAGCTTCCTCGGGGTCGGCGTGAAGCCGCCCACCTCCTCGTGGGGCCAGATGCTCTACAAAGCACTGTCGTTCTACGAGACGGACCCGCTCTTCATGCTGATCCCGGGTCTGGCGATCTTCATTACCGTGCTCGCCTTCAACCTCTTCGGTGACGGCGTACGGGACGCGCTGGACCCGAAGGGCTCCCGCTAGCCCTTTGCACACCCGCCCCCTGCCGCTCTCGTCAGGTGGCTTTTCACCGATAGGAACGCAGGTCCGCGGATGTCGCGGACCGCGAATCACGGAGGTTGCGAAAAAGTGACATCCCCACGCTCATCGAGGCGCCTGGCCGCAGGAACGGCCGTCGTGGTCGCCGCCCTGCTGTCCACCGCTGCTTGCGGCGGCGGCGACGGCGGTGACAAGTCCGAGGGCAAGGCCAAGGCTCCGGGCTTCAACGCGGCCGTCAACAAGGTTGCCAACCCGTCCGAGAAGAAGGGCGGCACGCTCAAGTTCGTCGGCACGCAGGATGCCGACTCCTGGGACCCGCAGCGTGGTTACTACGGCTTCATGTGGGACTTCTCCCGCTACTACACCCGCCAGCTGGTGTCCTTCACGCCCCAGCCCGGCCCGGCCAGCACCACGCTGAAGCCGGACCTGGCCACCTCGCTGGCCAAGGTCGCGGACGGCGGCAAGACCTACACCTACACGCTCAAGGATGGCCTGAAGTGGGAGGACGGCTCCGCGCTGACCTCCAAGGACATCAAGTACGGCATCGAGCGCATCTGGGCCCAGGACGTCATCTCCGGTGGCCCGATCTACCTGCAGCAGGTGCTGGACCCCAAGGGTGAGTACAAGGGTCCCTACAAGGACACGTCGGCCGACAAGCTCGGTCTGAAGGCCATCGAGACCCCGGACGACAAGACGATCGTCTTCCACCTGGCCACGCCCAACAGCGACTTCGAGCAGATGCTGGCGATGCCGTCCGGCTCCCCGGTCCCGCAGTCCAAGGACACCGGCGCCAAGTACGGCCTCAAGCCGTTCTCCAGCGGCCCGTACAAGTTCCAGTCGTACACGCCGAACAAGTCGATGGTGCTGGTCCGCAACACCAACTGGAGCGCGTCCACCGACGACCTCCGCAAGGCGCTGCCGGACAAGATCACGGTCACCCTGACCACCAACGCCGACGACATGGACAAGCGCCTGATCAACGGCGACTACGACCTGGACCTGAACGCCACCGGCGTCGGCCAGGCCGCGCGCGCCGAGGTGCTCGGCAAGAACAAGGGCAACGCCGACAACCCGGACACCGGCTTCATCCGCTACGCGGTCTTCCCGACCACGGTCAAGCCGATGGACAACATCCACTGCCGCAAGGCGGTCATCCTCGCGGCCGACCACAAGTCGCTGCAGACCGCCCGCGGTGGCCCGCAGGCCGGTGGCGCGATCGCCCCGAACATGCTCCCGCTGGGCATCAAGGGCTCCGACGGCAGCTACGACCCGTACAACGTCCTCAAGGACACCACGGGCAACGTCGCGGAGGCCAAGAAGGAGCTCGCCGCCTGCGGCCAGCCCAACGGCTTCAAGACCACGATCGCGGTCCGCAACAACAAGCCGATCGAGATCGCCACGGCCGAGTCGCTGCAGGAGTCGCTGAAGAAGGTCGGCATCACCACCGAACTCGACGAGTTCGACGGCGCCCAGACCTCCGGCATCATCGGTGCCCCGAAGACCGTCAAGTCCAAGGGCTACGGCATCATCATCATGGGCTGGGGCGCCGACTTCCCGTCCGGGCAGGGCTTCCTCCAGCCGCTGGTCGACAGCCGGTTCATCCTGGAGAGCGGCAACAACAACTTCGCCGAGATCAAGGACAAGTCGATCGACGGCCTGTTCGACCAGGCGCTGCAGGCGCCCGACGCCAACGCGGCCGGCGAGCTGTACAAGCAGATCAACCAGAAGGTCTCCGAGGGCGCGTACTACCTGCCCTTCACCTTCGAGAAGAACATCATCTGGCGCAGCTCGCGCCTGACCAACGTCTACACGGCCGACACGTACAACGGCCGCTACGACTACGCCTCGCTGGGCGTGCAGTAAAACACCCTCGAATCGATCGAGTGCCACACCCGCTAGGCACGAAGGGCAGGTGATGGCCGCGTGCGGCGGCCCGGGGAACCCCCCGGGCCGCCGCCGGGCCGAGCACAGTGCTTGCATACCTCATTCGACGACTGTTCGCTGTCGTCGTCATGCTGTTGGTCATCATCCTGGTGACCTTCGGGATCTTCTTCCTGATCCCCAAATGGGTCGGTGTCGACCCCGCGACCTACTTCATCGGGAAGCAGGCGGACCCGGCCTCTCTTGAGGGCATCCGGAAGAAGATGGGCCTCGACGATCCCGTCCTCATCCAGTTCGGCAAGTTCCTGTGGGGGCTTGTGGCGGGGCGCGACTACGCCAACGGCGTCGACGTGACCCACTGCGCGGCGCCGTGCTTCGGCTACTCGTTCCGCAGCGAGCAGGCGGTCTGGCCGATTCTGACGGACCGGCTGCCGGTCACCCTGGGCCTCGCCGCCGGCGCGGTCGTCATCTGGGTGCTGGTCGGCGTCGGCACCGGCGTGGTCTCCGCCCTCAAGCGGGGCTCCGCGCTCGACCGCGGCCTCATGACCGTCGCCCTCGCGGGCGTCTCGCTACCGATCTACTTCACCGGCATGCTCGCCGCGGCGCTCGTCGTCTTCAAATTCCATTGGATCGACGGGCAGTACGTGGAACTGAGCGAAAGTCCATCGGGGTGGTTCGGCGGCATGCTGCTGCCCTGGATCACCCTGGCCTTCCTCTACGCGGCCATGTACGCCCGGATGACCCGCGCGACCATGCTGGAAATCCTCGGTGAGGACTACATACGCACCGCGCGGGCCAAGGGCCTGCGCGAACCGGTGGTCATCGGCAAGCACGCCATGCGGTCCACGATGACCCCGATCCTCACCATCCTCGGCATGGACCTCGGCGCCCTGGTCGGCGGCGCGATCCTCACCGAGACCACGTTCAGCCTGCCCGGCCTCGGCCAGGCCGCGGTGAAGGCCATCTCCGACAAGGACTTCCCGGTGATCCTCGGCATCACCCTGATCGCCGCGATGGCGGTCGTCCTTGCCAACCTGGTGGTGGACCTGCTGTACGCCGTGATCGACCCGCGAGTGAGGCTCTCATGACGGACCTCCCCATCCAGAAGACCGGCGCCGAGGCGCAGTCCGCGCCGAACGAGCCGGTTTCCGGGACGGCGTCCAGGCCCACGGCGTTCCTGGAGGTGCGCGACCTCAAGGTGCACTTCCCGACCGACGACGGCCTGGTCAAGTCCGTCGACGGCCTCTCCTTCCAACTGGAGAAGGGCAAGACTCTCGGCATCGTGGGTGAGTCCGGCTCCGGCAAGTCCGTCACGTCGCTGGCCATCATGGGCCTGCACCGGGCCGGGCAGTACGGGCGCAGCAAGGCCCGGATGTCCGGCGAGATCTGGCTGGACGGCAAGGAACTGATCACGGCCGACCCGGACGAGGTCCGGCGGTTGCGCGGCAAGGACGTCGCGATGATCTTCCAGGACCCGCTGTCCGCGATGCACCCCTACTTCACCGTCGGCGCCCAGATCGTCGAGGCGTACCGGGTGCACCACGGTGTGTCCAAGGCCGTGGCCCGCAGGCGCGCGGTCGAGATGCTGGACCGGGTCGGCATCCCGCAGCCCGACAAGCGTGTGGACGACTACCCGCACCAGTTCTCCGGCGGTATGCGGCAGCGCGCGATGATCGCGATGGCGCTGTCGAACAACCCCGAGCTGCTGATCGCGGACGAGCCGACCACGGCGCTCGACGTCACCGTGCAGGCGCAGATCCTCGACCTGATCCGGGACCTGCAGAAGGAGTTCGGCTCGGCCGTCATCATCATCACCCACGACCTCGGCGTGGTCGCCGAGCTCGCGGACGACATCCTGGTGATGTACGGCGGCCGCTGCGTGGAGCGCGGGCCGGCCGACAAGGTGTTCTACGAGCCGCAGCACCCCTACACCTGGGGCCTGCTGGGCTCGATGCCCCGTCTGGACCGTGAGCGCACCGACCGGCTCAATCCGGTCAAGGGCTCTCCGCCGAGCCTCATCAACGTGCCGTCGGGCTGCGCCTTCCACCCGCGCTGCCCGTACGCGGAGCTCACCGGCGGGGCCAGCACCACCGTCGTACCGGAGCTGCGCGAGGTGGGCAGCCGGCACCACGCCGCCTGCCACCTGGCCGCGGCGGACCGGGAGCGCATCTGGACCGAAGAGATTGCGCCGAAGCTGTGAAAGGCCAGGAGATGACGATCCCCCAGCAGTCGACCGCCGACGGGTCGGATGCCCTGCTCAAGGTGAGCGGCCTGGTCAAGCACTTCCCGATCACCAAGGGTCTGCTGCGGCGCCAGGTCGGCGCGGTCAAGGCCGTCGACGGCATCGACTTCCACGTCAACGCGGGGGAGACCCTGGGCGTGGTGGGCGAGTCCGGCTGCGGCAAGTCCACCATGGGCCGGCTGATCACCCGGCTGCTCGAACCGACCGGCGGGAAGATCGAGTTCGAGGGTCAGGACATCACGCACCTGGGCACCGCGGGTATGCGCCCGCTCCGCCGCGACGTGCAGATGATCTTCCAGGACCCGTACTCCTCCCTCAACCCGCGGCACACCGTCGGCACGATCGTCGGCGCGCCGTTCCGGCTGCAGAAGGTACAGACGGAGAACGGGGTGAAGAAGGAGGTGCAGAACCTCCTGGAGCTGGTCGGCCTCAACCCTGAGCACTACAACCGCTACCCGCACGAGTTCTCCGGCGGCCAGCGGCAGCGCATCGGCATCGCCCGGGCGCTGGCGCTCAAGCCGAAGCTCGTGGTGGCGGACGAGCCGGTCTCCGCGCTGGACGTCTCCATCCAGGCCCAGGTGGTCAACCTCCTGGACGACCTCCAGTCCGAGCTCGGCCTGACGTACGTGATCATCGCGCACGACCTGTCGGTCATCCGGCACGTGTCGGACCGTATCGCGGTCATGTACCTGGGCAAGGTCGTCGAGGTCGCCGACCGCGAGGACCTCTACACCAAGCCGATGCACCCGTACACCAACGCGCTGCTGTCCGCGGTGCCGGTGCCGGACCCCAGGCGGCGCACCGCGCGCGAGCGCATCCTGCTCACCGGTGACGTCCCGTCGCCGATCGCGCCGCCGCCGGGCTGCCGTTTCCACACCCGGTGCTGGAAGGCGACCGAGGTGTGCAAGACCACCGAGCCGCCGCTGGTCGCACTGGCCACCGGCCACCAGGTGGCCTGCCACCACCCCGAGAACACCGGCGGGGACTCGGACGGGGCCGGCCCGGCGGAGAAGGCGGCCGAAAAGGCCTGACCGGCCCCCCCGGCACAATGGGACCGGTGCACACCGAACTGTTCAGCCACTCCGTCCAGCACCTGCTCGACCTCGCCGGAATCTTCGTCTTCGCGATCTCCGGCGCACTGCTCGCCGTGCGCAAGAACTACGACGTCTTCGGCATGGCGGTGCTCGCCGAGGTCACGGCGCTGGGCGGAGGGCTGATCAGGGACCTGATCATCGGGGCGGTCCCGCCGGCCGCCTTCACCGACCTCGGGTACTTCCTGACCCCGCTCATCGCGACCGCGGTGGTCTTCTTCCTCCATCCGCACGTGGAGCGGATCAACACCACCATCAGCGTCTTCGACGCCGCCGGGCTCGGCCTGTTCTGCGTCACCGGCACCACCAAGGCCTACGACCACGGGCTGAACCTGACCGCCTCCGCCACGCTGGGCCTGGCCACCGCGGTCGGCGGTGGTGTCCTGCGCGACCTGCTCGGCAACGAGGTTCCGTCCCTGCTGCGCTGGGACCGCGACCTGTACGCCGTGCCGGCCATCGTGGGGGCCACCGTCGTGGCGCTGCTCATCCACTTCCGGGCGCTGACCCCGGGCACCGGCGTGGTCGCCGTCGTGAGCGCCTTCGGGCTGCGGCTGCTGGCCATGCGCTTCCACTGGCGGGCCCCGCGCGCCTGGCACCGGCGCAGCCGGGCCGAGGAGGACGCCGCCACCGTGTGAGACGTGCCACGGCGCGCGCCGGGCGGCGCCTGTGCGGCCCGGGGCCGGGGCCCTGACGGGTCGCCGGGGCGGGTTCGCGGGGCCGGTGGACCCGTAGAATCGAGGTCACCATGGCCTACTTCGACCACGCCGCCACGACACCGATGCTGCCGGAAGCCGTGGCGGCGCTGACCGCTCAGCTCGCCGTCACGGGCAACGCCTCGTCCCTCCACGCGGCCGGCCGAAAGGCCCGGCGCACGGTGGAGGAGTCCCGCGAAGCACTGGCCGCCGCGCTCGGCGCCCGGCCCAGTGAGATCGTCTTCACCGGGGGCGGCACCGAGGCCGACAACCTCGCCGTCAAGGGCCTGTACTGGGCCCGCCGGGCGGCCGACCCGCGGCGCACGCGCGTGCTGGCCAGCCCCGTCGAGCACCACGCGGTGCTGGACGCCGTCGACTGGCTGGCCGAGCACGAGGGCGCGCGCGTGGAGTGGCTGCCCGTCGACGGTCACGGGCGCGTGCACGCCGAGGCACTGCGCGAGGCCATCGCCCGCGACCCGCACGACGTCGCCCTGGCCACCGTGATGTGGGCCAACAACGAGGTCGGCACGATCATGCCGATCAAGGAACTCAGCGCGGTCGCGCGGGAGTTCGACGTACCCCTGCACTCGGACGCGGTCCAGGCGCTGGGCCAGGCCGAGGTGGACTTCGCGGCCTCGGGACTCGACGCGATGACCGTCACCGGCCACAAGGTCGGCGGCCCCTACGGCGTCGGCGCCCTGGTGCTGCGCCGCGAGGTCGGGCCCGTCCCCCTGCTGCACGGCGGCGGCCAGGAGCGCGGCGTGCGCTCGGGCACCCTCGACGTTCCCGCGGTCGCCTCCTTCGCCGTCGCGGGCACCCTCGCGGCCGAGCGCCGCCAGGAGTTCGCCCGGGACGTCGGAGCCCTGCGCGACGACCTGGTCACCCGGGTCCGCGCCGCCGTCCCGGACGCCATCCTCAACGGCGACCCCGCCCCGGAGGGCCGCCTGCCGTCCAGCGCCCACTTCTCCTTCCCCGGCTGCGAGGGCGACTCCCTGCTGCTCCTCCTGGACGCCCAGGGCATCGAGTGCTCCACGGGCTCCGCCTGCACCGCCGGCGTCCCCCAGCCCAGCCACGTCCTGCTCGCCACCGGCGCCGACCCCGACCTCGCGCGCGGCTCCCTGCGCTTCTCCCTCGGCCACACCTCCACCGCGGCCGACGTCGACGCCCTCGTGACCGCCATCACCCCCGTCGTCGCCCGCGCCCGCAGCGCCGGACTGTCCTGACGCGCGCGTATTCTTGACAGCGCTATGACTGACTTCCCCGGTGCACCCACAGGTCCTGGCGACGGCCGTCGCCTCCGCGTGCTCGCCGCGATGAGCGGTGGCGTCGACTCGGCCGTCGCGGCCGCCCGTGCCGCCGAAGCGGGGCACGACGTGACCGGCGTGCACCTGGCACTGTCCGCGAACCCCCAGTCGTTCCGCACCGGCGCGCGCGGCTGCTGTACCATCGAGGACAGCAACGACGCGCGCCGCGCGGCGGATGTGATCGGCATCCCCTTCTACATCTGGGACCTCGCCGAGCGTTTCCGCGCCGACGTGGTCGACGACTTCGTCGCCGAGTACGCCGCGGGCCGCACCCCCAACCCGTGCCTGCGCTGCAACGAGAAGATCAAGTTCGCGGCGCTGCTGGACAAGGCGATCGCGCTGGGCTTCGACGCCGTGTGCACCGGCCACTACGCCACCGTCGTGGTCAACCCCGACGGCGGCCGCGAACTGCACCGCGCGTCCGACGCCGCCAAGGACCAGTCGTACGTCCTCGGCGTACTGGACGAGCGGCAGCTGGCGCACGCCATGTTCCCGCTCGGCGACACCCTCACCACCAAGGACGAGATCCGGGCGGAGGCGGCCCGCCGGGGTCTGTCGGTGGCGAAGAAGCCGGACAGCCACGACATCTGCTTCATCGCCGACGGCGACACGCAGGGCTTCCTCGCCCGCCGGCTCGGCACCGCCGAGGGCGACATCCTCGACGAGGACGGCAACCGCCTCGGCACCCACGACGGCGCCTACGGCTTCACCGTCGGCCAGCGCAAGGGCCTGCGGCTCGGCGTCCCGGCTGACGACGGCAAGCCCCGCTACGTCCTGGACATCTCGCCGGTGGACAACACCGTCACGGTCGGCCCCGCCGATGCGCTGGACGTCGTCGCGCTCACCGCCATCCGGCCGCGCTGGTGCGGTACCGCGCCCGCCGCGGACGGCCCGCGGGCGTACACCGCGCAGCTGCGCGCGCACGGCGAGGACGTGCCGGTCGTGGCGGAGCTGGCCGGGGAGGAACTGCGCGTGCGCTTCACCGGCGACCCCGTCCGCGGTGTCGCGCCGGGCCAGGCGGTCGTGCTGTACGAGGGCACCCGCGTCGTCGGCTCGGCCACCATCGCCGGCACCGAGCGCCGCGCCCGCGCCGCCGCAACGGCCTGACGGTCCGTACCAGCCGCGTCGCCCGCCTCGCCCCCGCCGGCCGCTCGCGGTGCGGCGGCACCGGGATGCTGTGAAACGGCGACACGGCGAAACGGCGATACGGAAGACTGGACCGCATGAACATCTGCGTCTTCCTCTCCGCCGCCGACCTGGACGCCCGCTACACCGAACCGGCGCGCCGGTTCGCCGAGTTGATCGGCAAGGGCGGCCACACGCTGGTATGGGGCGGCTCGGACGTGGGCCTGATGAAGGTGCTGGCCGACGGGGTCCAGGAGCACGGCGGCCGGCTGGTCGGGGTCTCCGTGGGGTTCCTGGCGGCCAAGGCCCGCAAGAACGCCGACGAGATGGTGATCGCCGCGGACCTCGCCGAGCGCAAGGCGGAGCTGCTGGCCCGCGCCGACGCCGTGGTGATCATGGTGGGCGGCACCGGAACGCTGGACGAGGCCACCGAGATCCTGGAGCTGAAGAAGCACGGCCTGCACACCAAGCCCGTCGTGCTGCTCAACACCGCGGGCTTCTACGACGGGCTGAAGGAGCAGTTCCAGCGCATGGACGCGGAGGGCTTCCTGCCGATGCCCCTGACCGACCTGGTGCTCTTCGCGGAGGACGAGGTCTCGGCGCTCGCCTGTCTGGAGGAGACCGCGGGCATCGTGTGAGCCCGGGTGATGCGAGCATGGGGCCATGTCGATTCACCTGATCACCGGAGCCGGTTCCGGCATCGGCGCCGCCGTGGCGCGGCGCCTGCTCGACCGCGGCGACGAGCTGTGGCTGCTGGCCCGCGACGCCGGACGCGCCAAGGAACTCGCCGGCCGCTTCCCCGGGGCCCGTACGCTCGTCGGCGACCTGGCCGAGCCCGAGCGGCTGTCGTGGGCCCTGGGCCACCAGGAGCCACCGGACCGGCTGGACACCCTCCTGCACGTGGCGGGCGTCGTGGACCTGGCTCCGATCGGCGACCTGACCCCGAAGATCTGGAACCAGACGCTGGCGGCCAACCTCGTCGGCCCCGCCGAGCTGACCCGGCTCCTCCTGCCCCAACTGCGGCTGTCCCGCGGCCATGTGGTCTTCGTCAACTCCGGCGCCGGCCTCAACGCGCACGCCGGGTGGGGCGCCTACGCGGCCAGCAAGCACGGCCTCAAGGCGCTCGCCGACTCGCTCCGCGAGGAGGAGCACGCCGCCGGGGTGCGGGTCACCTCCGTCTACCCGGGTCGCACCGCGACGCCCATGCAGGCCAAGGTGCACCAGCAGGAGGGCAAGCCGTACGACCCCTCGCGCTGGATCGACCCGGAGTCGGTGGCGACGACGATCCTGACGGCCGTCGACCTGCCGAGGGACGCCGAGATCAACGACCTCACGGTCCGGCCGGGGGCCTGACCGGTGGCGACGGGCGAGGAAGAGCGGTTCGTACTGGCCGAGGGCACCGCCACCGGCGTCGGCTCCCTGCCGGGCGGCGACGCGCGCGAGGCGGCGCGCACGGCGACGGGGGCGGTGGAGGCGCTGCCGTTCCTGCCGGAGCTGCCCGCGCGCGGCCCCGGCGCCGACATGATCGGGCGCAGTCTCGGCCTGCTGGTCGAGCTGTACGCACGGGTGGAGCCCAGCGGCTGGCGGTTCGGGGACCGTCCGGGCCGGGACACCCGGCGCGCCAGGGCGTGGCTGGGGGAGGACCTGGACGCGCTGGAGGAGTTCACCCAGGGCTACCAGGGTCCGCTGAAGATCCAGGCGGTCGGTCCGTGGACGCTGGCGGCGGCGGTCGAGCTGCGGAACGGCGAGGCCGCCCTGTCCGACCCGGGGGCCTGCCGCGACCTGGCGGAGTCGCTCGGCGAGGGGCTGCGGCTGCACCTGGAGGACGTGCGCCGCCGGATCCCGGGTGCCCGTCCCGTGCTGCAGCTGGACGAGCCGTCGTTGACCGCCGTGCTGCGCGGGCAGGTCAGGACGGCCAGCGGGTACCGGACGCACCGCGCGGTCGACCGCGCGGTGGTCGAGGGCGGGCTGCGGGACGTCATGGCCGCGGCGGGCGGTGTCGGCGGTGTATCGGTGATCGTGCACTCGTGCGCGCCGGACGTGCCGTTCGCACTGCTGCGGCGCGCCGGGGTGGCCGGGGTGTCGTTCGATTTCTCGCTGCTCACGGAGCGTGACTGGGACGCGTTCGGTGAGGCGGCCGAGGCGGGGACCGCCCTCTTCACCGGTGTCGTGCCCGGCACCGACGCCCCATTGTCGGACCCTGCCGGTAGCGTCAGTGGTGTTCGGGCGCTGTGGCGCAGGCTGGGGCTGTCCCCGGAGGCTCTGGGCACCTCCGTGGCGGTGACCCCGTCCTGCGGTCTGGCAGGGGCCTCCCCGGCCTATGCCCGTGCCGCGCTCGCGCACTGCGCGAAGGCGGCACGCTCGCTCGTCGACAACCCTGAGTGAGCCCTGAGTGAGGAAGGACGTGTACGTGGAGAACTCCGAGATCCCCGAGGGCGCCAGGAACGAGGACGTGCCGGCGGGCGCGCGCGAGCTGCACGCCTCACTGGCCGAGCAGGTCGAGGAGCACCGCTTCCGCTACTACGTCAAGGACCAGCCGGTCGTCAGCGACGCCGACTTCGACAAGCTGCTGCGGCAGTTGGAGGCGCTGGAGGACGAGCACCCCTCGCTGCGCACCCCGGACTCGCCCACCCAGAAGGTCGCCGGCGCCTATGAGACCGAGTTCACCTCGGTCGAGCACCGCGAGCGGATGCTCTCCCTCGACAACGCCTTCACCGAGGAGGAGCTCGACGCCTGGGCGGACCGGCTCGCCGGCGAGCTCGGCCCCCCGGCCGGCGACGGCGGCACCTACCACTTCCTGTGCGAGCTCAAGGTCGACGGCCTCGCCGTCAACATCACGTACGAGAACGGGCGTCTGGTGCGCGCCGCCACCCGCGGTGACGGCCGCTCCGGCGAGGACATCACGCCCAATGTGCGCACGATCGCCGAGATCCCCGACCGGCTGGCGGGGGAGCGGGTGCCCGCCCTGGTCGAGATCCGCGGCGAGGTCTTCTTCCCCATGGAGAAGTTCCAGGAGCTCAACGCCCGTCTGGTCGAGGGGGGCGACAAGCCCTTCGCCAACCCGCGCAACGCCGCCGCCGGTTCCCTGCGCCAGAAGGACCCGCGGGTCACCGCGAGCCGGCCGCTGCACATGGTGGTGCACGGCATCGGCGCCCGCGAGGGGTTCACGATCGACTGCCAGTCGCACGCCTACGAACTGCTGCACGAGTGGGGCCTGCCCACCACCAAGTACGCCCGCGTCGTCGGCACGATGGCCGGGGTCAAGGAGGCCATCGCCTACTACGGCGAGCACCGCCACGACGTCGAGCACGAGATCGACGGCATCGTCGTCAAGGTGGACGAGATCCCCCTGCAGGGGCGGCTCGGCTCCACCGCCCGTGCGCCGCGCTGGGCCATCGCCTGGAAGTACGCCCCGGAGGAGGTCAACACCAAGCTGGTCGACATCCGGGTCGGTGTCGGCCGCACCGGCCGGGTGACGCCGTACGCCGTGGTCGAGCCGGTCACGGTGGCCGGCTCCGAGGTCGAGTTCGCCACCCTGCACAACCAGGACGTGGTCAAGGCCAAAGGTGTGCTCATCGGCGACACCGTCGTGCTGCGGAAGGCAGGCGACGTCATCCCGGAGATCCTCGGCCCGGTCGTCGACCTGCGCGACGGCAGCGAGCGCGCGTTCGTCATGCCCGCGCAGTGCCCCGAGTGCGGCACCCCGCTGCGGCCGATGAAGGAGGGCGACATCGACCTCCGCTGCCCCAACGCGCGCGGCTGCCCGGCGCAGATCCGGGAACGGGTCTTCTACCTGGCCGGACGCAAGTGCCTGGACATCGAGAACTTCGGCTATGTCGCCGCGGCCGCGCTCACCGGCCCGCTGGAGCCCTCCGACCCGCCGCTGCGGGACGAGGGCGACCTGTTCGACCTCACCCCCGAACAACTGCTGCCCATCCGCGCCCATGTGCTGGACCAGAACAGCGGTCTGCCCAAGCGCGACCCGGAGACCGGCGAGGAGAAGGTCGTAGCGGTCTTCGCCAACCAGCAGGGCGAGCTGAAGAAGAACGCCGTGGCCATGCTGGAGAACATCCAGAAGGCCAAGGAGCAGCCGCTCGCCAGGATCATCACCGGGTTGTCGATCCGTCACGTCGGCCCTGTCGCCGCCGAGGCGCTCGCCCGCGAGTTCCGCGACCTGGACGCCGTCTTCGCCGCGGACGAGGAGCGGCTGGCCGGTGTGGACGGGGTCGGCGGGATCATCGCGGCCTCCCTCAAGCAGTGGTACGAGGAGGAGTGGCACCGCGAGATCCTGCGCAAGTGGAAGGCGGCCGGTGTCCGCTTCACCGAGGAGGGCTCGGAGGAAGGGCCGCGTCCCCTGGAGGGTCTGACCGTGGTCGTCACCGGCACCCTCGCCACGCACACCCGCGACGGCGCGAAGGACCAACTGACCGGCCGCGGCGCCAAGGTCACCGGGTCGGTGTCCAAGAAGACCGACTTCGTGGTGGTGGGCGACAACCCCGGCTCCAAGTACGACAAGGCGGTGCAGCTCAAGGTGCCGATCCTGGACGAGGCCGGGTTCGCCGTGCTGCTGGAGCAGGGCGCGGACGCCGCCCGGGAGGCCACCGTCAACCCCGCCGAGTGACGGCCCATCACCACCCGTTCGGCCCATACCAGAACGATCCGGGTGGCTGGGATCCATTCGGGCAACCCCCGCCGATCGGTGCCCGTGACAGCCTTCAGCGGCCTACTGTTGAGAGGCGCGCCTTCCGGGCATCAGCCCTGCAGCGGTTCCGCGGCTCCACGCCGCGGGCAGGCGTGTGGTTCGACGGCACACGCGGCTGCGAGAGGGACGGGCATGGAACCGACGGACAGCGCCGGACCGGCGCCACGGCTGCGCCGGCAGACCGTGCCGGTGCTGCCTGCCGCGGCACTGCGCTACGCGGTCCTGGGCGCGGCCACGGCGGCCCTTGCCGTGGGTGTCGTCCGGATGGTGCTGGACGGTGCCGCGTTCTTCCCCGGCGGTGACGTGGGCTGGGCGTTCGCCGTGCTCACCGGCATCATCGTCGGCCACCTCGTCGCGATGGGCCGCGACCGCTGGTGGGGCGGGACCGGCTCCGGCGCCGCCCTGACCCTGGCGATGCTGCTGCTGTACGGCTGGGTGCCCGCGGTCCTGGTGAGCCTGTCCGTCGTGGTGCTGGTCGGCACGGCCCGCCGGCACCGCTGGCGGCAGGCCATGATGCACGGCGCCGTGGACATCCTCGGCATCGGCGCGGCCTCGCTCGCACTGTCCGGGTTCGGCATCCACCCGACCGTCGAACAGCCCTGGCAACCCGCCACTTGGGGGATGGGAGCGATCCCGTCGGTGTTCGGCGCCGCGCTGGCCTACCTGGCTGCGACCCGGACCCTCCTGTGGTATGCGATCGTGCCGCGCGCCGGCGCCCTGCCGACGGTGGCCAGGACCGCCCTGATACGCCAGGGCTTCGTCGGTGTGGCGCTGCTCGGGATCTCCCCGCTGATCATCATCGTGGCGGCCGACCTGCCGCTGCTGCTCCCGCTGTTCGCCGTGCCGCTCATCGCACTGGACTCCACCTTGTGGATCGCCCACGCGCGTGCCGAGGAGCAGTTGCGCGATCCGCTGACCGGCCTGCCGAATCGTCAGTGGCTGCTGGAACGCACCTGGGCCGCGCTCGAGGAAGCCGACCGCGAGGGCGCACGGACCGCGCTCGTCCTGATCGACCTCGACAAGTTCCGCTCCGTCAACGACACCCTCGGCCACATGGCCGGCGACCGCCTGCTGCTGCAGATAGCCGACCGGCTGCGGCTGGCCCTGCCGCGCGGCGCCGAGGCCGCCCGGCTCGGCGGCGACGAGTTCGCCGTGCTCCTCCCCACCTGCGACTCGCCCACCCGGGCCCAGCGCATCGCCCGGGCCCTGGTCGCGGCGCTCGGCTCACCGCTCAGTCTCGACGGCCTGACCCTGGTGCTGGAAGCCAGCGCCGGGGTCGCCGTCTTCCCCGACCACGCCTCCGACGCCGAGGGTCTGCTGCGCCGCGCCGACGTCGCGATGTACCAGGCGAAACGTGACCGCAGCGGGGTCGAGGTCTACGAGTCCTCCCGCGACGGCAACACGCCCGACCGGCTCGGCCTCCTCGGCGACCTGCGCCGCGCCCTGGACCGGGGCGAGGTCGAGCTCCACTACCAGCCCAAGGTGCGCTTCGACGGCCATGTCGCCGGCCTGGAGGCGCTGGTGCGCTGGGTCCATCCGGAGCGGGGGCGGGTGAGCCCCGAGGAGTTCATCGCCATCGCCGAGACCTCCGGGCTGATGCCGCAGCTGACCGAGTACGTCCTGGAGACCGCGCTCGGCCAGGTGGCCCGCTGGCGGGCGATGGGCCTCGACGTGCCCGTCGCGGTCAACGTCTCCCCGCGCGACGTCCACTCGCCGGGCTTCGCCGGGGCCGTCGCGGCGCGGCTGGCCCGGCACGGTGTCCCGCCGGGGGCGCTGCAGCTGGAGATCACCGAGCACGTGCTGCTGGACGACCCGCAGCGCGCCGCGGACACGATGGCCGGGCTCACCGGTCACGGCGTGAAGATGTCCCTGGACGACTTCGGCACCGGCTACTCCTCCCTGGTCCACCTCCGGCGCCTGCCAGTGAGCGAACTCAAGATCGACCGCTCGTTCGTCGCCCGCCTCGTGGTCGACGCCGAGGACGCGGAGATCGTGCGCTGCACGATCGATCTCGCGCACTCCCTCGGCCTCCTCGTCGTGGCGGAGGGCGTCGAGGACGACCTGACCTGGGAGCGCCTGCGCGACCTCGGCTGCGACGCCATCCAGGGGTGGCTGGTCGCCGCCGCCATGCCCCCGGACGAGGCCACCGCCTGGCTCCGGCTGCGCAGCCACGTCGGCTGGCACCGGCCCGCCGAGCTGGAAGCCGCCAAGGAGCGCGCCGCCGTCCCCGACGCCCAGTGACCGGGCCGCGGGCGCCCGGGCGGCCTACCGCCGCGCCCCGGGAATCCGGCGCCGCGGCCCCGTCCGCCACAGGGGTACCACGGGTCCCAGGAGCGGCCTGACGGCCCCGCGGACGGCGGGAAGCGCAAACCGTTTCGCCCCCGGGGCGCCCGCGCCCATAGGATTGGGCGCGAAAAGACCGAACTCACCCCCAGAGGATCGCTGCATGCCAGGCATCACGCGCGAGGAGGTCGCCCACCTCGGACGGCTGTCGCGTCTTGAGCTGAAGGACGAAGAGCTCGACCACTTCGCCGGACAGCTCGACGCCATCATCGGCGCGGTCGCCCGCGTCGCCGAGGTGGCCGGCGAGGACGTACCGCCGACCTCCCACCCGCTGCCGCTGACGAATGTCATGCGCCCTGACGAGGTCCGGCCCAGCCTGACCCCGGCGGAGGCGCTGTCCGGCGCCCCCGCACAGGAGCAGCAGCGCTTCAAGGTGCCGCAGATCCTGGGGGAGGACTGATCACGATGAGCGAACTGACCAGGCTCACCGCCGCGCAGACCGCGGCCGCCGTCGCCTCCGGCGAGACCTCCGCCGTCGAGGTCGCCAAGGCCCACCTGGACCGCATCGCCGCGGTCGACGAGAAGGTGCACGCCTTCCTGCACGTGGACACCGAGGGCGCCCTGAAGGCGGCCAAGGCCGTCGACGACAAGCGTGCCGCAGGCGAGAAGCTGGGCCCCCTCGCGGGCGTCCCGCTGGCCCTGAAGGACATCTTCACCACCAAGGGCATCCCGACGACCGTCGGCTCCAAGATCCTCGAGGGCTGGATCCCGCCGTACGACGCGACGCTGACCGCCCGCCTCAGGCAGGCCGGCATCGTCATCCTCGGCAAGACCAACATGGACGAGTTCGCCATGGGGTCGTCCACCGAGAACAGCGCCTACGGCCCGACCGGCAACCCGTGGGACCTCACCCGGATCCCCGGCGGCTCCGGCGGCGGCTCCTCCGCCGCCCTCGCCTCCTTCCAGGCCCCGCTGGCCATCGGCACCGACACCGGCGGCTCCATCCGCCAGCCGGCCGCCGTCACCGGCACGGTCGGCGTCAAGCCGACCTACGGCGGTGTCTCCCGCTACGGCATGGTGGCGTTCAGCTCCTCCCTGGACCAGGGCGGACCCTGCGCCCGCACGGTCCTGGACGCCGCGCTGCTGCACGAGGTCATCGCGGGCTACGACCCGATGGACTCGACCTCCATCGACGCGCCGGTCCCGCCGGTCGTGGAGGCCGCGCGCAACGGCGACGTCAGGGGCCTGCGGGTCGGCGTCGTCAAGGAGTTCGCGGGCGAGGGCTACCAGGCCGGCGTCATGGAGCGGTTCAACGACTCCGTGGAGCTGCTGCGCGAGCTCGGCGCCGAGGTCGTGGAGCTGTCCTGCCCGTCGTTCCAGTACGCGCTCGCCGCGTACTACCTGATCGCGCCGTCCGAGGCCTCGTCCAACCTGGCCCGCTTCGACGGCCTGCGCTACGGCCTGCGGGTCGGCGACGACGGCACCCGCAGCGCCGAGGACGTCACCGCCCTCACCCGCGAGGCCGGCTTCGGCCCCGAGGTCAAGCGCCGCATCATGCTCGGCACGTACGCGCTCAGCTCCGGCTACTACGACGCGTACTACGGCAGCGCCCAGAAGGTCCGCACCCTGATCTCGCGGGACTTCGAGCGTGCCTTCGGGCAGGTCGACGTGGTGATCTCGCCGACCACCCCGACCACCGCCTTCCCGATCGGGGAGCGCGTGGACGACCCCATGGCGATGTACCTCGCCGACCTGTGCACCATCCCGGCCAACCTGGCGGGCAACTCCGCCATGTCGGTGCCCTGCGGCCTCGCGTCCGAGGACGGTCTCCCGGTCGGGCTGCAGATCATCGCCCCGGCCATGGCCGACGACCGGCTCTACCGTGTCGGTGCGGCCGTCGAGGCGGCCTTCACCGCACGCTGGGGGCACCCGCTGCTGGAGGAGGCACCGATCCTGTGAGCGTCGCACGCACGGCCGCCGGCCCGCAGACGACCACGAAAGCCGCACCTCTTCGCCGTGCGGGCGGAGAAGCGAGCGAGGAGGCGCAGTGAGCAAGCTCGAGAAGGCCAAGGGCTTCAAGAAGAGCAAGTCCGGCACGTACCTGTCGATCGGTACCACGCTCTTCGGCGCGGTGAGCGTGGCGCGGCAGGTGAAGAAGGGCCGGGCCGAGAGCGACACGCTGCTGCTGATCGACGCGGTCGTCAGCGCCGCGGCGATCGCGACCGGCGTCGCCCTGCTGGTCCGCCAGCTGCGGCGGCTCGGCGACGACGACGTCTTGTCATCCTGACGGGGAACTGAGAGGTATCGAACTGTGACCGTCACGGACCTGGTGTCCTACGAGGACGCGCTCGCGTCCTACGACCCGGTGATGGGCCTTGAGGTCCACGTCGAGCTCGGCACCAAGACGAAGATGTTCTGCGGCTGCTCCACCACCCTGGGCGCCGAGCCGAACAGCCAGGTGTGCCCGGTGTGCCTGGGCATGCCCGGCGCGCTCCCGGCCGTCAACGCGACGGGCGTCGAGTCCGCCATCAAGATCGGCCTCGCGCTCAACTGCGAGATCGCCGAGTGGTGCCGCTTCGCCCGGAAGAACTACTTCTACCCGGACATGCCCAAGAACTTCCAGACCTCCCAGTACGACGAGCCGATCGCCTTCAACGGCTACCTCGACGTGCAGCTGGAGGACGGCGAGGTCTTCCGCGTGGAGATCGAGCGCGCCCACATGGAGGAGGACACCGGCAAGTCCACCCACGTGGGCGGCGCCACCGGCCGGATCCACGGCGCCTCGCACTCGCTGCTGGACTACAACCGCGCCGGCATCCCGCTGATCGAGATCGTCACCAAGCCGATCGAGGGCGCCGGTGAGCGCGCGCCCGAGGTCGCGAAGGCGTATGTCACCGAGCTGCGCGAGCTGATCAAGGCGCTGGGCGTGTCCGAGGCACGCATGGAGATGGGCCAGATGCGCTGCGACGTGAACCTGTCGCTGCGCCCCATCGGCCGGGAGAAGTTCGGCACCCGCAGCGAGACCAAGAACGTGAACTCGCTGCGCAGCGTCGAGCGGGCCGTCCGCTTCGAGGTCCAGCGCCACGCCGCGGTGCTCTCCTCGGGCGGCACGATCGTGCAGGAGACCCGGCACTTCCACGAGGACACCGGCTCCACCACCTCCGGCCGCATCAAGGAGGAGGCGGAGGACTACCGGTACTTCCCGGAGCCCGACCTCGTCCCGGTGGCCCCGGCCCGGGAGTGGGTCGAGGAACTGCGGGCGGGCCTCCCCGAGCTGCCGCGCGTGCGCCGCAAGCGCCTCCAGGAGGACTGGGGCATCTCGGACCACGAGATGCAGTCGGTGCTCAACGCGGGCGCGATCGACCCGATCGTCGCCACCATCGAGGCGGGCGCCGACGCGGCCTCCGCCCGCAAGTGGTGGATGGGCGAGCTGGCCCGCCGCTCCAACGAGGACGGCGTGGAGCTGACCGCGCTGCCGATCACGCCGGCCCAGGTGGCCCGGGTGTCGGCGCTGGTGGCCGAGGGCTCGCTCAACGACAAGCTGGCCCGCCAGGTCATCGAGGGCGTGCTGGACGGCGAGGGCGGCCCGGACGAGGTCGTCGACAAGCGGGGCCTGAAGGTCGTCTCGGACGAGGGTGCGCTCGGCGCGGCCGTCGACGAGGCCATCGCGGCCAACGCGGCGGTCGCCGACAAGATCCGCGGCGGCAACCTGGCCGCGGCCGGCGCCCTCATCGGCGCCGTCATGAAGATCACCCGCGGCCAGGCGGACGCCAAGCGTGTCCGCGAACTGGTGCTGGAGAAGCTCGGCGTGCAGGGCTGATCCCGGCGCGGCCGAAATGGCCGGCACGGCATCGCAGGAAGGGGCGGGCTCCCGTGGGCGGGGGTCCGCCCCTTCGGCGTCGTCGCAGGTCCGCGGCGTGTAGGGCCGAGTTAAATTCCCATCAAGAGGTGTGATTAGGCGCACGAAAGCGGCAAACGATCACTTCTTCCTGGTTCAGTCGAGGGCGAACGTGGTGTTCTTCGTGGGGCCTTCTGCTCCCGGAAAGATCCGCGCAACCTCCAGGGAAGAGCAGATATGGCTGCACTGGCCCGATGGTGCCTCGACCGCCGTCTCCTCGTCGTCGTCCTGTGGCTGGCCGCCCTCGTCGGCCTGTCCGGGGCGGCACTCGTTGCCGGCTCCGCGTACTCCAACGACTACGACATCAAGGGCACGGACTCCAGCAGGGCGACCGCCCTGCTCAAGGAGGCGTTCCCCGGGTCCTCGGGCGACAGCGACACCATCGTCTGGCACACCGTCCGGGGCACCGTCAGCGCGGCGCCCGTCAAGGAACGGCTGACCGGAGCCCTGGAGGAGGTCGCGGCGCTCCCCGGGGTCGCCTCGGTCACCGGCCCGTACGGCGCCCAGGGCGCCGAGCAGATCAGCCGGGACGGCCGTACCGCGTACGCCACGGTGATGTTCGACCAGCCGTCGGAGGAACTGCACGCGGACGAGGTGCGGAAGGTCGTCGACACCGCGAAGGCGGCCGCCGACGCGGACACCACGGTCGCGCTGGGCGGCAGCGCCATCGCGCTCACCGAGGGCGGCGGCGGACACATCAGCGAGGTCGTGGGCGTCGCCGTCGCGGCCGTGGTGCTGCTGCTGGCGTTCGGTTCGCTCTTCGCGATGTTCCTGCCGATCATCACCGCGCTGGTCAGCGTGGGCACCGCGTACATGGCCATCGAACTGCTCGGCCACCTGATGCGGGTGGCCGATTTCGCGCCGATGCTCGGCATGCTGGTGGGACTGGGTGTCGGCATCGACTACGCCCTGTTCATCGTCACCCGGCACCGCCGGGGGCTGAAACAGGGCCTGGCGGTGCGCGAGGCCGCGGAGAAGGCGGTCGCCACGACCGGGCGGGCGGTGGTCTTCGCGGGCGGCACGGTGTGCGTGGCGCTGCTCGGCATGCTGATCCTGCGGCTGTCCTTCCTCAACGGCGTCGCCGTCGCCGCCTCGCTGACCGTGATCCTCACCGTGGCCGCCTCGGTGACGCTGCTTCCCTCCCTGCTCGGCGTGATCGGCACGAGGGCGCTCAGTCGCCGGGAACGGCGCCGGCTCGCCGAACACGGCGCCTCGCCGGAGCTGCCCACCGGCTTCGCCGCCCGCTGGTCCGCCTTCGTCGAGCGGCACCCCCGGATCCTCGGGGCGGTCGCCGCCGCCGTGATGCTGCTCCTGGCCGTGCCCACCATGTCCCTGCACCTGGGCGCCTCGGACCAGGGCAACAACGCCGCGGGGACCTCCACCCGGCAGGCGTACGACATGCTGTCGGACGGCTTCGGGCCCGGCTTCAACGGGCCGCTGCAACTGGTCGCCACGTCCGGCGACGCGGCCGACCGGGCGGCCCTGGAACGGCTCACCGACGTGCTGCGGCGCACCGAGGGCGTCGCCGCGGTCCACCCGGAGTCCGCGCAGCACGGCAACGGGCTCAACGTCGTGGACGTCGTCCCGACCACCGCCCCGCAGGACCAGGCCACCGACCGGCTCGTCGCCCACCTGCGCCAGGACGTCATCCCCGAGGCCACCGAGGGCAGCTCGCTGCAGGTCTACGTCGGCGGTGTCACCGCGGGCTACGCGGACTTCGCCTCGGTGATCGTCGGCAAACTCCCGCTGTTCGTCGGCTCGGTCGTCGGACTCGGCTGCGTGCTCCTGCTGCTGGCGTTCCGCAGCATCGGCATCCCGCTGAAGGCGGCGGTCATGAACATCGCCGCGGTCGCCTCCTCCTTCGGCATCGTGGTGGCGGTCTTCCAGTGGGGCTGGGGCAGCGAGTTGCTGGGGCTCGGGGCCGCGGGGCCGATCGAGCCCTTCCTGCCGGTGATCATGATCTCGGTGCTCTTCGGGCTCTCGATGGACTATCAGGTCTTCCTGGTGAGCCGCATGTACGAGGAGTGGCGGGAGACGCACGACAACCGCCGTGCCGTCCGGGTCGGACTGGCCGAGACCAGCCGCGTGATCAACTCCGCCGCGGTCATCATGGTCTCCGTCTTCCTGGCCTTCGTCCTCAGCGGTGACCGGGTCATCGCGATGTTCGGCATCGGCCTGGCCGCCGCCGTCGCCCTGGACGCCTTCGTCCTGCGGACGCTGCTGGTCCCGGCGCTGATGCACATGACGGGGCGGTGGAACTGGTGGCTGCCGGAATGGCTGGACCGGCGCCTGCCGCGGATCTGCATCGAGGGCCCGCAAGGCACTTGCTCCGGTGCCGATGGGCCCGAAAGCGCTGATTCTCAGGAAGTTCTCAGAATTTGACCCTACGGTTGCCGCTCATGGAGACCATCAAGACCGCGGACGCGGCAACAGACACGACCACCGACGCCGTGGAGACCGTGTCAGACGACGCCGCCGAGAAGAACGCGCGCATCGAGAACAGCACGAGCACCGAGAGCACCAAGGCCACCGGGAACGCGGCGCCCGTCGAGGATGCCGAGGATGCCGAGGACGCCGCCGACGCCGACGACGAGGACACCGACGAGGACGACGGGCTCGCCGCGGACGAGGGGAACGGGGACGCCCCCGCCGCCCGTTCCTCCGCCGTCCTGCCGGGCGCCGCGGCCGTCGTGGGCGCCGCCCTCGGCCTGGTCTCCCTGACCGGCACCTGGATGGGCACCGTCCTGTCCGCCCGCCGTGAGCTCGTCGGGCAGATCGGCGCCTCCTCCGCGAGCCCCGCCGAGCAGATCAACCAGATATACGCCGCGCCGTGGCACACCGTGGCCGCGGTCAACGGCGGCTTCGCGCTGGTGGCCCTCATCGTCGCCGGGGTCGTGCTGCTCGCCGTGCGCGACTCCGCGCCGTGGACGCGCGCCCTCGCCTGGGGCGGTCTGGTGCTGGGCGTCCTGGGCCTGCTCATAGCGGTCGGCATGTACTTCGACCTGTTCGCCTCACTGCCCACCGTGCCCGCCGCGACCGCCCCCGCCGGCAGCGGCGGCTGAACCTGGGCACCTGCCGGAGCCGCCTAAGGCATCCCGGCCGCCGAAGCCTGGGAGGTTGCCCGATGCGGCGCCCCCGCCTTGGGGACGAGGCTGAAGTCACCGGAGAAGGAAGCCGGTTGACCATCCGCCCCGTCCCCAAGGAGTCGGCGATGTACCTGCACGAGATGCTCGGCCGGGCCCGCAGCGAGGAACTGCTGCGCGAGGCCGAGGAGTTCCGCCTGGCACGCGCGGCGCGCCGGGCCACGCGCGAGGCCCGCCGGACCGCGCGCCGCGGCGGCACCGAGGCCGCCCCCCACGAAGCGGGGCCCCGGCCCGACGGGCCGGCCCGGCGCGGGAGGCGGCTGCGCGGACTGGGGGCGGCCGGATGACCGTCGTGGTGCCGGCGCAATCCGGTACCGCTCTGTCGGACCCCCGTGCGATGCTCGGGACCGTGCAGAACCAGTCCGTCAGCCCGGTGTTCGTGGGTCGTGACCGCGAACTGACCCGGCTCGCCTCCGCGCTCGCCCGCGCTCACGCGGGCGAGCCGCAGGCGCTGGTCATCGGCGGCGAGGCGGGGGTCGGCAAGACCCGGCTGGTGGAGGAGTTCCTCGCGGCGGCCTGTGGTCCCGGCACGGTCACCGCCGTCGGCGGCTGCGTGGAGATCGGCGCGGACGGACTGCCGTTCGCCCCCGTCGCCACGATCCTGCGGGCCCTGCACCGGCAGCTGGGCGCCGAGCTGATCGCCGCCGCGGCGGGCCGCGAGGGCGAACTGGCGCGCCTGCTCCCCGGGATCGGACGGGCCGACGGCCCCGACGCACCGCGGGAGCGGCACGACGAGGACGGCCGCGCCCGGCTGTTCGACCTCACCGCGCGCCTGCTGGAGCGGCTGTCCGAGGACCGCACCCTCGTCATCGCCCTGGAGGACCTGCACTGGGCGGACCGCTCCACCCGCGAACTCCTCGCCTACCTCCTGCGATCGGCGTCCCGCGGACGGCTGGTCGTCCTGGCCACGTACCGCTCCGACGACATCCATCGCCGCCACCCGCTGCGGCCCTTCCTCGCCGAACTCGACCGCATGCGCACCGTCGAGCGCATCGAGCTGTCCCGCTTCAGCCGGGCCGAGGTGCGGGCCCAGGTCGCCGGCATCCTCGCCGCCGAGCCCACGCCGTCGCTGGTCGAGCGGGTCTTCGCACGCTCCGACGGCAACCCCTTCTTCGTCGAGGAACTGGCCTGCAGCATCACCCAGGGCTGCCGCACCGGACTCAGCGACAGCCTGCGCGACCTGCTGCTGGTGCGCGTGGAGACGCTGCCCGAGACCGCGCAGCGGGTCGCCCGCGTCGTCGCCGAGGGCGGCTCCACCGTCGAGCACTCACTGCTCGCCGCCGTGGCCGGGCTCGGCGAGGACGAACTCCTGGAGGCGCTGCGGTCCGCCGTCGGCGCCAAGATCCTCATACCGACCGAGGACGGCGACGGCTACCGCTTCCGGCACTCGCTGGTCCGCGAGGCGGTCGGCGACGACCTGCTGCCCGGCGAGCGCAGCCGCCTCAACCGCCGGTACGCCGAGGCGCTGGAGGCCGAGCCGGCCCTCGTACCGGCCGACGAGCTGCCCGCCCGGCTCGCGAGCTACTGGTACCACGCCCACGACCCGACCCGCGCGCTGCCCGCCGTGCTGCGCGCCTCGGTCGAGGCGCGGCGCCGGCACGCCTACGCCGAGCAGCACGGCCTGCTCGAACGCGCCCTGGAACTGTGGGACGACGCCCCGCGGGAGGTCCGCGCGGCACTGCGGCCGATGGACTACGTCGAGGTCTACCCCCCGTGCGGCTGCGACCCCGCCGGCACGCCCCTGCGCTACCTCGACCTGCTCGCCGAGACCGCCGTCGCCGCCCGTCTCAGTGCCGACCGCGAAGGCGCGTACGACGTCACCAAGCGCGCCCTGCGCCTGCTGGAGCGGGACGACGACCCGCTGCGCGCGGCCTGGTTCTGGATCCAGCGGTCGCGGCTGATGGCGGCGATGGGGCGCGGTGACGGATGGGCGGAGATCTCCCGCGCCGAGGAACTGGTCGAGGGGCTGCCGCCGTCACCCGTCCACGCAGAGGTGCTGGAGACCGCCGCGGGCTGGGGCATGCTGCACGACCCGGGGCCGGAGAGCATCAGCACCGCGGAGCGCGCCGCCGAACTGGCCCGGCTCGTCGGGGCGGAGGAGACCGAGCTGCGCGCCCGCATCACCCTGGGCGTCCTGCGCGGCGCCTGCGGCGACGCGGACGGCGGCCTGGCCGAGCTCACCGCGGCACGTGAGCAGGCGGCGGCCTCAGGACGCCACGCCGGCCTCGTGGTCAACGCGGACGCCAACCTGGCGGCCGCGCTGGAGACGGTGGGCCGCTCCGAGGAGGCCGTGGCCGTCGCACGCCGGGGCGTCGAGAACGCCAGGTGCCACGGACTGCGCGACGGTGCCGCCTTCGCCGCGGCCAACGAGGCCGAGTCCCTGCTCGCCCTCGGCCGCTGGGACGAGGCGGCAGCCCTGGCCACCCACGGCCGCGACACCTCCGAGCACGCGCTCTATCTCGGCTGGGCGGCGATGCTCCTGGCCCACGTCGCCGTCCTGCGCGGCGACCACGCGGCGGCCGAGGCCCGGATCGCCGCTGCCCGGGAGCACCTGGGCGCCCAGGACCACCAGCCGCAGAACACCGTGCCGCTGCGCCACTTGACGGTGGCCGTGGCGGCCGGACGCGGGCGCTTCCTCGAAGCCCGTGCCGAGGTGCGCGCCGCGCTGGCCGCCGGTTTCCCGGCCGCCGTCCACCGGTACGCCTGGCCCCTGCTGCACACCGCCGCCGCCGTGGAGGCCGACGCGCTGGGCCTGCCGGGCGCCGACGCCGACCGGGCCGCGACGCTCGCGCTCATCCGCGGCGCCGCGTCCCGGCTGCCCCGCCTCGCCCCGGTGTGGGCGGCGTACGCCCAGCTGGTCGACGCCGAACTGACGCGCGCCGAGGGCGGCACCGACCCCGCGCCCTGGGCGGCCGCCGAGGAGGCGTTCGGCGCGCTGGACCGTCCCCATCCGCTCGCCCAGGTACGGCTGCGGCACGCCGAGGCGCTGCTCGCCGAGGGCGGTCCCGAGGCCCGCGACCACGCGGCCGTACTGCTCCGTCAGGCCCGTGAGGCGGCCGCGGCCCTGGGTGCGGCGCCGCTGACCGAGGCCGTGGAACTCCTCGCCCGGCGCGGACGCCTCGCGCTGGACGATCCGGGGACCCACTCCGCCGAGCCGCCCGGGGAGGAGCCGGAGCCCTTCGGCCTCACGACGCGGGAACGCGAGGTGCTGCGCAGGGTCGCCGCGGGCTGGACCAACCGCCGTATCGCCGAGGAGCTGTTCATCTCGCCGAAGACGGCGAGCGTGCACGTCTCCAACATCCTGGCCAAGCTCGGCGTCTCCGGCCGCGGTGAGGCCGCCGCCCTCGCCCACCGCCTGCGCCTCTTCCCCGACGTACGGGCTTGACCCGCCCCGGCTTCCGCCCCCGGCTTCCGCGGCCCGGATCGGCGTCGCCGGCCTCGTCCCGTGCCGGCTCCAGCCGCTGCGCCCGTCCTCGGTGTGCCGTCGTCACGGCACGAACAGCTCCTGCGGCGCGCCGAACACGGCACCGCCGGGGTGGCGCCGTCAGCCGACCTTCAGCCGCAGTATGCGGTCGTCGCCCTTGCGGGGCTCACCCCTGCCGTCGGTGTTGCTCGTCGTCAGCAGCAGATCGCCGTCGGGGTCGGCCACGACCGTGCGCAGCCGCCCGTACGTGCCGACGAGGAAGGCCTGCGGCTTCGCCGCCGCCTTGGTGCCCGCCAGCGGGATGCGCCACAGCCGGGCGCCGCGCAGCGAGGCCATCCACAAGGAACCCTTGGCCCAGACGATGCCGCTGGGCGAGGCCTCGTCGGTGTGCCACGTGGCGATCGGGTCGGCGTAGCCCGCGCGGTGGGCGAGGCCCTCGACGACGGGCCAGCCGTAGTTCTTTCCCGGCTCGATGAGGTTGACCTCGTCCCAGGTGTCCTGGCCGAACTCCGAGGCCCACAACCTCCCCTGGGCGTCCCAGGTCAGGCCCTGCACATTGCGGTGGCCGTAGGAGTAGACGAGCGAGTCCGCCTCGGGATTGCCGTGCACCGGCTCGCCGTCCGGGGTCATGCGCAGGATCTTGCCGCCGAGGGACTTCCTGTCCTGGGCCAGGCCCCGGTCGCCGCTCTCGCCGGTGCCCGCGTACAGCATGCCGTCCGGGCCGAAGGCGATCCGGCCGCCGTTGTGGATGGCGCCGTGCGGAATGCCGCGCACGATGGTGTCGGGGGCGCCGAGCTGCTCACCGGCGGGCTTCGCCGGGTCGTACAGCATGCGGGCGATGCGGTTGTCGGAGTCGGTGGTGAAGTACGCGTACACCAGGTGGTCGGTCGCGAAGCCGGGGGAGACCGCCAGCCCGAGGAGGCCGCCCTCGCCGCCCGAGGACACCCCGGGCACGGTGCCCGCCAGGGTCGTGCGGCCGGTGTCCGGGTCCACCCGGGCGATCCTGCCGGTGTCGCGCGAGGCGACCAGCAGCCCGCCGTCCCGCAGGACGGCCACGCCCCACGGGGTGTTCAGCCCGGTCGCGACGGTGCCGACGACCTCTGCCGAGCCCTTGGCGGGCGCGGCGGGCGCCTCCGCGCCGCCGGGCGGCGGGGCCGGGGCGGCCGAGGAGGAGGCAGGGGCGGAGGTCGCCGGGGGCGTCAACGGGTCCCCGGCGGACGAGCATCCCGTCGTCAGCAGCGCGGCACTGGCCAGCGCGGCGGTGACGACGGCGGCACGGCGTCCCACGCTTCCCTCCCGGTGGTCCTGCGGCACGGACTTCCAGCACATCACATCTGTCACTACACCGCCCGGCCGTTGCGGGTTCCCGCCGTGGCGGGAAAGCGGGAGGGCCGCGCGTTCAGTCCCAGGAGCCGCGCGCCGGCGGCAGGCCGGCTATCTCGTTGAAGTCCTCCGTGGTCAGGGTGAGTTCGGCCGCCCCGGCGTTCTCTGCCGCCCACCGTTCCCGCTTGGCCCCCGGCACCGGCACCACCTGCGGCCCCTGCGCGAGCACCCAGGCCAGCGCCACCTGCGCCGGCGTCGCGCCGTGCGCCTCGGCGACCCGGCGCAGCCCCGCCACGATCGGCTGGTTCGCGGCCATCATCTCGGCGGTGAACCGCGGATGCCGGGCCCGTGAGTCGTCCCGCTCGAAGCCCTGGCCCGGGGTGAGGGTGCCGGTCAGGAAGCCGTTGCCCAGCGGCATCGCCGCCATGAAGCCGATCCCGCGCTGCGTGCACCAGGGCAGCAGCTCGGCCAGCGCCTCGGGCGACCAGACCGACAGCTCGGCCTGCACACAGCTGACCGGGAACACCTGCTGCACCCGGCGCAGATGGGCGAGCGTCTCGTCGTACGTCCGGGACCCGGCGCGGCGAGCCGCCCGCGCGCCCACCGCGCACCAGCCCAGCGCGCGCACCTTGCCGGCCGCGACCAGCTCCGCCATCGCGCCCCAGGTCTCCTCGACCGGCACCTCCGGATCGGCCCGGTGCAGTTGGTAGAGGTCGATCACGTCCGTCTGCAGCCGCCGCAGCGACGCGTCGCAGGCCCGCCGCACATAGGAGGGCCGCCCATTGGCCACCAGGTGCTGTTCGCCCACCAGCAGCCCGCCCTTGGTGGAGACGAACACCTCGTCCCGGCGCTGCTTCAGCACCCGCCCCAGCAGCAGCTCATTGGTGAACGGACCGTAGATGTCCGCGGTGTCCAGCAGGGTCGTCCCCCGGTCGAGCGCCGCGTGCACGGTCCGCAAGGACGCTTCCCCGTCCTGCTGCGAGGTGGTGTACGCCCAGCTCATCGGCATGCACCCCAGTCCCACGGCGCCCACCTCGAGAGCCGCCGCCCCGACCGTCCTGCGCTCCACTTGGATGACCTCCGCTGACCTCTCGCGCCGCCCCACTGTGTCATAGCCTCCTGACCATGGCTGACATCACCCGGAACCACCGACCCACCGCATGGCTGCCGATCCCCGCCGAGGGCATCGAGGGGCTCCCCGACACCGTGGACTACCTCTTCTGGGACGGCGCCGAGGACTACCCCGGCGACCCGGCGGAGGCGGACTTCTACGTCGTGCCGTACATGAAGGGCGCGGAGGTCGTCGGCCGCCCGCTCCCGCGGATGACGGGTCTTCAGGTGGTGCAGACGCTCAGCGCGGGCGTGGACCACGTGCTGCCGCACCTGCCCGCGCTCCCGTCCGGCGTGCGCCTGTGCAACGCCCGCGGTGTGCACGAGGCGAGCACCGCGGAGCTGGCCCTGACGCTCACCCTGGCGTCCTTGCGGGGTGTCCCGCGCTTCGTGCGCGGGCAGGACGCCGAGGAGTGGCACGACGGCTTCTACCCGGCCCTGGCCGACAGGACCGTCCTGATCGTCGGCTACGGCTCCATCGGCGCCGCCATCGAGGACCGGCTCACCCCCTTCGAGTGCGACGTGGTCCGCGTCGCCCGTCTGGCCCGCCGCTCCCCGCGCGGCCCGGTGCACGCCCTGGGGGACCTGCCCGCGCTGCTGCCCGCGGCCGACGTGGTCGTCCTGTCCACCCCGCTGACCGAGGCCACCCGGGGGCTGGTGGACGCCGCGTTCCTGGCCCGGATGAAGGACGGCGCCCTCCTGGTGAACGTCGCCCGCGGGCCCGTGGTGGACACAGCCGCCCTGGTCGCCGAGCTGACGACCGGCAGGCTGCGGGCGGCACTCGATGTCACCGACCCCGAGCCGCTGCCCGCCGGGCATCCGCTCTGGCACGCCCCCGGCGTCCTCATCAGCCCGCACGTCGGCGGCAGTACGTCCGCCTTCCTTCCCCGGGCCAAGCTGCTGCTGCGCGAGCAGCTGCGCCGGTTCGCGGCGGGCGAGAACCTGGCCAACATCGTGACCACGACCTGACGGGCCCTTAACTCCCTTGTGGCACCCGGTGACTGAAAGCCCCTCCGGATCCTCTTGCCGGTCACGCTGTGTAGAGGAACTATGTCCCTGAGTGACCGCTCTGGTGTATCGTCCCGGATTGGGGGAACGCGACCGGCGTGGCATGGAATGCCGCGAACGGGCGCGGGACGGCTCAGGACTTGATGGGGGGCGACGGGCGATGTGCGGCCAATGGAGAGAGCACCGGAAGCGGGACCACGGCACACCACGCCGGGAGCGCTCACGGCATTCCCGGACGACGCCGTGAGTGCCCAAGGGGCGGTTCTCGCGGGGGCGGCGGTCCCGGACGGCCGGGCGGCGCTCCTGCCGCAGCTCGTCGTGGCCGTGCTCTGCGGCGGCTACGCGACCGGTGCCGCCCTCGGATGGGGCTCCGCGGAGCTGGCCGTGGTGATGGGGGACTTCGGGCTCTCCGGCGCCGCCCTGGCGGCCACCGTCTCGTGCCTGGCGTACGTCCGCACCGTGGCCCGCCGGCAGCGGCCCGCCTGGGTGCTGTTCGCCGTCTCCTCCGCCATGGTCGCGCTCGGCAACGGCATCTGGGGCTGGTACGAGGTCGTGCTGCGCGAGGACGTGCCGCGCACCTCGCTCGCCGACTTCTGCTTCCTGCTCTTCGCCCCGCCCGCGATCATCGGCCTGCTCGTGCTCGCCAAGCGCCCGGTCACCCGGGCCGGCTGGGTCTGCTTGGGGCTGGACGCCTGGCTCATCGCCGGGTCGCTGCTCACCTTGTCCTGGACTCTGGCCCTGGCCCAGGCCGCGCTGTGGGAAGGGCGCAGCACCGCGCGCATCGCCCTGTCGCTGGCGTACCCGCTGCTCGACATCCTGCTGGTCAGCATGGTGCTGGCGCTCCACTTCCGGCGCTCCTCGGCCAACCGCGCGGCGGTCAACACGGCCATCGCCTCGCTCGCCCTGACCGTGCTGTGCGACGCCCTGTTCACCTCGCCCCTGCTGCGCGAGCACTACCGCTCCGGCCAGATCCTCGACGCGGGCTGGTTCGCGGGCAGCATGCTGCTGGCGTACGCGCCCTGGGTGGGCAGCCGGGAGAAGACCGTCGAGCGGCGCCCCGCGCCCCAGCCGCGCCGCGCGAGCGGCTCCCTGGCCGCGCTGACGCCGTACCTCGCCGCCGCGGTCTGCGTGCTCGGCATCCTCTACAACGCCATCGACGGCCGGAAGATCGACCGCGTGGTGCTCTTCGCCGGCTGCACCGTGGTCCTCGCCCTGGTGGTGCGCCAGGGCATCATGCTGCTCGACAACATCTCCCTCGCCCAGGAGCTCGCCCAGAAGGAGAACCACTTCCGGTCCCTGGTGCAGGGCTCCAGCGACGTCATCATGATCGCCTCGCCCACCGGCGTGCTGCGCTACGTCAGCCCCGCCGCCACGGGTGTGTACGGGCGGGAGGCGGAGGAGATGGTCGGCACGGAGTTCGCCTCCCACATCCATCCCGACGACCTCGGGCGCGTACTGCACGAGGTGCGCCGCTTCCTGGCCGCGCATCCCGCGCAGGAGCCCGCCACCCGCATCGAGTGCCGCATCCACCACGGCGACGGCAGCTGGCTCAACGTCGAGTCCAGCGTCAACCGCTACCAGGGCGGCCTGATCTTCAACAGCCGCGATGTCACCGAGCGCGTCCGGCTGCAGGCGCAACTGCAGCACAACGCCTCGCACGACCCGCTCACCGACCTGCCCAACCGCGCCCTGTTCACCGAGCGCATCCGGCAGGCGCTCGGCGGCCGCCGCTCGGGCGACGGCGAGCCCGGCACCACCGCGGTGCTCTTCATCGACCTCGACGGCTTCAAGGCGGTCAACGACACCGTGGGCCACCAGGCCGGCGACGAGCTGCTCGTCCAGGCCGCCCGCCGGCTCCAGGAATCGGTGCGCGCCGGCGACACCGCGGCCCGTCTCGGCGGCGACGAGTTCGCGGCCCTCATCTGCGGCACCAGCGCCGACCGCCATCTGCGCGAGTACCAGGTGCACGAGGTGGCCGACCGGCTGCGGGCCGCGCTGTCCGAGCCGTACCGCGTGGACGGCACGGAGGTGCGGGTGGCCGCCAGCATCGGGGTCGCCTTCGCCGACGCCGGCGTCAGCCCGGGCGAGCTGCTGCGCAACGCCGACCTGGCGATGTACCGGGCCAAGCAGGCCGGCAAGGGCCGGGTGGAGATGTACGCACCGGCCATGCAGGCCGAGGTCGTGCGCCGCGCCGAGCTGGCCGGACGCCTGCGCTCGGCGCTGCGCGACGGCGAGTTCGCGCTGCTCCACCAGCCGGTGGTCGACCTGTGCAGCGGCGAGGTCACCGCAGTCGAGGCACAGGCCCGCTGGCGCTCCGCCCAGGGCATCCTCTTCACCCCCGCGGAGTTCCTCCGGGTCGCCGAGGACACCGACCGCACCTCCCAGCTGGCCCGCTGGCTGCTGGAGGAGGCCGTGCGCCAGGCCGCCCAGCGGCACACGGCGGGCCTCCCGGTCCCCGTCGCCGTCCGGCTCTCCACCCGCCGGCTGATGCACCGCGAGCTGCCCACCAAGGACATCGAGGCGCTGCTCCACCAGTACGAGCTGCCGCCGGGCGCCCTGGTGCTGCAGCTCGCCGACCAGGACCCGCGCATCTCCTTCGACGAGCTGGAGCGCCGGCTGACCGCGCTGCGCCGTCTCGGCGTACGTATCGCCCTGGAGGGCTTCGGCACCGGCTACGCGCCGATGAACGCCCTGCGACGGCTGCCGCTGGACGTCCTCAAGCTGGACCGGAGCCTCACCGAGGGAGTCGCGGAGTCCGCCCGGCTGCGCAAGATCACCGCAGGTCTGCTGGGCATCGCGGAGGATCTCGGCATCCGGTCGGTGGCCGAGGGGGTGGACCGCCCCGAGCAAGTGCTCGCGTTGCGCGAGATGCGCTGCACGCACGGGCAGGGCATGGCATTCTCGGGACCCCTGGACGAGCACCGGCTGCGCTCCTCGCTGACCCGCGGCGGCTACCCCGTCCCCGGCGAGACGGCGCTCCTGGCCGGCGGCAGGACCCCCGCACACGGCACACGCGTCCCGGACGAGGTTCTCTCGAATGCTGAGACGCCCGTCCCACCCGCTTGACACCCCGCAGGCCCGAGGAGGAAGGTCAGTGCCATGCGCACCCGAATTCTCGTACTTGGAAAGCGCGTCGGCTGACCCGGGGCCCCATCCCGCCTCGTGGAATGCACCGACGCGCTCCCCTCGCTTGCCCCTGGGCACGAGGGGTTTTTTGTTGCCTGGGATCCAGACATACCACCCTCTCCACCCTCAAACTTCTGAGAGATGAGAAGCAGATGACCGAGCAGGCCACCGGGGCCCACCACCCGCAGCCGCGGGCCCGCGGCGCCGCGCCGCAGCCCGTCACCGCCGAGCGCGTCACGGGCGCCCAGTCCCTCATCCGCTCGCTGGAGGCGGTCGGCGCCGACACGGTGTTCGGCATCCCGGGTGGCGCGATCCTTCCGGCGTACGACCCGCTGATGGACTCGACCAAGGTGCGCCACGTCCTGGTCCGTCACGAGCAGGGCGCCGGACACGCCGCCACCGGGTACGCGCAGGCCACCGGCAGGGTCGGTGTCTGCATGGCCACCTCCGGTCCCGGTGCCACCAACCTCGTCACCCCGATCGCCGACGCCCACATGGACTCCGTCGCCATGGTCGCGATCACCGGCCAGGTGGCGTCCAAGGCGATCGGCACCGACGCCTTCCAGGAGGCGGACATCTGCGGCATCACCATGCCGATCACGAAGCACAACTTCCTGGTCACCGATGCCGCCGACATCCCGCGGACCATCGCCGAGGCCTTCCACATCGCCTCCACCGGCCGCCCCGGACCGGTCCTGGTCGACATCGCCAAGGACGCCCTGCAGGCGCAGACGACGTTCTCCTGGCCGCCGGTCACCGACCTGCCCGGCTACCGCCCGGTGACCAAGCCGCACGCCAAGCAGATCCGTGAGGCCGCCCGGCTGATCAACGAGGCCAAGCGCCCGGTGCTGTACGTCGGCGGCGGCGTCCTGAAGGCCCGCGCCACGGCCGAGCTGCGCATCCTCGCCGAACTGACCGGCGCCCCGGTGACCACCACGCTGATGGCGCTGGGCGCCTTCCCCGACAGCCACACCCAGCACGTCGGCATGCCCGGCATGCACGGCTCGGTCTCCGCCGTCGCGGCGCTGCAGAAGGCCGACCTGATCATCGCCCTCGGCGCCCGCTTCGACGACCGGGTCACCGGCAAGCTGGACTCCTTCGCCCCGTACGCCAAGATCGTCCACGCCGACATCGACCCGGCCGAGATCTCCAAGAACCGGGTCGCCGACGTGCCGATCGTGGGTGACGCCCGCGAGGTCCTCGCCGACCTGATCGTCGCCGTCCAGGCCGACCACGACGCCGGCCACCGCGGCGACTACACCGAGTGGTGGAAGCTGCTCAACGGCCTGCGCGACACCTACCCGCTCGGCTACGACCTGCCCGCCGACGGCAGCCTGTCCCCGCAGCAGGTCATCCAGCGCATCGGCGAGCTGGCCCCGGAGGGCACCCTCTTCGCCGCCGGCGTCGGCCAGCACCAGATGTGGTCCTCGCAGTTCATCTCCTTCGAGCGCCCCAACACCTGGTTCAACTCCGGCGGCGCCGGGACCATGGGCTACGCCGTGCCCGCCGCGATGGGCGCCAAGGCCGGTATGCCCGGCTCCACCGTGTGGGCGATCGACGGCGACGGCTGCTTCCAGATGACCAATCAGGAACTGGTCACCTGCGCGCTGAACAACATCCCCATCAAGGTCGCCATCATCAACAACGGCGCCCTCGGCATGGTCCGCCAGTGGCAGTCGCTGTTCTACAGCGAGCGCTACTCCAACACCGTCCTGCACGGCGGCGAGACCAACGCGGGCAGCGGCTCCCACACGGGGGCGAGCGAGAGCCCGCGGGGCGGCACCCGTGTGCCGGACTTCGTGAAGCTCGCCGAGGCCATGGGCTGCGTGGGCCTGCGCTGCGAGGACCCCGCCGACCTCGACGAGGTCATCGAGAAGGCCAACGCGATCAACGACCGCCCCGTGGTCGTCGACTTCATCGTGCACGAGGACGCCATGGTGTGGCCGATGGTCGCCGCCGGCACCTCCAACGACGAGATCATGGCCGCCCGCGACGTCCGTCCGGACTTCGGCGACGCGGCGGACGACTGAGGACCGAGAGAGAAGCAGAGGAACGACGCGACATGTCCAAGCACACGCTCTCCGTCCTGGTGGAGAACAAGCCCGGTGTCCTCGCCCGGATCACCGCCCTGTTCTCCCGCCGCGGCTTCAACATCGACTCCCTCGCCGTCGGCACCACCGAGCACCCCGACATCTCCCGTATCACCATCGTGGTGAACGTGATCGAGGACCTCCCTCTGGAGCAGGTCACCAAGCAGCTCAACAAGCTCGTCAACGTGCTGAAGATCGTCGAGCTGGAGCCCGGTTCCGCCGTCCAGCGCGAGCTCGTCCTGGTGAAGGTGCGCGCCGACAACGAGTCGCGCTCCCAGATCGTCGAGATCGTGCAGCTGTTCCGGGCCAAGACCGTCGACGTCTCCCCGGAGGCGGTCACCATCGAGGCCACCGGCGGCGCCGACAAGCTGGAGGCCATGCTGAAGATGCTGGAGCCCTTCGGCATCAAGGAGCTCGTCCAGTCCGGCACGATCGCGATCGGCCGCGGCGCCCGCTCGATCACCGACCGCTCCCTGCGTGCCCTCGACCGGACCGCATAGCGAGACCGCAAGACTAGTTCCGCGCCCACGGACGTACTGTGTGGGCACCCCGCGAGATCCCAAGGAGAGACCCCAAGTGGCCGAGCTGTTCTACGACGACGACGCCGACCTGTCCATCATCCAGGGCCGCAAGGTCGCGGTCATCGGCTACGGGAGCCAGGGCCACGCCCACGCGCTGTCCCTGCGTGACTCGGGGGTCGACGTGCGCGTCGGTCTGCACGAGGGCTCGAAGTCGAAGGCCAAGGCCGAGGAGCAGGGCCTGCGTGTGGTCACCCCGGCCGAGGCCGCGGCCGAGGCCGACGTCATCATGATCCTGGTCCCGGACCCGATCCAGGCCAAGGTGTACGAGGAGTCCGTCAAGGACAACCTGAAGGACGGCGACGCGCTGTTCTTCGGCCACGGCCTGAACATCCGCTACGGCTTCATCAAGCCGCCGGCCGGTGTCGACGTGTGCATGGTCGCCCCCAAGGGGCCCGGCCACCTGGTGCGCCGCCAGTACGAGGAGGGCCGCGGCGTCCCGTGCATCGCGGCCGTCGAGCAGGACGCGACCGGGAACGGCTTCGCGCTCACGCTGTCCTACGCCAAGGCCATCGGCGGCACCCGTGCGGGCGTCATCAAGACGACCTTCACCGAGGAGACCGAGACCGACCTGTTCGGCGAGCAGGCGGTGCTCTGCGGCGGCACCACCGCCCTGGTCAAGGCCGGTTTCGAGACCCTGACCGAGGCCGGCTACCAGCCGGAGATCGCGTACTTCGAGTGCCTGCACGAGCTCAAGCTCATCGTGGACCTGATGTACGAGGGCGGCCTGGAGAAGATGCGCTGGTCCATCTCCGAGACCGCCGAGTGGGGCGACTACATCACCGGCCCCCGGATCATCACCGACGCCACCAAGGCCGAGATGAAGAAGATCCTCGGCGAGATCCAGGACGGCTCCTTCGCCAACAACTGGATCGCCGAGTACAACGCCGGCCTGCCGAAGTACAACGAGTACAAGAAGGCCGACGAGAACCACCTGCTGGAGACCACCGGCAAGAAGCTGCGCAAGCTGATGAGCTGGGTGGACGAAGAGGCGTAATGCCTTCAGCGGTTTGTACGGTCCCGGAGGCTCCGCGCCCCCGGGACCGTCCGCTTTGGCCACCTCGTACACCCTCGTGCGGGTGATCCTTCCGCGATGGCGCAGGATGCGGCGCCCGCCGCCGATACACTCCCTTAACAAGCGCGTCAGGCTCACAGCGTCGTGCGTCTCCACGCGGCATGCCATCTCCCCTCCACCGCCTTCGGCCGTCGGGACGCGGCCGCCGGCCAGGGACTAGTGAGGACTCACGTGAGCAACCCCGTCGTACTCATCGCCGAAGAGCTCTCTCCCGCCACCGTCGAGGCCCTGGGGCCGGACTTCGAGATCCGGCACTGCAACGGCGCGGACCGAGCCGAGTTGTTGAGCGCGATCGCCGATGCCGACGCCATCCTGATCCGCAGTGCCACGAAGGTCGACGCCGAGGCCGTCGCCGCCGCCCCCAAGCTCAAGGTCGTGGCCCGCGCGGGCGTGGGCCTCGACAACGTCGACGTCTCCGCCGCGACCAAGGCCGGCGTCATGGTCGTCAACGCGCCCACCTCCAACATCGTCACCGCCGCCGAGCTCGCCTGCGGCCTGCTCATCTCCGTCGCGCGCAACATCGCCCCGGCCAACGCCGCGCTCAAGCAGGGCGAGTGGAAGCGCAACAAGTACACCGGCGTCGAGCTGGCCGAGAAGACCCTCGGCGTGGTCGGCCTCGGCCGCATCGGCGCGCTGGTCGCGCAGCGCATGTCGGCCTTCGGCATGAAGATCGTCGCCTACGACCCCTACATCCAGCCCGCGCGCGCCGCCCAGATGGGCGTGAAGATCCTCAGCCTCGACGAGCTGCTGGAGGTCTCCGACTTCATCACCGTGCACCTGCCCAAGACCCCCGAGACGGTCGGCCTGATCGGGGACGAGGCGCTGCGCAAGGTCAAGCCGCACGTCCGCATCGTCAACGCCGCGCGCGGCGGGATCGTGGACGAGGAGGCGCTGTTCGCGGCGCTCAAGGAGGGCCGGGTCGGCGGCGCGGGCCTGGACGTGTACGCCAAGGAGCCGTGCACCGACTCGCCGCTCTTCCAGTTCGACAACGTGGTGGCCACCCCCCACCTGGGCGCCTCGACCGACGAGGCCCAGGAGAAGGCGGGCATCTCCGTCGCCCGCTCGGTGCGCCTCGCGCTGGCCGGCGAGCTCGTGCCGGACGCGGTCAACGTCCAGGGCGGCGTCATCGCCGAGGACGTGCGCCCGGGCCTGCCGCTCGCCGAGAAGCTGGGCCGCATCTTCACCGCCCTGGCCGGGGAGGTCGCGGTGCGACTGGACGTCGAGGTGCGCGGCGAGATCACCCAGCACGACGTGAAGGTGCTGGAGCTGTCCGCGCTCAAGGGCGTCTTCGAGGACGTCGTCGACGAGACGGTGTCCTACGTCAACGCCCCGCTCTTCGCGCAGGAGCGCGGTGTCGAGGTGCGCCTGACCACCAGCAGCGAGTCCCCGGACCACCGCAACCTGGTCACCGTCCGCGGCACCCTGTCGGACGGCACCGAGGTCGCGGTGTCGGGCACGCTGGCCGGCCCCAAGCACATCCAGAAGATCGTGGCCGTCGGCGACGACGACGTGGACCTGGTCCTCGCCGACCACATGGCCTTCCTCCGCTACACCGACCGGCCCGGTGTCGTCGGCACCATCGGCCGCGTCCTGGGCGACGCGGGCGTCAACATCGCCGGCATGCAGGTGGCCCGTCACGAGGCCGGTGGCGAGGCCCTGGTGGCGCTGACGGTCGACACGGCCATCCCGGCGCCGGTGCTGGGCGACATCGCCGCGGAGATCGGCGCCACGTCGGCGCGCGCGGTCAATCTCGAGAACTGATCGCGGCTTCGTTCCGCGAGGGGCGGCCGGCCTGGGAGATCCGGGACGGCCGCCCCTGCCGCGTCGCGGCCGCGACGTCGGGGGAGGAGGGCCGGAAGCGGACGGCCACCGCCACCAGGAACAGCAGCCCCAGCACCGGGTACGGGGACGCGAACGGCTGCAGCCACCAGGCCAGGTGAAGGTCGAGGTCGCCGGCCTTCGGCACGATCCACAGGCTGCGGGCGAGGAACACCACGGCGGTCACCCGCAGCACCCAGCGCGGGGCGTCCGCGGCCAGCAGGATCAGCAGCGGCACGCACCACACCCAGTGGTGGGACCAGCTGATCGGCGTGATCAGCAGGGCCGTCACGGCGCAGCACACCACGCCCCAGTCCTCGCGGCCCAGCCGCCCCAGCCACACCGACAGCGCCGTCCCCGCGCAGGCCACGGCGAACGCCGACGCCGCCCAGACCATCCCCGGGTGCGGGGTGTGCAGGGCACGCGCCACCAGCCCCTGCAGCGACTGGTTGTCGACGATCCAGACCTTGCCGATCCGGCTGGTGTCGAAGATGGCGCGGGTCCAGTAGTCGACGGTCGCGCCGGGCAGGGCCAGCGCGCCCAGCAGCGCCGTACCGGCGAAGCTCGCCCCCGCCACGGCGGCCTCCTTGCGGCGGCCGGTCAGCAGCAGGTAGACGGCGAAGATCGCCGGGGTGAGCTTGATGCCGGCCGCGATGCCGATGGCGACGCCCTTGCCCCGGGCGCCGGCCGGCCGGCTGAGGTCCCACAGCACCAGGACCGCGAGCAGCAGGTTGATCTGGCCGTACAGCATGGTCTGGAACACCGGCTCCAGCCACAGTCCGAGGGCCATCGCCAGCACCACCACGGTCCAGCGCGAGCCGCGCGCCCGCGGCCAGTTGGCGGACCGGCACGACAGGTGGGCGAGCAGGCCGAGCAGCGCCAGGTTGCCGGCCATGAAGGCGAGCTTGAGCAGGAGGACCGGCAGCCAGGTCGTCGGGACGAACAGCATCGCGGCGAAGGGCGGGTAGGTCGCCGGCAGGTTCCACTCGGTGACCGTGAAGCCGTACAGGTCCGTGCCGTTCACGACGGCCGCGCCTTCGGCCCGGTACACCTGCATGTCGGCCATCGGCACGGACATCGACAGGCACAGGGCGGTGAAGGCCGCCAGGGACAGCGCCAGGAGCAGGAGGGAGAGCACCAGCCGGCGGTCCGGTCGTGACCAGGGGGCGGAGTCCTTCGCGGATGTGCCCGGCAGGGCCGTGTGCTCGCGCCCGAACGCCTCCGTGGAATGAGTCACCGGTTCCCGATCCCCTTGTCCCGCTGTCCGCCGCGCCTGGCGCCGGTTCCCCCCGCGTCCGCCGCGCGTTGATCGAACGTCCCTGGCCGCGCCACGTTACTTGTGCCCCCTTCGGTCGGCAACAGTCGGGTCAGTCGCCGAGGCGTGCCGTCTTGAGGGCCATGTGGAGCAGCAGGCGGTCCTCGCCGTCGTCCAGGTCCAGCCCGGTGAGCCGCTCGACGCGCGACAGCCGGTAGTACAGGGTCTGCCGGTGGATCCGCAGCTCAGCGGCGGCGCGCCCGGCCTGCCCCGCGCAGTCGAGGAACACCTCGGCGGTGCGCGCGAGTTCGGCGTGCGAGGGTTCCAGCAGCGGCCGTACGGCCGGGTCGAGGGCGCCGGCCGGCAGCGCGGCGAGCGTGCGGTACGGGCCGATCGCGCCCCATTCGGCGACCGGGCCGAGCCGCGGCTGGGCCCGGGCGGCCCGGGCCGCGGCCACCGCCTCGTGCCAGGCGCCGGGCAGCGCGTCCAGCCCCTGGCGCGGTGCGCTGACCCCGGCCCGGGCGGCCGTCGGCGCCTGTCCGGTGCCGTTTCCCTCCAGCAGCCGGCCGGCGGCGCTCACGGCGGGGGCCGGGACGGACGCCGACCGCAGCCGCACGAGCGCCGCGAGCCCGGGCAGCGGCAGGCCCTCGATGTCGCCCGGAGGCAGTACGCACAAGGCCGCCGCGCCCGGCACCGTCCGCGGTCCCGGCGCCCCGGCCCCGTCCGCGTCGCCGGATCGCCACGGCAGCACGCACACCAGTGCGTGCACCTCCTCCGCGTCGGGGCCGAGAGCCGCCCGCAACTCCTCGCGGGCGCCGTCCCGTCCGCGGCCGGGACGGGCGGTGAGCAGGGCGGCCAGGGCGCGTCCCGCGTCGGCGCCGGCCCGGGACTCGGCGGCCAGCAGCGCGCCGATCCTGGCGGCCACCTCCATGGCCGCGGCGAGTTGCGCGGCGGTGTGCCCGGCACTGTCCAGCAGCCACACGTAGCCGTGCACGACACCGCCGTGCCGGGCCGGCAGGCAGAGCCGGGGCCGGAAGACCCCGGCGTCGGTCTCGGCGGGGATGTGTACGGGGCCGGTGGCGCGCGCGATGCCGAACCGCTCGAACCAGGCGCGGACCTCGGCGGTGGAGCGCCGGGTCAGGATGGAACGGGTGCGGACCGGGTCCATCACCGCGTCGTCCTCGCTGTCGTGCGCGCCGAAGGCGATCAGCCGGAAGTCCCGGTCCTCCAGGGTCGCGGGGGCGCCGAGGAGCGCCGACACCTCGTCGACCAGCTCCTGGTAGTCACCGCGCACGCCGTCATTCTCCCTCATACATCTGTATGAGGGACGCCGTTCCGACGCGTGACAGGTGTCGATGGCCGACGGGGTAGGCGAACCCTAGATTTCACGGACGACGCTGCCTGTCCCCTGGGCAGCCCTTGCTCCAGGAGGAGACCGTGCTGGGTCCCGTACTGCTCGCCGCCTCGCGCAGCGACCGTATGCGCCGCGTCGTCGCGGGCGCGCCGATCACCCGTCCGGTCGTCAACCGCTTCATCGCGGGCGACGAACTGGCGCCCGCCATGGAGACCGTGCGGTCGCTGACCTCGTCCGGCCTGGAGGTCACCCTCGACCACCTGGGCGAGGACGTCACCGACAAGGCGACGGCCGTGGCGACCCGGGACGCGTACCTGCGGCTGCTGGAGGCGCTGCGCGAGGAGGGCGCCGGCACCCGGGCCGAGGTCTCCGTGAAGCTCTCTGCCTTCGGCCAGGCGCTGCCGGTGGGCGGTCACGAGATCGCCCTGGAGAACGTCCGTCCGGTCGCCGAGCTGGCGAGCGAGATCGGCACCACCGTCACGCTCGACATGGAGGACCACACCACGGTCGACTCCACGCTGGCGATCCTCGCCGAGCTGCGCGAGCGCCACCCGGGCACGGGCGCGGTGCTGCAGTCCTACCTCTTCCGCACCGAGGACGACGCCCGCCGCCTCGCCGTCGCCGGCTCCCGGGTCCGCCTGGTCAAGGGAGCGTACAAGGAGCCTGCCTCCGTCGCCCTCCAGGACAAGACCGAGGTCGACCGGGCCTACGTGCGCTGCCTGAAGATCCTCATGGCGGGCGACGGCTACCCGATGGTCGGCTCCCACGACCCGCGGCTGATCGCGATCGCCCAGGAACTGGCCCACCGCAACGGCCGCAAGCAGGGCTCCTACGAGTTCCAGATGCTCTACGGCATCCGCACCGCCGAGCAGCGGCGGCTGGCGGAGGACGGCGAGCGCATGCGCATTTACGTCCCGTACGGCGCAGACTGGTACGGGTACTTCATGCGCCGGCTCGCGGAGCGGCCGGCGAACCTGGCCTTCTTCCTGCGGTCCTTCCTCCCCACCCGCTGACTTCCCGCCACCCCCAAGGACACAAGGAGATGTCTTCCATGGACGCCGTGACCCAGGTCCCCGCCCCGGTGAACGAGCCGGTGCACTCCTACGCCCCGGGGAGCCCGGAGCGGGCCCGCCTGGAGGCGAAGCTGAAGGAGCTGGCCGGGAACCCGGTCGAGCTGCCCATGACGATCGGCGGCGTGAAGCGGATGGGCGGCGGCGAGCGCTTCGACGTCGTGCAGCCGCACAACCACGGTGCCCGCCTGGGCACGTACGCCAACGCCACCCAGGACGACGCCCGCGACGCGGTCGAGACCGCCCTCGCCGCCGCCCCGGCCTGGCGCGCGATGTCCTTCGACGACCGCGCCGCGATCATCCTGCGCGCGGCCGACCTGCTGGCCGGCCCCTGGCGGGAGACGATCGCCGCCTCGACGATGCTCGGCCAGTCCAAGACCGCGCAGCAGGCCGAGATCGACAGCCCCTGCGAGCTCGTCGACTTCTGGCGCTTCAACGTGCACTTCGCCCGGCAGATCCTGGCCGAGCAGCCGATCGCCAACTCGCCCGGCGTGTGGAACCGCCTCGACCACCGCCCGCTCGAGGGCTTCGTCTACGCGATCACCCCGTTCAACTTCACCGCCATCGCCGGCAACCTGCCGACCGCGCCCGCGCTCATGGGCAACGTCGTGGTGTGGAAGCCCTCCCCGACCCAGACGCACTCCGCCGTGCTGCTGATGGAGCTGCTGGAGGAGGCCGGGCTGCCCAAGGGCGTGATCAACCTGGTCACCGGCGACGGCATCGCCGTCTCCGAGGTGGTCCTCGAGCACCCGGACCTGGCCGGCATCCACTTCACCGGTTCCACCCGGACCTTCCAGCACCTGTGGAGGACGGTCGGCGGCAACATCGAGAAGTACCGCAGCTACCCGCGGATCGTCGGCGAGACCGGCGGCAAGGACTTCGTCGTCGCCCACCCGTCCGCCGACCCGGCCGTGCTGAAGACCGCGCTCACCCGCGGCGCCTTCGAGTACCAGGGCCAGAAGTGCTCGGCCACCTCCCGCGCCTACATCCCGCGCTCGCTGTGGGAGAACGGCTTCAAGGAGGAGTTCGCGGCCGAGGTCGACGGCCTCACCATGGGTGACGTCACCGACCTGTCGAACTTCATCGGCGCGGTGATCGACGACCGGGCCTTCGCCAAGAACAAGGCGGCCATCGACCGCGCCAAGGCCGACCCGTCGGTCGAGGTCGTCGCCGGCGGCAGCTACGACGACAGCGTCGGCTGGTTCGTCCGGCCCACCGTGCTGGTCTCGTCCGACCCCGAAAACGAGATCTTCCGCGAGGAGTACTTCGGCCCCGTCCTCGGCATCCACGTCTACGACGACGCCGAGGAGGGCGCTTTCGAGGCGATGCTCGCCCAGATGGAGTCCGTCGCCGCCTACGCGCTGACCGGCTCGGTCGTCGCCCGCGACCGGGCGGCCGTCGCCCACGTCATGGCCAAGCTGCGCTTCGCGGCCGGCAACTTCTACATCAACGACAAGTCCACTGGTGCCGTCGTCGGCCAGCAGCCCTTCGGCGGCGGCCGCGCGTCCGGCACCAACGACAAGGCGGGCGCCGCGCAGAACCTGATGCGCTGGACGTCGACCCGGTCGATCAAGGAGGCCCTGGTGCCGCCGACCGACTACCGCTACCCGCACATGGGCTGAGCTCCGGCCGTCCGGTAGAGCCCGCAAGGGGCAGGGCCCGGCATCCCCCGATCGGGGGAAGCCGGGCCTTCGCCGTCTCAGATAGTAGGAAGTCCGAGTAATTGTGGAGACAGAAGAGCCGTGCTGTCCTAGCTTGGTAGAAGCCGAACGTCTCGCTCCACCAGCGACCGGCGGACGAGAGCCGCGCACCCGAAGCAGGTCACCCCCTGCAGCGCCCGCTCCCCGCCCCGTTCTATGGCGACGCAACCCTCCTCTTTCTCCTAGGGAGCTGTTCACCATGGACGAGACCGCCCGCAAGAACGCCGCCGAAGCCCTCCAGCGCGCACTCGACCGCCGCGACAACGGCGGCTCGACGGGACACGAGCAGCGATGACCGCCCTTGTGCCCCGCCCCATCCGGCGCTTGCGCCGCCTCGCCTACCTGGCCGTGTGCGCGATGGTGAAGTGATCCACTCGCGCACCGTCCGCGGCGGCCGCCGAGACCGCCGCGGCGTCGTGTGCCGACGCCCTCCGGGCCGGGGTGGGCGCCCCCCGACCCGGGGGGGCGTCCGCCATACGGACAGGATGTGTCATCCAGTGGACGGCCGAGTAAGGTGTCCGGCATGTCTCGCAGCATCAGCCTCGCAGTGATCCCCGGTGACGGCATCGGCCAGGAAGTCGTGGCCGAGGGCCTCAAGGTCCTCTCCGCCGTCCTTCCGCAGGACGTGAAGCTGGAGACGAAGGAGTACCTCCTCGGCGCCAAGCGCTGGCACGAGACGGGCGAGACCCTGCCCGACGCGGAGCTGGAGCAGCTGAAGGCGCACGACGCGATCCTGCTGGGCGCGGTCGGCGACCCCTCCGTCCCCTCCGGCGTGCTGGAGCGCGGGCTGCTGCTGAAGCTGCGCTTCGCCTTCGACCACCACGTCAACCTCCGTCCCTCCAAGCTCTACCCGGGCGTCAAGGGACCGCTGGCGGGCGACCCGCTGATCGACTTCGTCGTGGTCCGCGAGGGAACCGAGGGCCCGTACGTCGGGAACGGCGGCTCCCTGCGGACCGGAACGCCGCACGAGGTGGCCACCGAGGTCAGCCTCAACACCGCGTTCGGCATCGAGCGGGTGGTCCGCGACGCCTATGCCCGTGCCCAGGCCCGTCCGCGCAGGAAGCTGACGCTGGTGCACAAGAACAACGTCCTCGTGCACGCCGGCCACCTGTGGAAGAACATCTTCGACAAGGTCGGCGAGGAGTACCCCGAGGTCACCACCGACTACCTGCACGTGGACGCGGCGACGATCTTCTTTGTCACCCAGCCCGAGCGCTTCGACGTGATCGTCACCGACAACCTCTTCGGTGACATCCTCACCGACCTCGCCGCCGCCGTGACCGGTGGCATCGGCCTCGCCGCCAGCGGGAACATCAACCCGTCCGGCGACTTCCCGTCGATGTTCGAGCCGGTGCACGGTTCCGCCCCGGACATCGCCGGCCAGGGCAAGGCCGACCCGACCGCGACGGTGCTCTCCGTCGCCCTGCTGCTGCAGCACCTGGGCTACGAGGCCGAGGCCGAGCGCATCGAGGCCGCGGTCGCCGCGGACCTCGCGGAGCGCTCCGGTACGCGCGGCACCAGTGAGATCGGCGACACGCTCGCCGCACGAGTAGCCGGCTGACCGCCGGGTCAGCCCCCTCAGTCGGCCCGGACGGTCAGCGCGCGATCACGACTGACCCAGACCTCTCGGGCCGCACATGTATGTCCACGGCCCCGGCGCTGCGATAATCGGCGGTGGGGCCGCTGTGCGAGGGGAAACTCGGATGTCCTGGCACCTGGAGGACTGCGGGTGCGGTCCGCCATGACCAGACGCGAAGGACATCATTGATGACGACGACGCCCACGATCGAGCTCAAGCCCTCCTCGCATCCGCTGCCGCACGCGCAGCGCGAGGCGATCCTCGCCGACCCCGGGTTCGGCCGCCACTTCACCGACCACATGGTGACGATCCGGTGGACCGAGGGCCGGGGCTGGCACGACGCGGAGCTCGTGCCGTACGCGCCCCTGTCCATCGACCCGGCGAACATGACGCTGCACTACGCGCAGACGATCTTCGAGGGGCTGAAGGCCTACCGTCAGCCGGACGGCTCGGTCGCCACCTTCCGGCCCGAGGCCAACGCCGAGCGCTTCCAGGCCTCGGCCCGCCGCCTGGCCATGCCGGAACTCCCGGTCGAGACCTTCCTGGCCGCCTGCGACGCCCTGGTCGCCCAGGACCGGGCGTGGGTGCCCAGCACCGGCGAGCAGTCGCTGTACCTGCGGCCCTTCATGTTCGCGACCGAGGTGGGCCTCGGCGTGCGGCCCGCCAACGAGTACCTGTTCATGGTCATCGCCTCCCCGGCCGGCGCCTACTTCCCCGGCGGCGTCAAGCCGGTCTCGGTCTGGCTCTCCGAGGAGTACGTGCGCGCCGCACCCGGCGGCACCGGCGCGGCCAAGGCCGGCGGCAACTACGCGGCGTCCCTCGTCGCCCAGGCGCAGGCCATCGAGCACGGCTGCGACCAGGTCGTCTGGCTGGACGCGATCGAGCGCCGCTGGATCGAGGAGATGGGCGGCATGAACCTGTACTTCGTCTACGGGGACAGGATCGTCACCCCCGAGCTGACCGGCTCCCTGCTGCCCGGCATCACCCGCGCCTCGCTGCTGCGCATCGCGGAGGACCTCGGCTACGAGGTCTCCGAGGGCCGCGTCTCCGTCGACGACTGGAAGAACGGCAACGCGGACGGCTCCCTGACCGAGGTCTTCGCCTGCGGCACCGCCGCGGTCATCACGCCGGTCGGCTCCGTGAAGTCCACCCGGGCGAACTGGAGCGTCGCCGACGGGAAGTCCGGCGAGGTGACGATGAAGCTGCGCAAGGCCCTGCTGGACATCCAGACCGGGCAGGCCCCCGACCTGCACGGCTGGATGCACCCGCTCGGGGTCTGACCCCCTCGGTCGCGCGACGTCCGACGGCGGCCGCGTCCGGTCCCGGAGATCTCTCCGGGGCCTGACGCGGCCGCTTCGCGTTTCCCGGCGCGCATCCACGTACCCGTGCCCCCGTGCCCCCGCGCCACGGCACCCACGCGCCGGTCTGTTAGAGCGTCGTTCCATCGTGTCAGCGGTCTTTGTCCGCAGGGTATGGTCCGCCCCTTCCCCTAAGACTCGTTCGGATTTAGAGTGGCGTTCTAAAAGATGCCCCGGTGATCTCGTGGGAGGTGCGGAAGCGTGCGGCTGACCCCGACCGAACGTGACCGGCTGCTGCTCTTCGGCGCGGCCGAACTGGCGCGGGCGCGCCGCGCCCGCGGGCTGCGGCTCAATGTGCCGGAAGCCACCGCGCTGATCGCCGACGCGGTGTGCGAGGCCGCGCGCGACGGCGCGCGCCTCTCGGAGGCCGTCGAGGCCGGCCGCGGAGTGCTCGGCCCGGACGACGTGCTGCCCGGCGTGGCGGACATCGTGACCGAGGTCCATGTCGAGGCCGTCTTCGACGACGGCTCGCGGCTGGCCGTGGTCGGCGACCCGATCGGCGGGGGCTCTCTGCGCGAACTGGCCCCCGGCGCGGTGCTGCCCGGCCCCGCTGTGCCCGAGCGGCCGTCCGAGGCCTTCGTGACGGTGCGCAACACCGCGTCGGTACCGGTCAGCGTCACCTCGCACTTCCACCTCTTCGAGGCCAACCCCCGGCTGGACTTCGACCGTGCGGCGGCCTACGGCATGCGGCTGAACGTGCCGGCCGGGTCCTCGGTGCGCTTCGGCCCGGGGGAGGAGCGGGAGGTGGGTCTCGTCCCGATCGGCGGCGACCGGATCGCGATCGGCTTCGCGGGGCTCGTCGACGGGCCGCTCGACGCGCCCGGCGCCAAGGAGGAGGCACTGCGGCGCGCCGCCGCGTGCGGGTACCTGGGGGCGCGGCGATGAGCATCGATCCGCAGGAGTACGCCGCCGTGCACGGGCCGCGCGCCGGTGACCGGGTCCGGCTGGGCGACACCGGCCTGGTGGTCCGCGTCGAGTCGGACTCCCAGCGTCCCGGGGACGAGTTCCTCGCCGGCTTCGGCAAGACCGCACGCGACGGGCTCGCGCTCAAGGCCGCCGCCGTACGGGAGACCTGCGACGTGGTGATCAGCAATGTGCTGGTCATCGACGCGGTCCTGGGCATCCGGAAAGTCTCCGTCGGTATCCGTGAGGGCCGCATCCACGCCATCGGACGGGCCGGCAACCCCGACACCCTCGACGGGGTGGACGTCGTGGTCGGCACCGGCACGTCCATCGTCTCCGGCGAGGGGCTGATCGCCACTGCCGGCGCCGTCGACCCGCACGTCCACCTGCTGTCCCCGCGCATCATGGAGGCCTCGCTCGCCTCCGGCGTGACCACGATCATCGGCCAGGAGTTCGGCCCCGTGTGGGGCGTCGGCGTCAACTCGCCCTGGGCGCTGCGGCACGCCTTCAACGCCTTCGACGCCTGGCCGGTCAACATCGGCTTCCTGGGCCGCGGTTCGTCCTCCGACGCGGCACCGCTGGTGGAGGCACTGGCCGAGGGCGGCGCGTGCGGCTTCAAGGTCCACGAGGACATGGGCGCCCACACCCGCGCCCTGGACACCGCGCTGCGGGTCGCCGAGGAATACGACGTCCAGGTGGCACTGCACAGCGACGGCCTGAACGAGTGCCTGTCGGTGGAGGACACCCTGCGGGTGCTGGAAGGGCGTACGGTCCACGCCTTCCACATCGAGGGCTGCGGCGGCGGCCACGTCCCCAACGTGCTGAAGATGGCCGGAGTGCCGAACGTCATCGGCTCGTCCACCAACCCCACGCTGCCCTTCGGCCGCGACGCGGTCGCCGAGCACTACGGCATGATCGTCTCCGTCCACGACCTCAAACCGGATCTGCCGGGCGACGCCGCGATGGCCCGCGACCGCATCCGGGCGGGGACGATGGGCGCCGAGGACGTGCTGCACGACCTGGGCGCCATCGGCATCACCTCCTCCGACGCCCAGGGCATGGGCCGCGCCGGGGAGACCGTGCGCCGCACCTTCGCCATGGCCGGGAAGATGAAGGCCGAGGCCGGCCCCCTGGAGGGCGACGGCCCGGACGACGACAACGCCCGCGTGCTGCGCTACATCGCCAAGCTGACCGTCAACCCGGCCATCGCCCACGGACTGGCCCACGAGATCGGCTCGATCGAGGTCGGCAAGCTCGCCGACATCGTGCTGTGGCGGCCGGAGTACTTCGGGGCCAAGCCGCAGATGGTGCTCAAGTCCGGTTTCCCCGCCTACGGCGTGACCGGAGACCCGGGCGCCGCCACCGACACCTGCGAACCCCTGGTGCTCGGTCCGCTGTTCGGGGCCCACGGCGCCACCGCCGCCGACCTGTCGGTGGCCTTCGTCGCCCGGCCCGCCCTGGACCTGGACCGCGACCGCATGCCCACCCGGCGCCGACGGGTCGCCGTGCGCGGCACCCGCGGCATAGGCCCGGCCGACCTCGTGCTCAACTCCCGTACGGGACGGGTGGACGTCGACGCGCGCACGGGCCTGGTGACGCTCGACGGCGACCCGCTGCGCTCCGAGCCCGCGGAACAGGTGTCGCTCAGCCGTCTCTACTTCTTCTGACAAGGACCGGTCCGATGCCCAACAGCCCCGCCGCCGACGGCTACGCGATGCCCGCCGAGTGGGAACCGCACGCGCGCACCTGGATGGCGTGGCCGTCCCCCAGCGTGACCTTCGACGGTGCGGAGGACCTGGCGGCGTCGCGTGCCGCATGGGCCGCCGTGGCGAGGGCGATCGCCCGCTTCGAGCCGGTGACCGTCGTGGCCCGGCCCGAGGACGCCGCCGGGGCCAGGGAAGTGCTGGGCGCCGCCGTCACGGTCGCCGAGGCGCCGCTGGACGACGCCTGGATGCGCGACATCGGGCCCACCTTCCTCACCGGCGAACGCGGACTGGCCGCCGCCGACTGGACGTTCAACGGCTGGGGCGCCCAGGACTGGGCGTCCTGGGAGCACGACGCCAGGATCGGCGCCCTCGTCGCCGGCAAGGCCGCCGCCCGCCGCTACCCCACCTCCTTCGTCAATGAGGGCGGCGGGGTCCACGTGGACGGCGAGGGCACCGTGCTGCTCACCGAGACCGTGCAGCTCGACCCGGGCCGCAATCCCGGCTGGACCCGGGAGCGGGCCGAGGCCGAGATCCACGCCTTCCTCGGCACCCGCAAGGCGATCTGGCTGCCCCGCGGGCTCACCGCCGACTACGGCCGCTTCGGTACCCGCGGGCACGTCGACATCGTCGCGGCCTTCGTCCGTCCCGGCGTCGTCGTCGTCCACGACCAGCGCGACCCGTCCCACCCCGACCACGCCGTGTCGCGGGAGGCCGCCGCCCTGCTGCGGGCCGCCACCGACGCCCAAGGGCGGCGGCTGGAGGTCGTGGAACTTCCGGCGCCGCGGGTGCGGGAGGCGGACGGCGAGCCGGTGGACCACAGTTACGTCAACCACTACCTGTGCAACGGCGCGGTGATCCTGTGCGCCTTCGACGATCCGGCCGACGAGGTGAACAAGGCGATCTTCGGGCGCCTCTTCCCGGAGCGGGAGGTCGTGCTCGTCGACGCCCGGACGATCTTCGCCCATGGGGGTGGTATTCATTGCGTCACCCAGCAGCAGCCGCAGGTGTGACCCGACCGCCCCGGGAGGAGACAAGGTGACCGGAACCGCCCGACCCAGGCGGCGGCTCAAGCAACCGCGTGAGGACGTGATGGCCGCCGCCATGGCGACGATCGCCGAACGCGGTCTGGCCGAGCTCACGATGGCCGGCCTCGGCCGCCAGGTGGGCATGAGCAGCGGCCACATCCTCTACTACTTCGGCAGCAAGGACGAGCTGCTGCTGCAGACCCTGGAATGGAGCGAGGAGCAACTCGCGGCCGAACGCCGCCGCGTCCTGGGCCGCCCCGTGCCCACCCGCGAGCGGCTGGACGCGGTGATCGACCTCTATCTCCCCGACGGCCGCCGCGATCCCCGCTGGACCCTGTGGTCGGAGATCTGGAACCGGACCACGGCCGCCGAGGAGGTGCTGCGCCGCCAGCTCGCACTGGAGCTGGTCTGGCACCGTGACCTGGTCGCCCTACTCGCCGAGGGCGTCTCCCGCGGCGACTTCCGGCCGGTGGACCCCGAGCGGACGACCGTGCGGCTGCGCGCGCTGCTCGACGGTTTCGGGGTGCCGCTGGTCATCGGGCTGCCGGGCATGGACCGCGAACAGGCGCTCGGGCACGTCAAGGAGTTCCTGGACGAGGCCCTCGCGCCCGCATAGTGAGACCGTGTCCCACCCGTCGGCGGGGTGTGGCAGACTGCGAGCGTGCCCTCGTTCGCCATGATTATTGGCAGCAGGCGCGCCGGTCCTCAGTGACCGCTCACCGCAGACCTCGGCGGAAGCGATCACCGTGTCCCAGACCCGCGCGCAGACCTCTCGCACCCGCGAGAGGTTTTTTCGTTTCCCGGCCCACCCGTGCCGGGCGCGGACCAGCGCGAGGGAAAATGGGGGCAAGTGGAACCCGGTCTTCCGGAACCACTCACCCGACAGGAGTTGGATCAGACCATGACGGCCGTACTGGACGACAGCTTCCACGTCTTCGACACCACGCTGCGCGACGGCGCGCAGCGCGAGGGCATCAACCTCACCGTCGCCGACAAGCTGACGATCGCCCGGCACCTGGACGACTTCGGGGTGGGATTCATCGAGGGCGGCTGGCCCGGCGCCAACCCGCGCGACACCGAGTTCTTCGCCCGGGCCGCCACCGAGCTCGACCTGCACCACGCGCAACTGGTCGCCTTCGGCGCCACCCGCCGCCCCGGAGGCAGCGCAGCCGAGGACCCGCAGGTCAAGGCGCTGCTGGAGTCCGGTGCGCCGGTCATCACCCTGGTCGCGAAGTCCCACGACCGCCATGTCGAGCTGGCGCTGCGCACCACGCTCGAGGAGAACCTGGAGATGGTCCGCGACACCGTCTCCCACCTGCGCTCCCAGGGCCGCCGGGTCTTCGTCGACTGCGAGCACTTCTTCGACGGCTACAAGGCCAACCCGGTCTACGCCAAGCAGGTCGTCCGTGCGGCGCACGAGGCCGGCGCCGACGTCGTCGTCCTGTGCGACACCAACGGCGGGATGCTCCCCGCCCAGGTGACCGCCGTGGTCCGCACCGTCCTCGCCGACACCGGCGCCCGGCTGGGCATCCACGCCCAGGACGACACGGGGTGCGCGGTCGCCAACAGCCTCGCCGCGGTCGACGCGGGCGCCACGCACGTGCAGTGCACCGCCAACGGCTACGGCGAACGCGTCGGCAACGCCAACCTCTTCCCCGTCGTCGCGGCGCTGGAGCTCAAGTACGGCCGCACCGTGCTGCCCGAGGGCGCGCTCGCCGACATGACCCGGATCTCGCACGCGATCGCCGAGGTCGTCAACCTCACGCCCTCCACGCACCAGCCGTACGTGGGGGTGTCGGCGTTCGCCCACAAGGCGGGACTGCACGCCTCCGCCATCAAGGTCGACCCCGACCTCTACCAGCACATCGACCCCGAACTGGTCGGCAACACCATGCGCATGCTGGTGTCCGACATGGCGGGCCGGGCCTCCGTCGAGCTCAAGGGCAAGGAGCTCGGCGTCGACCTGGGCGGCGACCGCGAGTTGATCGGCCGGGTCGTCGAACGGGTCAAGGAACGCGAACTCGCGGGCTACACCTACGAAGCGGCCGACGCCTCCTTCGAACTCCTGCTGCGCGAGGAGATCGTGGGCCGGCCCATCCGCTACTTCCGCGTCGAGTCCTGGCGCGCGATCGTCGAGGACCGGCCCGACGGCATCCACGCCAACGAGGCGACCGTCAAGGTCTGGGCCGACGGCCAGCGCATCGTCGGCACCGCGGAGGGCAACGGGCCGGTCAACGCCCTGGACCGGGCGCTGCGCGTCGCACTGGAGCGCACGTACCCGCAGCTGGCCAAGCTGGAACTGGTCGACTACAAGGTCCGCATCCTGGAGGGCAAGCACGGCACCGAGTCCACGACCCGGGTGCTCATCGCCACCTCCGACGGCACGTCCGAGTGGTCCACGGTCGGCGTCGGCGAGAACGTCATCGCGGCCTCCTGGCAGGCGCTGGACGACGCCTACGCGTTCGGGCTGCTGCGCGCCGGGGTCGAGCCGCGGCAGGACTGAGGGCCGCGGCGGTGCGTAAGGAAAACCGTGTGGACGCGGGCCCCGGCCCGCGTCCACACGGTTTCCGTGCCTTCCCATGGGCCGTCAGAAATGGCCCTCGCACCACAAGTCGCGCTTTGATTGCCGCAGGCATCCACCTTTTACGGGAGGGCATGTTGGGGCGGTTGACGAATCAATCGGGTGCGTTAGCCCATAGGTGGACAATTCACTCAGGGGTGGCTACGGTCGAAATACGGATGCCGCCGTTGCGGAGAGTGCAAGCCGCAGCCACACGGAGGCGAAAGCCGGAATCCGCCGGCTGGACGGTGCCCAGCGCATCGCAGTGCAGTTTCCGCTCCCTGGCTCATCACGGCACGTCTCGTGCGCCTGGTCAGGTCGAGGCACCGTCTGCGCGTTCCCGGTCTCGAAGGAAGAAGATACGAAATGCGCGTGAAGCGAACCATCGCACTTCTGGCCACCCCGCTCGCCGCGTCCGCGGCTCTCGCGTTCTCGCCGGCCGTGATGTCACAGGCCGCGGCCGCCCCCACGCAACGGGACGCGGCGGCGACCGCCTCGCACGACAGGGTCGTCCCCTCGCTGACCGCCACTCAGCGCGGCTTCCAGCAGGGCAACCGGGACGGGCTCTCGGATGCCCAGCAGGGCGCCCCCGGATCCTGCAACGCGTTCGGGTTCAGTTTCAGCCCGAGGGAGGCCGGACAGGACTACCGGGTGGGCTACCGCAACGGATACAACAACGGATGGACGCAGATCTGCGACCTCCCGTAACGGGCGGATGCCCGGCCGACCGGCCCGCGAAGGCCCCGCCGCACGCTCTGCGGGGCCTTCCGCGTGAGGCCTATGGGGCCCAACTCCCGCGCATACGCGCGTAGAACGCGGGAACACTCCTCCTGCTCCACCTGCACAGCCGCCCCACAGGATGCACGGTCATCAGCAGGAGGGTTCCCCCATGAAGTTCCGCTCCGCCCTGAGCGCGCTCGTCCTCGCGCTCGGCGTCCTCTTCGCACCCGGCGTCGGGCTCACCGCCTCGCACGACGCGTACGCCGTCACGAAGTTGACGCATGCCCAGGCCACGGCCATGTTCCGGTCCGCGGGGATCACATGGTCGTCGTCCGGCGGCTGCTCCGACCGCAACAACTCCACGTGCACGTCGTTCGACCAGCTGAACCAGGCCAGCGCGCAGGGCGCGGTGACGCTCAAGCACGCGAGCGGCTGCGCCCTGAACATCACCGGCGGTACCGAGACCGGGCACGCGAGCGGCACCTACTCGCACTGGAACGGCTACAAGCTCGACTACGGCAAGAACACCTGCATCACCAACTACATCCACGGCTCGTTCGGTTACATCGGTCTGCGCGGTGACGGCGCGCCCCAGTACCAGTCGGGCTCGGGCAACATCTACGCCGACGAGGGCAACCACTGGGACGTCCTCTACTACAACTGCGGAGGCTGCTGACCTCCCCGGGAGCGCGGTCCACGGACCGGGTCGGCGGTCACTCCCAGACCTGGACCTCGACCCGGTCGCCGACCGCCACGACGCCCGGCCGCAGCACGGCCGCCTTCATCGCGAAGCTCACCTTGTTCCCGTACTCCGGCTCCCGCCGGTAGTCCGCCAGCGTGCGCACCGGCTCCGGTCCGGCCGTGCGCCCGGTGGCCTGGTCGACCATCGGGACCGAGCAGCGCACCGCGCGGGCGGAGTAGCCCAGCACCGTGGTGCCGGCGGTCATGCGGCGGACCCGGTCCTCGGTGTGCGGCTCGGTCCAGCCCGCGACCACGATGTTGGCGCGGAAGCGGTCGACGGGCACCGGCTCCGCGCCGCGCTCCCGGATGCGCCGGTTGAGGTCGTCCAGCGAGGCCAGCGAGGCGACCGAGAGGGCGTGCGCGTCGGCGAAGTTGACCTTGCCCGGGTGCTCGCCCCAGCCGTCCCGGTCGAAGCCCGGCCGCACCCGCACCAGCCGCGAGGGCTGCCCCAGCGCCTCGGAGAGCCAGCGGGCGGCCTCCTCGCCCTGATCGACAGCCGCGCCGAGCGGCCGGTCGAACATGCTCACCTGGCGCAGCGCTCCCTCGTGCGCGACCTCGACCCGCACCTCCCCGGCGCCGGGCGCCGACAGGACCAGGTGCTTGCCGTCGTCGGTCAGCCCGGCCCGCACCACGGCCATCCGCGGCAGTCTGCGCTGGCTGCGGAAGGTGCCGTCGGCCGCGTCCACCACCATGAACACCCGGTCGTGGGCCAGGCCGGTCGCGGTCACCTCGGCGCGGCTCACGGGCACGCCCGCGCAGCCCTTCACGGGGTAGTGGGTGAGGCTGTGCACGGTCGCGGTGGCCATCGTTCGCGTTCCCTCCCGGATCGGCGGAAAACCCCATTCGATCACGTCCCCGGCCCCGGCGGGCGGCGTGTGTCATCACCCGGACGGGCCCACGAGGGGTACGGCGCCCCCGGCGACGGGGTCGGGCCGGATCCGACCCGCGGTCCGCCCGCCGTCGACGCTCGGTGACCAACGGCACACGTACCGACCAGTAACGCCGAACCCCCGCGGATCATAAAGTGAACGCCGTACGCTCCCCACCCTCGAACCCTGGGAGACCGCATGCGTTCCGCGAAGGACTTCTTCCGACCGCTGGCCGTGGGGGCCCCGGCCCCCGTACGGGAGGTACCGTTCCGGCCGTCGCGGATGATCCACTTCTTCGATCCGGGCAACGAGAAGATGGCGGCGAAGGTCCCCGCCATCGCGCCCACGGTGGACGTCCTGCTGGGCAACCTGGAGGACGCTGTCGCGGCCGACCGCAAGGAAGCCGCACGGGCGGGCCTGGTCGCCATCGGGAAGTCCACCGACTTCGGTGACACCCAGCTGTGGACCCGGGTCAACAGCCTCGACTCGCCGTGGGCCCTGGACGACCTGATCACGCTCGTCACCGAGATCGGCGACCGGCTCGACGTCGTCATGGTGCCCAAGGTCGAGGGCGCCGAGGACATCCACTACGTCGACCGGCTGCTCGCCCAGCTGGAGGCCCGGGCCGGTGTGCGGCGCCCGATCCTCGTGCACGCGATCCTGGAGACCGCGACCGGCGTCGCCAATGTCGAGGAGATCGCCGGGGCCAGCCCCCGGATGCAGGGCATCTCCCTCGGCCCGGCCGACCTCGCGGCGAGCCGCCGCATGAAGACCACCCGCGTCGGCGGAGGGCACCCGGGGTACCTCGTGCGGGAGGACCCCAAGGACCCCGATGTCGAGCTGCCGCGGCTGACCTACCAGCAGGACCTGTGGCACTACACGATCGCGCGCATGGTCGACGCCTGCGCCGCGCACGGCATCCTGCCGTACTACGGCCCCTTCGGTGACATCAAGGACACCACGGCCTGCGAGGACCAGTTCCGCAACGCCTTCCTGCTGGGCTGCGTCGGGGCGTGGAGCCTGCACCCGGTGCAGATCGACATCGCCCGGCGGGTCTTCTCCCCGGCCCCGGCCGACGTGGCCTGGGCCCGCAGGGTCATCGAGGCCATGGGCGACGGCACCGGCGCGGTGATGATCGACGGCAAGATGCAGGACGACGCGACCGTGAAGCAGTGCAAGGTCGTCGTCGACCTGGCCGAGGCACTGGCCGCCCGGGACCCCGAACTGGCCGAGGCGTACGAGGCCGCCTGGAAGGAGCAGAACCGATGACCGACGCGACCCTGCGGCCGCGCCGCTCCGTGCTGTACATGCCCGGCGCCAACGAGCGCGCGCTGGAGAAGGCCAAGGACCTGCCCACGGACGCGCTCATCCTCGATCTGGAGGACTCCGTCGCGCCCGACGCCAAGGCCGATGCCCGCAAGCGGGTCGCGGCGGCGGCCGCCTCCGGCGAGTACGGCCGGCGGGAGCTGACCATCCGGGTGAACGCGCCCGGCACCCCCTGGCACGAGGACGATCTGCGCGCCGCCGCCGAGGCGGGACCCGACGCCGTGGTGGTCCCCAAGGTCGACTCCGCGGCCACCGTGCACGCCGTCGAGCGGGCCCTGGAGGCCGCGGGCGCCCCCGACCGCACCGCGATCTGGGCGATGGTCGAGACCCCGCGCGCCATGCTGGACGCCCGTGCCGTCGCGGCCGCCTCCGAGCGGCTCACGGTGCTGGTGATGGGCACCAACGACCTGGCGAAGGAACTGCACGCCGAGCACGTCCCCGGCCGGGCCCCGCTGCTGACCGGGCTGTCGCTGGCCCTGCTCGGCGCCCGCGAGGCGGGCAAGGCGATCCTGGACGGCGTCTACAACGACGTGCAGGACCTGGCGGGCTTCGAGGCGGAGTGCGTCCAGGGCCGGCAGTTCGGCTTCGACGGCAAGACGCTGATCCACCCGAAGCAGGTGGAGATCTGCAACAGGGTCTTCGCCCCCTCCCCGGAGGAAGCCGACAAGGCGCGGCGCATCATCGAGGCCTTCGAGGCCGCCACGGCCGAGGGCCGCGGGGTCGTCACGGTCGACGGGCGGATGATCGAGAACCTCCATGTGGATGACGCCCGGCGTGTCCTCGCCCTGGCCGCGGCGGTGGCCGGACACTAGCCATTCCCCGAAGTCCGGGTGGACGACCGCTACAAAGAAAGCGCCCCGCACGTGCCGTGCGGGGCCTTTCTTGTGTTGGTTCTGTCCAGATGCTCCATGAAGCGGGTCCGGACACTGTACGAAGTCGACGCCGTTTCCGAGGGCCCTGCGCTCGTATGGTCGATGTCATGAGCGTTTTGGACGAGGTGCCGACCCAGCCCGCCGAGGCCGCGGAGGGCGACGAAGCCGCCCAGCCGGCGAACGACGCCCGCGGGCGCGTCGCGGAGCTGCACGCCATCCGCGAGCAGGTCCGGCTCGGCCCCAGCGAGAAGGCCACCCAGGCCCAGAAGGCCAAGGGCAAGCTGACCGCCCGTGAGCGGATCGACCTGCTGCTCGACGAGGGGTCCTTCAGCGAGGTCGAGCCGCTGCGCCGGCACCGCGCCTCCGGCTTCGGCCTGGAGGCCAAGAAGCCGTACACCGACGGCGTCATCACCGGCTGGGGCACCGTCCACGGCCGCACCGTCTTCGTGTACGCGCACGACTTCCGGATCTTCGGCGGCGCGCTGGGCGAGGCCCACGCCTCCAAGATCCACAAGATCATGGACATGGCCATCGCGGCCGGCGCGCCGCTGGTCTCGCTGAACGACGGCGCCGGCGCCCGCATTCAGGAAGGCGTCTCCGCCCTCGCCGGCTATGGCGGCATCTTCCAGCGCAACACCCGCGCCTCCGGTGTCATCCCGCAGATCTCGGTGATGCTCGGCCCGTGCGCCGGCGGCGCCGCGTACTCCCCGGCCCTCACCGACTTCGTCTTCATGGTCCGTGAGACCTCGCAGATGTTCATCACCGGCCCGGACGTCGTCCAGGCCGTCACCGGCGAGAAGATCACGCAGAACGGGCTCGGCGGCGCCGACGTCCACTCCGAGATCTCCGGTGTCTCGCACTTCGCGTACGACGACGAGCAGACCTGCCTGGAGGAGGTCCGCTACCTGCTGTCGCTGCTGCCGCAGAACAACCGCGAGAACCCGCCGTCGGCCCCCACCAGCGACCCGGCCGACCGCCGCGGTGACGTCCTGCTGGACATCGTCCCGGCCGACGGCAACCGCTCGTACGACATGCACCAGGTGATCGAGGAGATCGTCGACGAGGGCGAGTACCTGGAGGTCCACGAGCGCTGGGCGACCAACATCATCGTCGCCCTGGCCCGTCTCGACGGCCAGGTGGTCGGCATCATCGCCAACCAGCCCGCCTCCCTGGCGGGTGTGCTCGACATCGAGGCCAGTGAGAAGTCGGCCCGGTTCGTGCAGATGTGCGACGCCTTCAACATCCCGCTCATCACTCTTCTGGACGTCCCCGGCTTCCTCCCGGGCGTCGACCAGGAGCACGGTGGCATCATCCGGCACGGCGCGAAGCTGCTGTACGCGTACTGCAACGCCACCGTGCCGCGGATCTCGCTGATCCTGCGCAAGGCGTACGGAGGTGCCTACATCGTCATGGACAGCCAGTCGATCGGCGCCGACCTGACCTACGCCTGGCCCACCAACGAGATCGCCGTGATGGGCGCCGAGGGTGCCGCCAACGTCATCTTCCGGCGGCAGATCGCCGACGCCGACGACCCCGAGGCCATGCGTGCCCGCATGGTCAAGGAGTACAAGTCCGAGCTGATGCACCCGTACTACGCGGCCGAACGCGGCCTGGTGGACGACGTGATCGACCCCGCCGAGACCCGCGAGGTCCTCATCCGCTCGCTCGCCATGCTGCGCACCAAGCACGCCGACCTGCCGTCGCGCAAGCACGGCAACCCGCCCCAGTAAGGGAGACCGACCCCGTGAGCACTCCTGCCGACAGCTCCGCCGCGGCGCTCGTTCGCGTCGAGCGCGGCCACGCCAGCGACGAGGAGCTGGCCGCCCTGACGGCCGTCCTCCTCGCCCGCGCCGCGGCCCAGGGCCAGGACACGACCGCCTACGTCAAGCCCCGCTCCACGGCCGGCTGGCGCCGCCTGGAGCGGCAGTCCGGCTTCAGCGCGCCGCACAGCTGGCGCAGCTGACCCTCCGGTCCCGTACGACGACGGTGGCGCCGCACCCTCTCAGGGGTGCGGCGCCACCGTCGTCGTACCCGGGGGAGCCGTCACGGCGCCGCCGGGCGCGTGTCCAGCGCGGCGACGCCTGTCGTGCCGCCCACGAACAGGGTGGCTCCTTCGGTGAGGGCCAGCGCTGTGGCGCGGAACGGGGGCGTGAGGTCGCGCCGGGTCGCCGCGAACAGGTCCCACAGGTGCAGCTCGCCGTCGGACCAGGCGGCGGCCACGACCGGCCCGGAAGGGGTGTCGGCGGCCGCGAGGGCGGTCACGACGGCCTCCCGCCGGTCGACGGGCTCCGGCATCGGGTCGCCGCCCGTCTCCCACAGGCGCAGCGTGCCGTCCGCCCCACCGCTCAGGCACAGGGCCGGACCGGACGCGGCGGCGTGGACGAGGGTGGTCGCCGTGAGGGGCGCGGGGTGCAGCCTGCGGGTGACCGGGCCGCGGTCATGGGCCGCGGCGTCCCACACGTGCACGCGGCCTTCCGCGTCCCCCACGGCGACGCGGCGACCGTGGGCGGCGACCGCCGTGGGCGGTGTCCCGGTGGTGTTGTGGAGGTCGGCCACGCGGGACAGGGCGTTGGACATGGGGCCCGCGGTGTGCAGGGTCTCGTCCGCGTCGAGGAGCAGCAGGCCGCCGCCTTCGGCCACGGCGACACCCGCGGGCCGCAGGGCCGCGTCGAGTGGGACACGGGAGCGGACGGCGCCGGCCGCGGGGTCCAGGACGGACAGCCGGCCCACCGGGTCGGCCAGGAGCAGCCCTCCCGCCCCCAGGGCCAGGGCGGCGGCCGGCTCGGCGGCGGCCCACAGGGCGGTCCAGGAGTGCCGGCGGGCCAGGGGTTCGAGGTACGCGGCCAGCTTCGGGTCCTCGGCCAGCGCGGCCGTGTGGAGGACGGCGGCGCGCTCGGGCCCGGTGAGGCCGAGCGCGGTCAGCGCGGGGGCCGCACGCCGCCACACCGCCCGCAGCCCGCGGGGCGCGGGCGTCCGGGGGTCGGCCAGCGCGGCGGTGATCGCGGGGGCGGGTCCGTGGACGAGGAACCCGGGGTCACCGGTGAGGCGTGCGGCCGTTCCGCCCGCCAGGGCGTACTCCAGTACGCGGGCCCGGACGGTGCCGGGGGCCCGCTCCCAGTCGGGCGTGCCCGCCGGGCCGAGCGGGACGGCCGCGAGCATGCGCTCCGACTCCGCGGCGGCGTCGACGGGTTCGGGTACGGCCCCGGAGCCCGTCAGCGCGACCTCGCGGCACGGCTGCGACCAGGCCGGCGCACCGCTGTCCGCGACCTCCGCCAGCAGCCGCACATGGGGGAGTGCGAGCAGCGGTTCCAGCAGGCCGCGGACGATCTCCTGTGGCGCCGTTCCGGCCGCCCGGTGCAGATCGGCGGCGGCCAGCAGGACCGGCCGGGGGTCGCGGGCCAGCCTGCGCAGGATCTGCGGGGCACCGAGCGCGCCGTATCCCAGCTGCCGGCCCAGCTCCCAGCAGAAGACCTCCGCCGTCAGGCCCGCCGCGGGGACCAGCGCGTGGACGCGCAGCGCGGGATCCGGGGCGGCCGCGGTGAAGTACCACGCCAGCAGGCGGCTCTTGCCCGACCCGCGGGCACCGGTGACCAGGCAGAGCCTCGGGGCGGTGGGATCGCCCGCCCAGCCGGTCAGTTCCCGACCGGACGGAGCGGAGCCGGCGTCCCGTGGTGGCCGGCCGGCGCCGTCCGGCACGGTCATGCGTCCGCGCTCTCGCGCAGGCGGCGCAGACCCTCCGCGCGTGACGCCGCGGTCTCGCCGTAGGGGAAGGTGTGGGAGAGCCCCGAGTCCGGGAAGACCCGGCCCAGCCACATCGAGCAGTAGTGACCGGGCATGAAGCACGCCTCCAGGTCGGTGTGGATCCGCGTCACCTGCTCCGGCTGGACCCCCGCCGCCTGCAGCGACGACCACAGGCGCTCCTCCGGGTGCAGGCAGATGTCGCTCGCCTGAGTGAAGATCTTCTTCTCGCCGGCCGCGTCCACCACCTCCATCGCGGCGAACCACTGTGCGCTCGCGGTGTCCCGGATGTCGTCCAGCACGAGCGGCCACCAGTTCTCGCGGTCCGCGAACGCCTCGGGGTCCGCCGCGCGCAGCCGCTCCTCCAGCCGCCGGAAGACCGCCGAGGCCTCGGCCGGTTCGTCCGCCCCGGCCATCGCGCCCAGCGCGAGGTCGAGTTCGAGCAGGCCCTCCGCGAAGGTCTCCGGCGAGGAGGAGACGAACCGCGACGGTTCGCCGTACCCGAGCAGCACCGCGCGGACGACGCCCTCGGCGTCGGCGCAGAGCTCGAACCCCCGGTCGTCCCCGAGCCGCGTCCAGCTCCCGTCGGCGGCCCCGGGGACGGTGACGCCCAGGGAGTCCGCGTACGCGCCGAGGGTGGCCTGATCCGTGGGATCGGTCCGGAAGTAGGGCCCCACCTGGAGCGGCAGGAGGAACTCGTCGGCCCGGCGCAGCCCGGCCTCGCCGAACCGCGCGTGGAGCCGTTCGGAGAGCGTCACCACATCCCTCCGGAGACCTCGTCGTGGACGGTCTCCCAGACTCCGTCACCGTCCGCGTAGGGCACCGGGTCGACCTGCGACAGCGCTTCCCTGATCTCCTCCGCCACGGCGATCAGGTCGTCGATCTCCGGAAACTCGTCCGGGGGGTCGTAGTCCGGCCGGCGGCGTTCCAGGAGGTACATGCCGTAGGCCATGCCGGAGACGTCGGTGTGGACCTTCTCGATCCGGCGGGTGTCGGGGTTGATCGCGTGGACCGACCCGGTCGTCCCGTCGAGCACCACGTCGCTGGAGAACGCCCGGCCCAGGTGCGGCCAGCGGTCCATGCCGGGGGTGAAGCCCTCGAAGTCCGCCAGTGCGCCGACGTCCCGGTGCGCGGACAGCGGGGTCAGTCCGTCCGCGAGGTCGTCGCGGAGTTCGAAGAGCACACCCTCGGCCCGGGGCAGGCCCACGTCGGCCAGGAAGCGGGCCGTGTCCTCGTGGACGAGCAGATCCCCCTGCAGGTCGAGGGGGATGCGCACGATCCGCTCCGGAGCGAAGACCTCGGCGAGGAGGGCGGGGGTCACGGGGGCGATCACGGTGATTCCTGTTCGACGGATCCGGGAGGTCGGTGCTGCGGGCTCATGCTAGCGGCCGGCCCTCTGGAGCAGACTCAGATAACGTCTCATCTCCTTGTTGCCCTCCGACTGGGAGGCGCGCAGCGCCGCGTTGCGGGCTTCGTTGTCCTTCGCCTTGTCGCCGGTCGTCTCCCATGTGGCGTGTTCCCCGTACTCGAAGCTGTGCGACATGTCCGTGTCCGGGTAGTACTTGTGCAGCCATTCACCGCAATAGCGGTTCAGCGTCCGGCAGGGGGCGCGTTCGCTGTAGCCGTCCACCACCTGGTGCTGCACACCGCTGTTGATGAGGGGCACGCCGAGTACTCGCTCGGAGTGGGGACCCCCGCTCCGGCCGACCAGGATGAACTCGTTGTCGCCGTCGCTGTAGCGGAACGCCGCGTAGTTCTTGCCCTTGTAGTCGTTCTGGATGTGCCGGGCCAACTGGGTCGCCCGGGACAGTTCGTCGTTCCCCGAGACGACCGCGGTGGAGTGCTTGCGCGGCCCCTCCTGGTCGGGGACGGCACGGTCGAGCGGTGCGTCCGTGTTCCTGTCCGTGGGAAGGCTGTCGACGTGGATCTTCTTCCCGTCGGGGGATATCTGGTGGATCTTCCCGGCGTCGTCCACCAGGAAGACCGGTGTCTTGTCCCCCGTGTTCCGCAACTGCTCCATGGAGTGGGCCTTGTGCAGGCCCTCGAGCTCGGACGCGGTGCGGTCGTCGTTGTCCTTGTGGTTCCTGTGCATCCGCCGGACGCCGTCCCGCATGTCGCCGGTGATGTGCTTGGTGGCCTTGTCCAGACCGTCCTGCACGCCGTTGACCAGGGTCTCGATGAACTCCTCCGCCGCGCGGGTGAGTTCGCCGCCCTTGCCCTTCACGCGCGCGTGCCGCTCGTGGGCCCGGCGGACGCGTTCGCCGCCACGGGACCTCATGTCCTGGCCGTGGCTGTCGACCTGGGTGTCGAAGTCGGCGTAGGCGCCCTCGTCGTGCCGGATCTGGCCGCCGCCCCCACCGGAGCCGCCGGCGTTCCCGCCACCGCCACCGCCACCGCCACCGCCGCCCGCGCTGGCCAGTACGAAGCTGCCGTCCTTGCCACCGGTGACCTGGTGCTTGGAGTCTTGTACGCCCTGCTGGAAGCCGTCCTTGCCCGCGTCGGCCGCGCGGCCGAGGTCCACACCGTGCTGGATGCCGAGCGCGTTGGCGCCGAGCTGGATGGCCAGGTCGCCGGCCATGTTGCCGAGCGCGGCGTACACCGGGCCCGTCGCGAGACCGATGACCTGGTCGAGGGCCTGCTGGGCGGCCTCCTTGAAGAGGCGTTTGACGATGAGCCGGGTGGCCTGGGTGGCTCCGGCGGCGCCGAGTTCGGACAGGCCCAGGGTGAAGGGCGCCGCGGCCTGGGCGGCGATGACCTCGGCCGCCAGGATGCCGAGCTGGACCACGGCCGCGATCTTGGCGCCCTCGACGACGACGGCGACCCCGTCGAGCGCGGTGGCGCCGAGCCGTCCGGCGTCCGCCAGATTGCCCAGGTGGGAACCGACCTTGTTCCAATGGGCGTTGAAGGCTTCCACGGCGGGACCCTCGGTCGCCCCGAGCAGACCCGCCACCGCCTCGTGCAGACCGTTGCCGCCGTGGTCCACGTCCTCGGCGAACTCCCGCAGGGCCGTGGCCATTTCACGGTAGTCGTCCTCGTCGACGTTCGGCCACATGATGCCGATCAGGTCGAGGAGCCAGGCCAGTTCGTCCGGCAGTACGACACCCATGGGCCACCCCCGTCGGCTCGGGCGCGCAGAAGCGCTTCTTCCGTCCCCCTTCTATCAAACGCCGTACGGGGTTCGGCAGTTGCATGACAGGAGTGAGGAAAACGCGAAGGCCCCGCACTCGTCGTGCGGGGCCTTTCGCGTCGTGCGGATCCGCTGTTACCGCAGCCGCGCCATCAGTGCGTGCTCCACCAGCGTGATGAGCGCGCTCTTCGCCTCGCCGCGGTGCCGGGCGTCGGTGGTGATGATGGGTGCCTCGGGGCCGATCTGCAGCGCCTCCCGGACTTCCTCCGGGTTGTACGGCTGGTGTCCGTCGAAGCCGTTGAGGGCGATGACGAAGGGCAGGCCGCTGTTCTCGAAGTAGTCCACGGCCGGGAAGCAGTCGGCCAGCCGGCGGGTGTCCACCAGGACGACCGCGCCGATGGCGCCGCGCACCAGGTCGTCCCACATGAACCAGAAGCGGTCCTGACCCGGCGTACCGAACAGGTACAGGATCAGGTCCTCGTCCAGCGTGATACGGCCGAAGTCCATCGCCACGGTGGTCGTGGTCTTGTCCGGCGCGTGGGTCAGGTCGTCGATGCCCGCCGAGGCGGAGGTCATCACGGCTTCGGTACGCAGCGGGTTGATCTCCGATACGGCACCGACGAACGTGGTCTTGCCCACGCCGAAGCCGCCCGCCACCACGATCTTCGCCGAGGTGGTTGAGCGAGTTGGACCGCTAGAGCTTGCGAAGTCCACTGAGCACCCTTTCGAGCAGTGTCACGTCTGGCTGTCCGCCCGAGGCATCGTCGCCACCGGGCTGGTGAATGGCGACGAGACCGGCCTCCGCCAGGTCGGCGACGAGGATTCGGGCGACGCCGAGGGGGATGGAGAGAAGCGCGGAGATTTCCGCGACCGACTTGATCTCCCGGCAGAGGATGCAGATCCGCTGGTGCTCCGGCAACTGCCCCCGCAGCTGTGACGGGTCCGCGGTCGTGCTGACCAGTGCCTCGAGGGCGAGCTGGTAGCGCGGCCGGGTCCGGCCACCCGTCATCGCGTACGGCCGGACCAGTCCGGACGGGGACCTGCGTCCGGCCGGTGGCGTGCGTGGCGACGGTGCCTGCGGGGGTTCGTACGGCTGGATCCTCGGCTGCCGATGCGACGGCCTGCCGCCCGGGTCCTGGGTCCCACCGCCGAAGGCGGGAGGTGGCTCCGGGGTTGGCGCCGAGGGAAAATCGAACCGCTTGTAGGGCGGCTGCTGTTGGTGATTGCCGTACTGATCTCCGCCTGGGGGCGTTGCCACGGTTCCTCCTCCAGCTGGGTAGCGCGTCCGAGAACCCTACGGGGCCTCAGACGCGCTCGCATGCCTGTCCGTTAGTTGAGCAGGCTGCCCTGCAGTTCCGCGCGCAGATCGGGGGTGAGCACATTGCCCGCCCGGTCCACCAGCAGGGCCATCTCGTAGCCGACGAGGCCGATGTCGCACTCGGGGTGCGCCAGCACGGCCAGCGACGAGCCGTCCGAGACGGACATGATGAAGAGGAAGCCGCGCTCCATCTCCACGACGGTCTGGTTCACGTGCCCGCCCTCGAAGATCCGCGAGGCACCCGCGGTCAGCGAGGTCAGACCCGAGGCCACCGCGGCCAGCTGGTCCGCACGGTCCCGCGGGAATCCCTCGGACATCGCCAGCAGCAGGCCGTCGGCAGAGACCACAACCGTATGGGAGACCCCTGGGGTCTGGTCCACGAAACTGGTGATCAACCAGTTCAGGTTCTGTGCCGCCTGGCTCATCGGACTCAACTAACGCTCCTGGTGCTTGGGGCCGAAGCCCTGGCCGTTCGTGTCAGTTCCCGCAGTACGCCCCTGCTGGACGCCGCGCCGCAGATTGCTCAGTCGGCCGCGGACGTCCTCGGGTGCTCGGGAGACCATGGGGCCGCCCTGCGGAGTCTGCTGTGCGGTGCCCGGGACCAGGTTGGCCTTGGGGACCCGCCGGGGCAGGCCGGAGGGGGTGACCCCGCCGGCCTTGGGCTTGCGGGCCTGCTCGGCCCGCTGCCAGTTGTCGTCGTTCGTGGAACGCCAGTCGGGGGACTCCGCCGACGCATCCGGCGTCCCGGCCGGCGCCGCGGGCGCCGGCTGCGAGAGGAAGCCGTTCGCCGGCTGGGGCTCCGACCGGTCCGGGGCCGACGGTCCGGACTGCTGCCGGCCGCGGTCGCGACGCGGCAGGCCCGCGTCCGTCACGGACGTGTGCAGCGGGCCTGAGGACGGTCCCGGTCCGTCGAAGCCTACGCGCTCCGGGGCTCCGAAGGGGGCGGCAGTGCCGGAATCGGCCGCCGGCGCCTCCGGGTAGACCGCGGCCTGCGGTATCTCCTGCTGCGGCGCGCTCCACCCGTCCTGGGCGTAGCCGTTCTGCTGCTGCCAGCCGTCCTGGGCGTAGCCGCCCTGGGTGCCGTCGTACTCCGGTGCCGGGGACGGGAAGCCGCCGTCGGTGTACGCGGACTCCGGGAAGGCCGCGGGCTGCGTGTCGTAGCCGTGCTGCTCCGGGAAGCCCTGCTGCTCCTGGAGGTTCTGCTCCGGGAACGCCTGGGTGTCGTAACCGGTCGCCGGGAAGGCCTCCTGCTGGAGGGAGTTCGCGGCGGCCGGGGTCTCGAAGCCGTCGAAGGAGTCCTGCTGCTCGCCGACCTCGTCGCGGAACATCGGCCGCTCGCCGCGGTCGTTGGCCGCGGCCTCCAGCTGCGCACGGCGCTCGCCGCGCTTCAGGGAGCGGCCCACCGGGTCCAGCGCACGGGCGTCGTCCGGGACCTCCACGCGGTCGTAGCGGGAGTCGTCGAAGCCGAGCTCGGCGGCGGTCGGCCCGTACGCGGCGAAGGACTCGGTCTCGGTCTCCGGCATCATCCGGGACACCGTGAAGTCGTCCTCCAGCGGGACCTCCTCGCCACCGCCACCGTGGGTGATGGGCTCCGGGAGCATGACCAGCGACGTGGTGCCCGCCTGCTCGCCCGAGGGGCGCAGCTGCACGCGGATGCCGTGCCGGTCGGCGAGGCGGCCGACCACGAACAGGCCCATGCGCTTGGAGATCGACGCGTCGACCGTGGGCGGGTCGGCCAGCTTGTGGTTGATGTCCGCGAAGTCCTCGGCCGTGAGGCCGATGCCCTTGTCGTGGATCTCGACCATCACCCGGCCGTCGGGCAGCCGGGTCGCGGTGACCCGGACCCTGGTCTGCGGCGAGGAGAACGTGGTGGCGTTCTCCAGCAGCTCGGCCAGCAGGTGCACGAGGTCGGTCACGGCGGTGCCGTGGATGTCCGTCTCCGGGATGCCGACCAGCTCGATGCGCTCGTACGCCTCCACCTCGGAGGCCGCGGCGCGCAGCACGTCGACCAGCGGCACCGGCTGGTTCCAGCGGCGGCCGGGCTCCTCGCCTGCGAGGACCAGGAGGTTCTCGCCGTTGCGGCGCATACGGGTCGCGAGGTGGTCCAGCTTGAAGAGGCTCTCCAGCTGCTCCGGCTCCGCCTCGTTGTTCTCCAGGTCCGTGATCAGCGTCAGCTGGCGCTGGATGAGGCCCTGGTTGCGGCGGGAGAGGTTGGTGAAGATCGCGTTGACGTTGCCGCGGAGCAGGGCCTGCTCGGCGGCGAGCCGCACGGCCTCGCGGTGGATCTGGTCGAAGGCGCGGGCGACCTCGCCGATCTCGTCGTTGGAGTTGATCGGGATGGGCTCGACCCGGGTGTCGATCTTGCCCGGGTCGGTCCGGGACAGCTGGTCGACCAGGGCCGGCAGCCGCTGCTCGGCGACCTCGAAGGCCGAGGTGCGCAGGCGGCGCATGCTGTTGCTCATGGAGCGGGCCATCATCGCGGCCACGATGAAGGCGATGATCAGCGCGACCAGCACGATGGCCGAGTTGACGATGGCCTCGATGCGGGCGCTGTCCGCGATGTCGCTGGAGTCCTGGAACGCCTGGTCCGACAGGTGCTTCTCGACGCTCTGGTAGGCGTCGAAGCCGAGCGTCGTGGCGCCGAACCAGCTCTGCGGCGTGATGCCCTGCGCCTTCAGGCTCGTGGGGTCCTGACCGGAGGCGATCTTCTTGATCATCGTGAGCAGGTCCGGCGGGGGGACGAAGGGCTGGCCGGCCTGCTTGGCCGCCTGCGCGGCGGCCGTGACCTGCTCCTTGCCCTTCTGCAGCGCCGCGGCCTGCTCGTCCTGGAGCCGCTGGTAGTCGGCCGCGGTGCCGCCGCCCTTGTACTCCTCCTCGGCGACCTGCTGGAGGTACGCGTACGAGGCGAAGGAGGTGAGCTGCGTCTTCAGCTCGTCGGGGGCCAGCTTGGAGCGGTCCTCTACCAGCAGGTGGGTGCCGATGGAACGGGTCAGCGACTCGGCGGCCTTGGCGAGCTCGATGGCGTACAGCGTGCGCCCGTAGGAGGCGACGCTGCTCGTGCCGAAGCCGAGTTCGTTCGCCAGCTCCATCAGCGGGTGCTGGACCTCGACGTACTTCTCCTCGGTCTGCACGCCGGGCAGCTGCCGGGTGAAGGCGGTCTCGCGCAGCTTCGCCAGGACCTTCTCGCCCTCGCGGATGTTCGCCACACGGCGTTCGAGGCGCTCGTCCGCGGGCAGTTCGCGCACCGTGGCGTCGAAGGCCGCGGCGGCCGCGTCGGTGGCGCCGCGCGCCGCCACCACGGTCTTGTTGTCCTTGTCGCCCTGGAGCAGGGGAACCACGCTGACGTCACGCTCGTTCAGCACGGCGTTGGCGTAGTCCACCGCGGCCCGGACGGCCCGCGCGGTCCGCACCGCGTCGTCCGCGTCCTGCCAGGTCTGTACGGCCGTCTGCACCCGGAAGCCGCCGAAGACCAGGGCGACGAGCACCGGGATGAGGAGGATGACGTTCAGACGGGTGGCCACCCGCCAGTTGCGCATGGCGAAGCGGCTGCCCGGCGCGGCGGCCGGTTCAGCGACCTCGGGGGCGGCCGCGGCCTGCGCCGTGCCGTATCGCGCGGGCGGGGTGAAATTGCCACGCGGGTGGTCCGCGGGACCCGGCTCTGCGCGCCTCGTGTTCCTCACTCGACCAACAACCTCTCGGCGACGACGCCGGCGGCGTCGTTCCTACTCTCGGGTTTCGATGAATTCCAGCACGTCATGGGGGTGCTCCACAAACCTCCGGCGGCGATGCCGAACTCTTCGTCACGCGCTTGTTAAAAGGGGCATAAGCGTAAAGCGGTGGCAATTCAGCAGGGCGATGTATGCGCAGTGAAGCCGGTCGGGCGCAGGCGGTGTTCGAGATGTTCCGATTCGCGGTCGAAACGTTATGAACAGAAGGACCGGCCATGTCAAAAGACACAGCCGGTCCGTACCCGAAGTGGCAAGCTGGAGTGCTTACTTGAGGCGAGCGAGCAATGCGTGTTCGACGAGCGTGATGAGCGCGCTCTTCGCCTCCGCGCGGTGCCGCGCGTCGGTGGTGATGATGGGTGCCTCGGGGCCGATCTGCAGGGCCTCGCGCACCTCGTCGGGCGTGTACGGCTGGTGTCCGTCGAAGCCGTTGAGGGCGATGACGAAGGGCAGGCCGCTGTTCTCGAAGTAGTCCACGGCCGGGAAGCAGTCCGCGAGCCGGCGGGTGTCGACCAGCACGACCGCGCCGATGGCGCCGCGCACCAGGTCGTCCCACATGAACCAGAAACGGTCCTGGCCCGGCGTACCGAACAGGTACAGGATCAGGTCGTCGTCGAGCGTGATGCGGCCGAAGTCCATCGCCACGGTCGTGGTGGTCTTGTCGGCCACGTGGGTCAGGTCGTCGACGCCCGCGGACGCGGAGGTCATCACGGCCTCCGTGCGGAGCGGGTTGATCTCCGAGACCGCTCCGACGAACGTGGTCTTGCCCACGCCGAAGCCACCGGCCACCACGATCTTCGCCGAGGTGGTGGCACGGGCCGCGGGCGGCGCACCGTACGCCGCCTGCTGCCCCGGCCTAGAGCTTGCGAAGTCCACTGAGCACCCTTTCGAGCAGTGTCACATCAGGCTGTCCGCCGGCCTCGCCGCTGCTCGGCTGGTGGATGGCGACCATCCCGGCCTCAGCCAGGTCGGCCACCAGGATCCGGGCCACCCCCAGCGGAATCGCCAGCAGTGCGGAGATCTCGGCGACCGACTTGATCTCCAGGCACAGGTGGCAGATGCGCTGGTGTTCGGGGAGCATCCCCTGGTAGGCACCCGGCTCGGCAGTGGTGCTCACCAGCGCCTCGATGGCGAGCTGGTAACGCGGCCGGGTGCGACCACCGGTCATGGCGTACGGCCGCACCAGCGGCTGGTCGCCTTCGCCCCCGTACGGCGCATGGTGGGGCGCGCCGTACGGGCCGGGCGAGGCAGGCGGCGGTGTCATGAAGGTCCTCCGGATAAGAGCGGACGCGGTTCTCTTGTCATGGGGCGGTGTCGGCCGGGCTCACACGAGCTCAGCCCATCAGACTGCCTTGGAGTTCTGCGCGCAGGTCGGGCGTCAGGACGGCGCCGGCTCGGTCGACGAGCAGCGCCATCTCGTAGCCCACGAGGCCGATGTCGCACTCGGGGTGCGCCAGAACGCACAGCGAGGACCCGTCCGAGATCGTCATCAGGAGGAGGAAGCCGCGCTCCATCTCCACCACCGTCTGATTGACGTTGCCGCCCTCGAAGATGCGGGACGCACCCGCGGTCAGCGAGGTCAGACCGGAGGCCACGGCCGCCAGCTGATCGGCGCGGTCACGGGGGAAACCCTCGGACATCGCCAGCAGCAGGCCGTCGGCGGAGACCACCACCGTGTGGGACACCCCGGGGGTGTTGTCCACGAAGTTGGTGATCAACCAGTTCAGATTCTGTGCCGCCTGGCTCATCTGGCTCAACTAACGCTCCTGCTGGTGAGTGGTGCCAAAGCCGCGACCGTCGGTCGTGCCCGTACCGGCCTGGCGGCCTTGCTGAATACCGCGCCGGAGGTTGGTCAGGCGTCCGCGCACGTCGTCAGGGGCCCGGGAAACCTGCGGACCACCTTGGGGGGCTTGCTGGGTCGTGCCGGAACCGGGCACGAGGTTCGCGCGCGGCACCCGGCGGGGGAGGCCGGAGGGGGTGACCCCGCCGGCGGAGGGCTCACGGACCTGGCCGGCCCGCTGCCAGACCTCGTCGTTGGGCGAGCTGCGCCAGGCGGCGGGCTCACGACGGGGCGGCGGCGGGGCCTGCTGGGCCTGGGGCTGCTCGGCGCGGACCCGCTGCGGCGGTTGCTGCGGCTGCTGGGGGTGCTGCTGCGGTGCGGGCTGGTGCGGGCGCTGCGGCGGACGGCTCGGGGCGCCGCCGGAGAGCGGACCGCTGCCGGAGAGCGGACCGTTGCCGTTCTGCTGCGGGGCCACCGGGCCGCGCTCGACGTGCACCTGCTGCATGCGCTCGGCACGGCCGGTACGGAACCAGTCCGACTCGAGGGAGTCGAAGATCGGGCTGGTCTCGTCCGGGCGGGCCGGGGCCGGCGGCAGGGCCATCGGCTCGGACGCGGCCGGCAGCGGATGCCGCTGCTCGCCGGGCCGCTGCTGCTGACCGGCGGCCGGTCCGCGGTGACGCTGGGTCTGCGGGGCCGGAGGCATGGGCGCCTGCGCCATCGGCGCCTGGGGCATCTGGGCCTGCGGTCCCGTCGGACGCTGGAAGACGTCACTGCGGGTGTAGGTGCCGGTCTGCTGCTGGGGCGGCTGCTCCTGCTGGTACTGCGGCTGCTGTTCGTGCTGGTACTGCTGCTGGTGTTGCGGCAGCTGCGGTTCCTGCTGGTACTGGGGCGGCTGCTCCTGCTGGTACTGCTGCTGCGGTTGCTGCGGTTGCTGCTGCCGGCCGAAGGCGGAACCCATGGTGCCGCGCTGCGGCGACGTGTGCGGGATCGTGTTGAAGTCCGGGCGCTCGAACTGCGCCGTGGTCTCCAGGTCCTCGTGGCCGCGCGGCATGTCCGCCGCCGCGCCGACCGGCTGCGGTGCCGCGGGCTGCTGCGGGTACTGCGGAGCCTGCGGGGCCTGCGGCTGCTGCTGCGGACCGGCGTGGCGCTGCGGACGGCTCTGGCCGCCCTGGCCCTGCTGTTCGTTCGCCCAGCTCGGGCCGGAACGCTGCGGGGCCGCGGGAGCACCGGGCCGACCGCCCTGCGGAGCCTGACCCGGGCCCGCCGGGCCCGAGTTGAGGGCCGGACGCGGAGCGGAACCGGGCACCTGGCCGCGCTGCGGCGCGCGACCGACACCACCGGCCGGCGCACCGGCGGGCACCGCCCCGCCCGGACCGCCCGCACCGGGACCACCCGGCTGCTGACCGCGGTTGCCGGCGGCACCGGGCTGCGGCTTGGCGCCGCCCTGGGTGACGTCGACCGGGAGCATGACGAGCGCGGTGGTGCCGCCCGAGTCGGACGGACGCAGCTGGATGCGGATGCCGTGTCGCAGGGACAGGCGGCCGACCACGAACAGACCCATGCGGCGGGAGACGGAGACGTCCACCGTGGGCGGGTTCGCGAGCCGCTCGTTGATGTCGGCCAGGTCCTCCGGGGAGAGGCCGATGCCGGTGTCGTGGATCTCGATCAGCACGCGCCCGTCGGGCAGCGCGTGACCGGTGACCCGGACCTTGGTCTGCGGGGAGGAGAACGAGGTCGCGTTCTCCAGCAGCTCTGCGAGCAGGTGGACGAGGTCGTTGACGACGCGGCCGGTGACCTCCACCGCCGGCACCGAGGTGAGCTCGATGCGCTCGTACTGCTCCACCTCGGAGGCCGCGGCGCGCAGGACGTCGACCAGCGGGACCGGACGGGTCCAGCGGCGGCCGGGCTCCTCGCCCGCGAGGACGAGGAGGTTTTCGCCGTTCCGGCGCATACGGGTCGCGAGGTGGTCGAGCTTGAAGAGGCTGGACAGCTGGTCCGGGTCGGCCTCGCGGGACTCCAGTTCGGAGATCAGGCTCAGCTGACGCTGGATCAGGCCCTGGCTGCGGCGCGAGAGGTTGGTGAACATCGCGTTGACGTTCCCTCGCAGCAGCGCCTGTTCGGCGGCGAGACGGACCGCCTCGCGGTGGACCTCGTCGAACGCGCGGGCCACCTGGCCGATTTCGTCGCGGGTGTGGATGCCGATCGACTCGACCGAGGTGTCCACGTCCTGCGGGTCGGACTCGGAGAGCTGCTTGACCAGCTCGGGCAGCCGCTTCTGGGCGACTTCCTGCGCGGTGTCCTGCAGGCGGCGCAGCGAGCGGACCATGGAGCGGGCGACGACGAAGGCGCCGACGACCGAGATGCCGAGCACGAGGAGGATCAGCGCACCGCTGATGATCGCCTCTTGCTGTGCCTCGTCGCGCAGTGTCAGGGCCTGCTGCTGCATCTCCTCGAGCAGGTGCTGCTCGATGGCCTTCATCGTGTCGAGCTTGGTCTTCGCGGCGTCGTCCCAGTCGAGGTAGGAGCCGTCGAAGTTCTGGATGCCCTCTTCGGAGGCCGCGATACGGGCGGCCTGCTCGTCGTGCTGGGTGATCGCGGCGTTGCCGTGCTCGAGACCGCCGAGCAGGTCCTCTGACTTCTGCCGGCCGTAGATCTGGCGGAACTGCTCCAGCGCGGTGCGCTCCGAACGGAGGGCACCCCCCATGAAGCGGAAGTCGTTGGAGCTCAGCTTCTTGTCGTCGGCGAGCGCGGCACTGACCACGGCGCGCTGGATGGACTCGTACTCCTTGGCCGCGGAGAACGCGGCCAGCGCGCGGGTACTGGCGATCATCTCGGTGTTACCCGTCGCCTCGGCCATCTCCTGGGAGAGGTCGATCAGCGACTGGATGAGCCCGTCGTACTCGCTGACCGTCGAGGAGACGAAACCGCTCTGGTCGTACGCGCGCTCGCGGATCGCCTGCAGGGTGCCGAGCTGACGGTGGATCGCCTGCAGCGAGGCGTTGACACCCGTGAGGTCGGGGTCGATGCCCTCCTCCGCCTGGCTGAACGCCTGGCGGGCCAGCTTGGTGTTCTGCTGCGCGGCGACGATGTCGTCGTCGTTCTCGTCCCGGGGGGTGCTGGACAGCGGACCGGCGGAGACGTCCCGTTCGTTCTGGAGCGCGGCGGCGAGCTTGGTCGCCTGCTCCGTCAGATCGGTCAGGGACGTCATCGCGTCCAGCTGCTTCACGTTCTCCAGCGAGCTCTGGATGCGCAGGGCACCCAGGGTGGTCGCGGCGACCACCGGCAGCGCGAGCAGCGACACCAGACGAGTGCTGATGCGCCAGTTGCGCATGGCTATTCGGGAGCCGTGTTTGGGGCCTGAGCGCACACCGCTCTCCGGCGTGGCGCCGCTCTCCGCGCCCGCGGTTCCGACGTCTGCGGTGTCCTCCCGGCGGATGGGGCCGGTGTCGGCCCCACCACGCTGTTCCGGGTCGCCCGCAGCGCCGCCATCCCTCTTGAAACGTCCCTGCACTAGCGTCGCAACCTCTGGACCAGGCGTCCCCCGCGCGGGCGGATGGACGGTGTCGAGTTTGTGGAGTCCCGCCCCCCGGCAGGTACCCGTTGGCCGCCGCCGCCCGGCGGTCGCACGCTCCCCCTTGCGCGCCGGCATCTGTTGATACGGCGGTCCGGGGAATTCCAGCACAGTGCCGGACCTCCAACAAGGCCCGTCGGGTATCGAGTGGAATACGTGACTCAGCGCACCGGGCGCGTCACACGGTGTCCGGCCGCATTCGGGCGGGGACGGTCAATTCGGGCGCCTTCAGGGGCTCATGGGGCTCTGCCTGCACAAGCCCGCCGCCGGCGGCCGGGTGCAAATGGCGTGGATCATCCGTGATGTCGGGTTCGCAGGCATCGGCGGAGCGCCCGATTCGCCCTTCTTGTCGACCACTTGGTGAGCAAAATCACAGGGGAGTGCCCGTGTCGCTCACCCGGAAAGGGGAATGCCCGCCAGATAGATTGACGTTTGACACCACGGTGTACTACGTCAACCTGCGCCCCAGGGCGCCCGGACTCCACGAGGTTCTGACCGCCCCATGAAGACGACCATGATCATGCGACCCATAGCCAACCCGCGTCGCACCACCCTCGCGCACCTCACGGACGCCGAGGACACGCGGACCACGGAGGTCGCACCGGCCGTCGAGGGCGAGGCCCCCGTCGTCATCCTGCCGCGGCAGACCGCCAACCCGCGCCGCACCGTGCTGAAGAACCTGGAGAACCAGCCCGCCGACTGAGCCCCGGCTCGCCGGACGGGAGCGCGCAGCACCCCCGGGATAACCTGGAGCGTCAGTCTCCGGCCAGTGAGGTGAGCTGCTTCCCGTGCGCATCGCCAGGTTCTCCATCGACGGCAATGTCGCCTTCGGCGTCGTCGAGGGCGACGAGTCCGTCCCGGACGGACTCGTCCTCGACATCATCAAGGGCATCCCGTTCGCCGAGTACGAGCGCTCCGGCACCAAGGTGCCGCTGAGCAAGGTGCGGCTGCTGCCGCCCGTGCTGCCCAGCAAGGTCGTCGGCATCGGCCGCAACTACGCCGAGCACGCCGCGGAACTGGGCAACGAGGTCCCGGAGGTGCCGGTCGCCTTCTTCAAGCCGTCCACCTCGGTGATCGGCCCCGGCGACCCGATCGCCTACCCCTCCTTCTCGCAGGAGGTGCACTACGAGGCCGAGCTCGCCGTCGTGATCGGCCGGCTGTGCCGCGAGGTCCCCCGCGAACGCGTCCAGGACGTGATCCTCGGCTACACCTGCGCCAACGACGTCACCGCCCGCGACGCCCAGAAGGCCGAGAAGCAGTGGGCCCGCGCCAAGGGCTTCGACTCCTCGTGCCCCATCGGCCCCTGGATCGAGACCGGTCTCGACCTCGCGGCCGCCGGCGACCTGGCGGTGACCGCGACCGTCAACGGCGAGCTGCGCCAGGCCGGGCGCACCAGCCAGATGATCCGCTCCATCGAGGACCTGATCGTCCACATCTCCGAGGCGATGACCCTGCTCCCCGGCGACGTCGTCCTGACCGGCACCCCGGCCGGGGTCGGACCGCTCCATGTCGGCGACGAGGTCGCCGTCACCATCGAAGGCATCGGCACTCTCACCAACAAGGTGATCAAGCGTGACTAGCGCAGCACCCGTACGCGTACGTTTCTGCCCGTCGCCGACCGGCAACCCCCACGTGGGCCTGGTCCGCACCGCCCTGTTCAACTGGGCGTTCGCCCGCCACCACCAGGGCACCCTGGTCTTCCGCATCGAGGACACCGACGCCGCCCGCGACTCCGAGGAGTCGTACCAGCAGCTGCTGGAGGCCATGCGCTGGCTCGGCTTCGACTGGGACGAGGGCCCCGAGGTCGGCGGCCCGCACGCGCCGTACCGCCAGTCGCAGCGCATGGACGTGTACAAGGACGTCGCCGCCAGGCTCCTGGAGTCCGGCCACGCCTACAAGTGCTACTGCACCACGGAGGAGCTCGACGAGCGCCGCGACGCCGCCCGCGCCGCCGGCCGCCCCTCCGGCTACGACGGCCACTGCCGCGATCTGTCCGCCGGGCAGATCGACGCGTACGAGCGCGAGGGCCGGGAGCCGATCGTCCGCTTCCGCATGCCCGACGAGCCGATCACCTTCACCGACCTGGTGCGCGGCGAACTCACCTTCACCCCGGAGAACGTGCCCGACTACGGCATCGTCCGGGCCAACGGCGCCCCGCTCTACACCCTGGTCAACCCGGTCGACGACGCGCTGATGGAGATCACCCACGTGCTGCGCGGCGAGGACCTGCTGTCCTCCACCCCGCGGCAGATCGCGCTGTACAAGGCGCTGGCCGAACTCGGCGTCGGCAACGGCACGACCCCGCAGTTCGGTCACCTGCCGTACGTCATGGGCGAGGGCAACAAGAAGCTCTCCAAGCGTGACCCGCAGTCCTCCCTCAACCTCTACCGGGAGCGCGGCTTCCTGCCCGAGGGCCTGCTGAACTACCTGTCGCTGCTCGGCTGGTCGCTCTCCGCCGACCGCGACGTCTTCTCCGTCGAGGAGATGGTGGCCGCCTTCGACATCGACGCCGTCAACGCCAACCCGGCCCGCTTCGACCTGAAGAAGGCCGAGGCGATCAACGCCGACCACATCCGCATGCTGGACGTGAAGACGTTCGCCGAGGCCTGCGGCCCGTGGCTGAGGGCCCCGCATGCCCCCTGGGCGCCCGAGGCGTTCGACCAGGCGGCCTTCGAGGCGGTCGCGCCGCACGCCCAGACCCGTCTGACCGTGCTCTCCGAGATCACCGAGAACGTCGACTTCCTCTTCCTCGACGCACCGGTGACGGACGAGGCGTCCTGGGACAAGGCGATGAAGGACCCCGCGGCCGCCGCCGCGCTCCTCGCCACCGCCCGGGAGAACCTCGCAGCCGCCGACTGGAACGCCGAGGCCCTCAAGGCCGCCGTCCTCGCCGCCGGTGAGACGCACGGCCTCAAGCTCGGCAAGGCCCAGGCGCCGGTCCGGGTCGCCGTCACCGGCCGCACCGTCGGCCTGCCGCTCTTCGAGTCCCTCGAAGTGCTCGGCCGCGAGCGCACCCTGGCCCGCGTCGACGCCGCGCTGGCGAAGCTCGCCGGCTGACGCACGGCACGCGCGACCGCCCCGGTTCCCAGCGGACCCGGGGCGGCGCGCTTCCCGGAGCACCGATGCGACGCAGGCCCAAGCCCCCGCCCTCCCCGCTGCCCCAGCGCCACGGGGTCGACGCGGTGCGCCTGCGGCTGCCGGAGGCCGGGCCGTGGACGTCGGTACGCGACCACCTGGTGGAGCGGCTGACGGCCGTACCTGCGGCGCGCGTCGAGGCGATGCTGGCGGCCGGGGAGATCCACGCGGCCGACGGGCCGCTGGCCCCCGACGCGCCCTACCGGCCGGGCGCCTTCCTCTGGTTCCACCGTGACTTCGCGCCGGAGGTTCCCGTCCCGTTCGCCGTCGAGGTGCTGCACCGGGACGACGCGCTGCTGGTCGTGGACAAGCCGCACTTCCTCGCCACCACCCCGCGCGGCAGCCATGTCACCGAGACCGCCCTCACCCGCCTGCGCCACGACCTCGGCCTGCCCGCGCTCAGCCCGGCCCACCGCCTCGACCGGCTGACCGCCGGAGTGGTGATGTTCGTGATCCGCCCCGAACTGCGCGGCGCCTACCAGACCGTCTTCCGCGACCGCCGGGTGCGCAAGGAGTACGAGGCCCTGGCCGGGTACGACCCCTCGCTGGAGCTGCCGCGCACCGTGGAGAGCCGGATGGAGAAGGAACGCGGGGTCATCGCCGCGCGGGAGGTCCCCGGCCCGCCCAACGCCCGCACCCGGGTGGAACTCCTGTCCCGCCACGGCGCGCTGGCCCGGTACCGGCTGTACCCGCACACCGGCCGCACCCACCAGCTGCGCGTCCACATGAACAGCCTCGGCCTGCCCATCCTCGGCGACCCCGTCTACCCCGTCGTCCTGCCCGAGCCCGCCCCGGGCGATTTCGGCCGCCCGCTCCGGCTGCTCGCCCGGCTGCTGGAATTCGACGACCCGGTGACCGGCGAGCACCGCCGCTTCGTCAGCCGCCGGACGCTGTGCCTCCCCCCGGAACCCGGGTAGACCCGCACGGATAGAGTCCGGGCATGCCGATCCGCGCCGTGCTGTGGGACATCGACGACACGATCTTCGACTACTCGGCGGCCGAACGCGCCGGCGTGATCGGCCGACTGCGCAGCGAGGGCCTGCTCCCCGCCTCCGACGACGACCGGGACCGGGCCGCCGCCCGCTGGCGCGAGGTGATGGACCTGCACTACGGGCGCTTCCTCGCCGGTGAGATCACCTGGGCGGAGCAGCGCCGGGAGCGGGTCCGCGCCTTCGTGGGCCAGGCCGTGACGGACGAGGCGGCCGACGCGTGGTTCGAGGCGTACTACGTCCACTTCGAGGCCGCCTGGAGCGCCTTCCCCGACGTCGTCCCCGCCCTCGACGCGCTCACGCCCGGCTACCGGCACGCGCTGCTCTCCAACTCCGCCGCCGCCCATCAGGAACGCAAGCTCGCCCGGCTGGGCCTGCGGGACCGCTTCGAGTTCCTGCTCTGTTCGCAGGAACTGGGGTACGCCAAGCCGGCGCCGCAGGCTTTCCTGGCCGCGTGCGAGGAGCTGGGGCTGCCACCGTCCGAGGTGGCCTACGTGGGGGACAAGGCGGACACCGACGCGCGCGGGGCGAACGCCGCAGGTCTTCACGGTGTGTGGCTGGACCGAACGGGTACTGTCACCGCCTCCGACCTGCGGCGGATCACCGGACTCGACCAGCTGCCGGCCCTCCTGGCGGCGGATACCCGTTTTGGAGCCCCGTCTTCGATCGGGTAATGTTCTTCCTGCGCCGCCGGGCGGGCCGAAAAGCCGGTCCGGAGCGCACGCCAGACAACACCCCCTGCGGGGGGTTGTGTTTTGGTGGGGTATGGTGTAATTGGCAGCACGACTGATTCTGGTTCAGTTAGTCTAGGTTCGAGTCCTGGTACCCCAGCGCAGTATTTCTGCAGAGCCCCCGTTGTGTAGCGGCCTAGCACGCTGCCCTCTCAAGGCAGTAGCGCCGGTTCGAATCCGGTCGGGGGTACTGATCTCTCTCGCAGGGATCGCTAGGGCCCCCGTTGTGTAGCGGCCTAGCACGCCGCCCTCTCAAGGCGGTAGCGCCGGTTCGAATCCGGTCGGGGGTACTTGACACACCATGGGGTATGGTGTAATTGGCAGCACGAGTGATTCTGGTTCATTTAGTCTAGGTTCGAGTCCTGGTACCCCAGCGTAGTTCTCTGACTTGCCCCCGTTGTGTAGCGGCCTAGCACGCCGCCCTCTCAAGGCGGTAGCGCCGGTTCGAATCCGGTCGGGGGTACATCGGGAAGAGGCCCCCCGCTCCGGCGGGGGGCCTCTTTCGTTCTTCCCCGCCGTTGCTCCGCGTCGCCCTCCGCCCGGGCGCTTCGCGGCCTGTCGCGTCACTCAACTCCGAAGCGCCGCAAGGACTCCTCGGCCTCGGCGAGCCGGCGCAGGCTCAGCAGCACCGGCTCGTAGAGCACGGTCAGCGTCACGGCGGCGGCGGCCTGTTCGAGCGGGGTGTCGTAGAGCTCGACCAGATCCAGGTCGTGGACGGCCTGTTGGGCGGCGAGGCGGGCGTAGGGCTCCAAGTGCCGTGCCCCGCTGGGGTATCCGAGGCGGGTGAGGGTGGCGACCGCGGCGACGAGCATCCGGTACGCGGGGGAGGGGCCGCGCCTCTCGCTTCCGTGACTCCACCCGAGCCCGGACATCAACAGGTCCACTTCGCGACGGGCGGTGGCGGTCGCCGGGTCGTCCTCGTCGGGCTCCGGGCCGTGCGGCAGCGCGAACGTGGCGGCGCCCAGACGCATGTGCTGGTTGAGCGACTCGTCCTCGACCGCGGCGAGCACCTCGCGGGCGGTGGCGACGGGGACCCTGCCGACCTGGATCAGGGCCCGCACGAAGCGGAGCCGGCGCAGATGCTCCTCGCCGTACTCGGCCTGGGTGGCCGTGACGCGACGGCCGGGTGGCAGCAGGTTCTCGCGCAGGTAGTACTTGATCGTTGCCGTCGGCACGCCGCTGCGCTCGCTCAGTTCCGCCAGTCGCATTCCTCTTGCGCCCTCCACTGGATAGTGGCACTATCCAATCATGGATAGCGGCACTATCCAATGCTGTCCATGTCGAGCAGGGAGCCCGGCCGGCGCGTGCCGGGTGTCCGTCATGGGTGATGGGGGAGCGTCATGTCCGTACAGCTGATTCCGGGCCGCAACACCGCGGCCGCCGAGGGTGAGATCGTCGTCTTCCACATCGGGATGCGGATCAACCGCCTGCGGGCGCTGCGCGAGTGGCTGCCGGCCTTCATGGCGATGCCGCGCATGCTGCGCGAGCTGTCGCAGGACAAGGGCGGCGGATTCCTCGGCTACCGCCTGCTGCTCGGCTCGCCCCGGTTGTTCTACGTCGTGCAGTACTGGTCGACCAAGGAGCAGCTCATCGCCTACGCCTCGCAGCAGGACAAGCAGCACCGGCCCGCGTGGGCGGAGTTCAACCGCCGCGCGCGGGCCGGCAAGGGGCGAGTGGGCATATGGCACGAGACGTACGCCGTACCCGCGGGTTCCTACGAGTCGGTGTACGTCGACATGCCCGCCTTCGGGCTCGGCGCCGCGACCGGTGTCGTCCCGGTGGGCCGCCGTGGCGAGTCGGCGGCCGAGCGGCTGGCGGCCGCCGAGGGGTAGCGGTCGCTCGGGGCGCCCCCGCGCTTCAGCTGCTGCGGCGCAGCGCCTCGGACAGCCGGCCCGCGGCGTCCACGACGGCCTGCGCGTGCATGCGGCCGGGGTGCCGGGTCAGCCGCTCGATCGGGCCGGAGACGGAGACCGCCGCCACGACGCGGTTCGACGGACCGCGCACCGGGGCGGAGACGGAGGCCACACCCGGTTCGCGTTCGCCGATCGACTGCGCCCAGCCCCTGCGGCGCACGCCGGAGAGCGCGGTGGCGGTGAATCGGGCTCCCTGCAGGCCCCGGTGCAGCCGTTCCGGCTCCTCCCAGGCCATGAGGATCTGGGCGGCGGAGCCCGCCTTCATCGGCAGCGTCGAGCCGACGGGCACGGTGTCTCGCAGTCCGGACAGCCGCTCCGCGGCGGCGACGCAGATGCGCATGTCGCCCTGGCGCCGGTAGAGCTGCGCGCTCTCGCCGGTCACGTCCCGCAGGTGCGTGAGCACCGGGCCGGCGGTGGCCAGCAGGCGGTCCTCGCCCGCCGCGGCGGCGAGTTCGGAGAGACGGGGGCCCAGGATGAAGCGTCCCTGCATGTCGCGGGCGACCATGCGGTGGTGCTCCAGTGCGACGGCGAGACGGTGCGCGGTGGGGCGGGCGAGACCCGTGGCGCCCACGAGTCCGGCCAGGGTGGCCGGGCCGGACTCCAGCGCGCTGAGCACCAGAGCCGCCTTGTCGAGAACGCCGACGCCACTACTGTTGTCCATGCAACGATACTCCCGTCTCACTCTGTGAAACGCAAGTTCAATTTTCCCGTGAACGCGGCACGCTGGATGGACAGGCCGGAGCGCCGCATCCCTCACCTGGGGACGGAGGCGCACGGCAACGACGAACAGGCCGGCAGCGCGGCCGGTCGGAGGGAATGCGATGGCCAGGACACTCGCGGAAAAGGTCTGGGAGGATCACGTCGTACGGCGCGCCGAAGGCGAGCCCGACCTCCTCTTCATCGACCTGCATCTGCTCCACGAGGTCACCAGCCCGCAGGCATTCGACGGGCTGCGGATGAACGGGCGCCCGGTGCGCCGGCTGGACCTCACCATCGCCACCGAGGACCACAACACCCCGACCCTCGACATCGACAAGCCGATCGCCGATCCGGTCTCGCGCACGCAGCTGGAGACGCTGCGCAAGAACTGCGCGGAGTTCGGGGTGCGGCTGCACCCGCTGGGCGACGTCGAGCAGGGCGTGGTGCACGTGGTCGGCCCGCAGCTGGGCCTGACCCAGCCGGGCATGACCGTGGTCTGCGGCGACAGCCACACCTCCACCCACGGCGCTTTCGGCGCGCTGGCGTTCGGCATCGGCACCAGCCAGGTCGAACACGTACTGGCCACCCAGACGCTGCCGCTGGCCCCGTTCAAGACCATGGCGATCACCGTCGACGGCGAACTGCCCGAGGGCGTCACGGCCAAGGACCTGATCCTGGCGATCATCGCCAAGATCGGTACCGGCGGCGGCCAGGGCTATGTCATCGAGTACCGCGGCTCGGCCATCGAGAGGCTCTCGATGGAGGCCCGGATGACCATCTGCAACATGTCGATCGAGGCGGGCGCCCGGGCCGGCATGATCGCCCCGGACCGCACCACCTTCGACTACCTGCAGGGCCGTGCGCACGCGCCGCAGGGCGAGGACTGGGACGCCGCGGTCGCCTACTGGGAGACGCTGAGGACCGACGAGGACGCCGTCTTCGACCACGAGGTCGTCATCGACGCCGCCGCACTGTCCCCGTTCGTCACCTGGGGGACCAACCCCGGCCAGGGTGTCCCGCTGAGCGCCTCCGTGCCGGACCCGGCGTCCTTCGCCGATCCCAGCGACCGCCTGGCGGCCGAGAAGGCACTGGAGTACATGGGCCTGGAGGCCGGTACGCCGCTGCGCCAGGTCGAGGTCGACACCGTCTTCGTCGGCTCCTGCACCAACGGCCGCATCGAGGACCTGCGCTCGGCGGCATCGGTCGTCAAGGGCCGCAAGGTGGCCGACGGCGTGCGGATGCTGGTCGTCCCCGGCTCGGTCCGGGTCGCGCTGCAGGCCGTCGAGGAGGGCCTGGACAAGGTCTTCAAGGAGGCCGGCGCCGAATGGCGGCACGCGGGTTGCTCGATGTGCCTGGGTATGAACCCCGACCAACTCGCGCCCGGTGAGCGCTCCGCGTCCACCTCCAACCGCAACTTCGAGGGACGGCAGGGCAAGGGCGGCCGCACCCACCTGGTGTCCCCCCAGGTCGCCGCGGCCACCGCGGTCAACGGCCACCTCTCGTCCCCCGCCGACCTGCCCGGCGTCGCCGTCCTGGAGGCCTGAGAACCATGGAAGCTTTCACCACGCACACCGGCCGGGCGGTCCCGCTGCGCCGCAGCAACACCGATACCGACCAGATCATCCCGGCCCACTGGCTGAAGAAGGTCACCCGCAACGGCTTCGAGGACGGCCTGTTCGAGGCATGGCGCAAGGACCCCGAGTTCGTCCTCAACCGGCCCGAGCGCCGGGGCGCCAGCGTCCTGGTCGCCGGCCCCGACTTCGGCACCGGCTCCTCCCGTGAGCACGCCGTGTGGGCGCTGCAGAACTACGGCTTCAAGGCCGTGATCTCCTCCCGCTTCGCCGACATCTTCCGCGGCAACTCGCTGAAGAACGGCCTGCTCACCGTGATCCTGCCGCAGGAGACGGTCGAGCGCCTGTGGGAGCTCACCGAGGCCGACCCGACCGCCGAGATCACCGTGGACCTCGAGACCCGGGAGGTCCGCGCCGAGGGGATCACCGCGCCCTTCGAGTTGGACGACAACGCCCGCTGGCGGCTGCTGAACGGCCTGGACGACATCAGCCTCACCCTGCAGAACGAGGCCGACATCGCCGCCTACGAGGCCAGGCGTCCGTCCTTCAAGCCGCAGACCCTGCAGGTCTGAGCCCTCTCCGCCCGTCCCGCAGCGCCCCCCGCCCCCACCGGGCGGGGGGCGCTGCGGCGTGTTCGGCTCCACACCTCGTGACAACTCACCGCAGATGACACAATCGGCACATGGAACACGATGGCCAACTCGAGCTGTACGCGTTCCTCGCTGCCAGGTTGAAGCAGGCCCACACCCGTGTGGCGGGTCTGCAAGTGCCGGAGGAAGTCCGGGTGCAGTTGACCCGGAAACTCCTCGTCATCACCGCCGCCTCGAAGCACGATCTCGCAGGTGCGGCAAGGCGTCTGGAGGATCTGATGAAGGACCTCGACGAAGGCCGATTCCCCGATCAAGAGCCTTCCTGAGCCCGGAGTTCGTTGCGGCACAAGGGTGATTCGCCCGTTTCGTATTTGATTTGCGGTATATATCCGCCTAGCGTGCGAAAAAGGCCCGAACTCATCGCCGGGCAAGTTTCCGAAGGGGAAGACGTGAACAAGGCGCAGCTCGTTGAAGCGATTGCCGACAAGCTCGGCGGCCGTCAGCAGGCCGCTGAGGCGGTCGACGCGGTCCTGGACGCCATCGTCCGCGCGACCGTCAACGGCGACCGGGTATCGGTGACCGGCTTCGGTTCGTTCGAGAGGGTGGAGCGTCCCGCCCGCTACGCCCGCAACCCGCAGACCGGGGAGCGGGTCCGGGTCAAGAAGACCTCCGTGCCGCGCTTCCGCGCCGGCCAGGGCTTCAAGGACCTGGTGAGCGGGACGAAGAAGCTCCCCAAGGCCGGCGAGGTCTCCGTCAAGAAGGCGCCCAAGGGCAGCCTGACCGGCGGCGTCACCGCGAAGGCCACCACGAAGAAGGCCGCCGCCAAGAAGACCACGGCGAAGAAGGCGGCCACCACCAAGGCGGCCGCCAAGAAGACCACGGCGGCCAAGACCACCGCGAAGAAGACCACGGCCGCCAAGACGACGGCCAAGAAGACGGCGACCAAGAAGACCACCGCCAAGAAGGCCACCGCCAAGAAGACGGCGCCGGCGAAGAAGGCCCCCGCCAAGTCGGCGGCCCGCAAGACGGCCACCAAGCGCACCGCGAAGCGGTAGCCGTCACCGACCCGACACAGCGACGGGCCGGGCACCCCCTCGGGGGCGCCCGGCCCGCTGCGTTGTCCCGGGGCGCTCCGGTCCCTCCCCGTCGCCCGGTGTCTCAGGCCCCGGGGTCGGCGAAGGTCTGCAGCGTCACGAAGACCACCCGGCGCGCCTCGCCGCTGCCCTCCGTGCGGATGCGGACCCGCTGACCGGGCCGCAGCAGCCGCAACCCCCCGGCGTCGAACGCCGCCGCGTCGAAGGGCAGCGGCGTCCCGTCGTCCAGCAGCACGCTGCCGGCGCGGGTCTCGGGGTCGTAGGTGTACGCGGTCGCCTGCATGGGTCGCAGCCTATCCGGCCGCTCGCCGCCGGCCCGTCCGCCGCCGGTTCAGCCCGGTGCGGCCACCGGTTGGGCCCGCAGCAGTTCACGGGTGCGCGGTCCGACGCCCAGGACCAGGGCGGCCCTCAGGTCCTCGCCCGTATCCACGTCCTGGCGCACGGAGTCCACGCCCGGCAGCCTGATCTCGCGTGCGCCGGACGCCCGGTGACGAGCCCTGGAGGCGCCGCCGAAGGCCGGATCGAGCGGCGTCCCGGCCGTGGCCGCGAGCAGCGTGGTGCCGATTCCGGCCGCGTCGGCCAGAAATGCCCGTCCAGGGCGCCGAGCGGCCGTGTCGAGCACCAGCGCCAGCTCCGGGGGCCGCAAGGCCGGGAGATCGGCGTTGAGGGCCGCCACGGCGGCTTCCGGGCGCAGCCGGCGGACCTGTTCCGCGCCGTACGCCAGCGCGGCGTTGAGTCCCGCCGCGGGGGAGTCCGGTACCACCCGGGCACCGAGCGCCGTCAGCGCGGTCCCGGCGAGGGGATCGTCCGTGACGACCGTCACGTCCAGCACCACGGGGCAGGCCAGCACCGCGGCCACGGTGTCCTGGGCGAAAGCCAGTGCCAGCCCGGGCCGCACGGGCCCGGCGGCCGTCGCGAGCCGGCTCTTGGCCTCGGCCAGGGGCTTCAGCGGAACGACGAGCGACCATTTCGACGAGTTCACTGCTACCGACACCGAACTATTGTGCTCGGGGTTTCCCGAGGCCACCGCCACCGCTGCTCCACCCTGGCGTTACGGTGGCTTACCGGCGACACTTGTGCGGCTGCACCGGCCGTACGACGGTGCGCCGTCCCACAGCACGGCCGCGATCCGGTGATCCCGGGTCGGCGGCGGAACGAGGAGGAGTTCTGGTGTCCCGCCGCAGAATCGGCTTCTGGTACCGGCTCGCAGCAGTCATCGCGAAACCGCCGCTCGTCGTCCTCTTCAAGCGGGACTGGCAGGGAATGGAGCACATTCCGGCCGACGGCGGATTCATCACCGCGGTCAACCACAACTCGTACCTCGACCCGCTGTCGTACGCGCATTTCCAGTACAACACCGGGCGGGTCCCACGCTTCCTGGCGAAGGCGCCGCTGTTCAAGCCGGCGTTCGTCGGGGCGATACTGCGCGGCACCGGCCAGATCCCCGTGTACCGGGAGAGCACCGACGCCGCCAACGCCTTCCGGTCCGCGGTGGACGCCATCAACTCCGGCGAGTGCGTCGCCTTCTACCCCGAGGGCACGCTGACCCGCGACCCCGAGATGTGGCCGATGGTCGGCAAGACCGGCGTCGCCCGCGTCGCGCTGATGACCAAGGCGCCCGTCATCCCGGTCGCGCAGTGGGGCGCCAACGAGGCCGTTCCCCCCTACGCCAAGGAGAACAAGGTCCGCCTGTTCCCGCGCAAGACGCTCAAGGTGCTGGCCGGCCCGCCGGTGGACCTGTCCGCGTACTACGGGCAGGAGCTGACCGCCGAGGTGCTCAAGGAGGCCACGGACGTCATCATGGCCTCGATCAGCGAGCTGCTCGGAGAACTGCGCGGCGCGACCCCGCCGTCCGAGCGCTTCGACCCGCGCAAGCAGAGGGGAACCAGCAAGTGACGACGCGCTGCGCGGTCTACGGCACCGGCTCCTGGGGCACCGCCTTCGCGATGGTGCTCGCCGACGCCGGTGCCCGGGTGACCATGTGGGGGCGCAGCCCCGAGGTGGTCAAGGCCGTCAACAGCACCCACGCCAACCCGGGCTATCTGCCCGGGGTCGAGCTGCCGGCGTCGATCACGGCGACCACCGACCCCGCGGAGGCCGCCCAGGACGCCGAGTTCGTCGTGCTCGCCGTACCGTCGCAGACGCTGCGCGGCAACCTGGCCGCGTGGCAGTCGCTGCTGCCGTCCGACTCGGTGCTGGTCAGCCTGATGAAGGGCGTCGAACTCGGCACCGCCAAGCGGATGAGCGAGGTCATCTCGGAGGTCGCCGAGGCCGGCCCGGAACGCGTCGCCGTGCTGTCCGGCCCCAACCTGGCCAAGGAGATCGCCGCCCGGCAGCCCGCCGCCTCGGTGGTCGCCTGCCGCGACGAGGCCGTCGCCAAGCGGCTGCAGGCCGCCAGCCACACCACGTACTTCCGCCCGTACACCAACACCGACGTGGTCGGCTGCGAACTGGGCGGCGCCGTCAAGAACGTCATCGGCCTCGCGGTCGGCATCGCCGACGGCATGGGGCTGGGGGACAACACCAAGGGTTCGCTGATCACCCGCGGTCTGGCCGAGACGACCCGGCTCGGCATCGCGCTCGGCGCCGACCCGCTGACCTTCTCGGGCCTGGCGGGCCTCGGAGACCTGGTCGCCACCTGCTCCTCCCCGCTGTCCCGCAACCACACCTTCGGCTTCAACCTCGGCAGGGGCATGACGCTGGAGGAGACGATCGCGGTCACCCGGCAGACCGCCGAGGGCGTCAAGTCCTGCGAGTCGGTGCTCGACCTGGCACGCCGGCACGGTGTGGACATGCCCATCACCGAGACCGTGGTCGACATCGTCCACAACGGCAAGCAGCCGGTCGTCGCGGTCAAGGAGCTGATGTCGCGTTCCGCCAAGTCGGAACGCTGACGTCCGGAACGGTAAGGTCAACGCGACATGAGCATTCAGCCTTCTTCACGCAAGCCGCGCGTCGCGGTCGTCTTCGGTGGACGCAGTTCCGAGCACGCCATCTCGGTCCTCACCGCGGGCGCCGTGCTGAGCGCCGTCGACCGCGACAAGTACGACGTGCTGCCGATCGGCATCACCAGCGACGGACGTTGGGCGCTGACCGCCGACGACCCCTCCCGGATGGCGATCTCCGACCGCACGCTGCCGAGCGTCGCGCAGCTCGCCGAGTCCGAGGAGGGCTCGGTGGTCCTGCCGGTCGACCCGGCCAGCCGCGAGGTCGTCTACAGCGAACCCGGCTCGGTGCCCAAGGCGCTCGGCGACGTCGACGTCGTCTTCCCCGTGCTGCACGGCCCGTACGGCGAGGACGGCACCCTCCAGGGGCTGCTGGAACTGTCGGGTGTGCCCTACGTCGGCTCGGGTGTGCTGGCCTCGGCCGTCGGCATGGACAAGGAGTACATGAAGCGCGTCTTCACCTCCTTCGGCCTGCCGGTCGGTCCGTACGCCGTGATCCGGCCGCGCGAGTGGGAGAACGACCCCGCGGCCGCCCGCCGCAAGGTCGTGGAGTTCGCCGCCGACCACGGGTGGCCGGTCTTCGTGAAGCCCGCCCGCGCCGGCTCCTCCATGGGCATCAGCAAGGTCGACGACCTCGCGGGCCTGGACGAGGCGATCGAGGAGGCCCGCCGCCACGACCCCAAGGTGCTCGTGGAGTCGCTGCTGCGGGGCCGTGAGATCGAATGCGGGGTCCTGGAGTTCGAGGACGGCCCGCGCGCCTCGGTGCCGGCCGAGATCCCGCCGGTCACCGCGCACGACTTCTACGACTTCGAGGCGAAGTACATCGACTCCGCCGAGGGTCTGGTGCCCGCGCCGCTCACCGCCGAGCAGACCGCCGAGGTCCAGCGGCTCGCCGTGGCCGCGTTCGAGGCGGCGTCGTGCGAGGGCCTGGTCCGCGCGGACTTCTTCCTGCTGGACAGCGGCGAGTTCGTGATCAACGAGATCAACACCATGCCGGGCTTCACGCCGATCTCCATGTACCCGCGTATGTGGCGGGAGAGCGGGGTCGACTACCCGGAGCTCGTGGACCGGCTCATCCAGGCGGCCCTGCGCCGTCCTACCGGACTGCGCTGACCCGGAAAGCCCCGGGACCTCAGAGTTCGGAGGGGATGGACGTCTCGACGGCGTTCCCGAGGTCGGCCAGCGGGTTGACCTCGGGTGCGTACTTCGCCGGGACGCTCACCTCGACGAACGCCGCGCGCCCGGTGGTCGTGAAGCGGTAGCCGTCGCCGGTCTGCTCCATGAGCCAGCTGACGCCGTTGACGTCCACCGCGTCCGCGGTGGGGTTGTACGTCGTGCTGCCCGGCGTGAGTGTCGCGGGCCGGGGCACACCGCAGCGCAGTACCACCGTAGGATCCCCCCAACCGGCGGTGAGGGTGGAGACGGGGGACAGGGACCGCTCGGACAGCCCGTCCACCCGGTCCGGCAACGCGTCGTGGAGGCGGCCGCACAGCGTGGCGGCCTCGGCGGAGGGTGACGGGACCGCGATCCCGCTCGCCGGCCCCCCGTCGGCGGACACGTAGACCGCCGCCGCGGAAAAGCACGCGACGGCGGACACGGAGACAAGCGCGACTCGGCGGCGAATCATCACCCGCCGAGCCTACAGGGGGGTCAGAGGTGGACGACCGGGCAGGTCAGTGTGCGGGTGATGCCCTCCACCTGCTGCACTCTCGCCACCACGAGACGACCGAGGTCGTCGACCGTCTCCGCCTGGGCGCGCACGATCACGTCGTACGGCCCGGTGACGTCCTCGGCCTGGATCACCCCGGAAATCTTGGAGATCACCTCCGCTACTGCCGAGGCCTTCCCGACCTCGGTCTGGATCAGAATGTACGCCTGTACCACGGAACCTCCAGGGCGGCTACGAGGATCATGTGGGAGGGAACGTCACGGTACCGCGTCGCCGCACACCGCGGGGAGACCCGCGCGGTACCGGACGCCCGAAAGCCGCCACGGAAGCGATGACGGAACAGAGACAGGACCGGCCAGGTGAAGGGGACAGTGGGATGAAGGGCACCGTGGGCGAGCTGGGGGAGTTCGGGCTCATCAGGGAGTTGACCTCGCGGCTCACCTCCAGTCCCGCCGTACGACTCGGACCGGGTGACGACGCCGCCGTCGTCACCGCGCCGGACCGGCGCGTCGTGGCCACCACCGACGCGCTCGTGGAGGGGCGGCACTTCCGCCGTGACTGGTCCACCGCCTACGACGTCGGCCGCAAGGCCGCCGCGCAGAACCTCGCCGACATCGCCGCCATGGGCGCCGTGCCGACCGCCGTGCTGCTCGCCCTCGTCGTCCCGGCGGACCTCGCGGTCACCTGGCCGCTGGAGCTGATGGACGGCATCCGCGACGAGTGCCAGGTGGCGGGCGCCGCCGTGGTCGGCGGCGACGTCGTGCGCGGCGACACGATCATGGTCTCCATCACCGCGCTCGGCGACTTGCGCAACCGCGAACCGGTCACCCGGTCCGGCGCCCGGCCCGGCGACATCGTGGCCGTCACCGGCTGGCTCGGCTGGTCCGCGGCCGGACTCGCCGTGCTCGCCCGCGGCTTCCGCTCCCCGCGCGCCTTCGTCGAGGCCCACCGCCGGCCCGAACCGCCGTACCACGCCGGGCCGGCCGCCTCCGAACTCGGCGCGACCGCGATGACCGACGTCAGCGACGGACTGGTCGCCGACCTCGGGCACATCGCCGCGGCCAGCGGCGTCACCATCGACCTGACCTCCGCCGATGTCGACGTCCCGGCCCAGATGGCCGACATCGGGCAGGCCGTCGGCATCGACCCGCTGCACTGGGTGCTCACCGGCGGCGAGGACCACGCCCTCGTCGCCGCCTTCCCGCCGGACGCCAAGCTGCCCGCCCGCTGGCGGGTGATCGGACGCGTGGTGAAGGCCACCACCTCCCCGCAGGTCACCGTCGACGGCGCGCCCTGGGAGTCGGCGGGCGGATGGGACCACTTCGGCGACGAGTGAGGGCGGCGACTAGATTCGCCGTATGACGATCCCACCGCGTGTGCTCACCGTCGCCGGCTCCGACTCCGGCGGTGGCGCGGGCATCCAGGCCGACCTCAAGACGATGCTGGCCCTCGGGACGCACGGCATGAGCGTGATCACGGCCGTCACGGCGCAGAACTCGCTCGGTGTGCAGGGCGCCTGGGAACTGCCGGTGGACGCGGTGCGCGCCCAGTTCCGCAGCGTCGTCGACGACATCGGCGTGCAGGCCGTCAAGACCGGCATGCTCTCCTCGCCCGCGCTGGTCGCGACCGTCGCCGAACTGCTGGCCCCGCTCGGGGTTCCCGTGGTCGTCGACCCGGTCGGCGTCTCCAAGCACGGTGATCCGCTGCTGGCCGCCGACGCCGTCGACGTCGTCCGCACCCGGCTGCTGCCCCTGGCCACCGTCGCCACCCCGAACCTGGACGAGGTGCGGCAACTCACCGGCGTCGTGGTGGACGGCGAGTCCGCGCTGCGCGAGGCCGCCGCCGCGGTCCTCGCCCTCGGCCCGCGCTGGGCGCTGATCAAGGGCGGCCACCTGGACGGCGATGCCGTGGACCTGCTCACCGACGGCACCGATGAGCACTGGCTGCGCGCCCCCCGCCATGACAACCGTCACACCCACGGCACCGGATGCACGCTGGCCGCCGCGGTGGCCTCCTACCTCGCCCGCGGCCTCGACGTCCCGGACGCGGTTGGCGCCGCCAAGGAGTACGTCACCGGCGCCATCGCCGCCGGCTTCCCCCTGGGCACGGGCATCGGGCCGGTCGACCACGCGTGGCGGCAGCGCGGCTGAACCGCCCCGCGGGGTACCGGGACACAGCAGAAAGCCGGTCCACCCTGAGGTGGACCGGCTTCGAGTAGCCGCAAGGCTGCGCTACGACGTCGAATGCGTCAGCGCGCGACCTTGCCGGCCTTGATGCACGAGGTGCAGACGTTGAGGCGCTTCGGCGTCCGCCCGACCACAGCACGCACCGTCTGGATGTTGGGGTTCCAACGACGGCGAGTACGGCGGTGCGAGTGCGAAATGTTGTTGCCGAAGCCCGGCCCCTTGCCGCAGACGTCGCAGTTGGCAGCCACGGGTCACTCCAAAGACTTCAGATGCACTAACGGATAGATCCCACCGGTGTCGGACGTCCGTTCAAAAGCATTTGAAGGAAAACCGGTGGTACCGAGGGACGGCCCGGGACAGCCCCGGGCAACCGGAGCAGCATACTACGTCCGCTCCTGTCCCTCGAAACTACCATGGTCAGCGGGACGGCCCGATCCCCCGCCGGGTCCCGCGCCTCAGTACGCTGCGTGCGGAACCCTGCCTCTGCCCCAGGTCCCTGGCCGCCCCCCCCCCCGCAGGAGGAACACGTGCCGCCGACGCTCGACGCCCCCGCGGTGCGCGCATGGTGCCGGCTCGCCCTCCAGGCACTCGGCCGGGCGCGCGAGGAGATCGACGCGATCAACGTCTACCCCGTCGCCGACGGGGACACCGGCACCAACATGTACCTCACCGTCGAATCCGCCGCCCAGGCCGTCGACGCGGTCTTCGACGGGCACGCCGCCTCCGGCACCGAGCCCGACCTCTCCTCGTGCCTGCGCTCCATGGCGCACGGCGCCCTCATCGGGGCCCGCGGCAACTCCGGCACGATCCTCGCCCAACTGCTGCGCGGCATGACCGAAGTGCTGGCGTCCGGCTCCGGGGACCTGCGGCCCGCGCTGCGCCGTGCCGCGGAGTCCGCGTACCAGGCGGTCGCCCATCCCGTCGAGGGCACGATGCTCACCGTGGCGACCGCCGCGGCCGAGGCCGCAGCTGCCACGGCGGACGCCGCCGCCGACGCCTGGGCGGTGGCACGGGCCGCGTACGAGGGCGCGCGCCGCGCGCTCGCCGCCACCCCGGCGCAGTTGGACGTCCTCGGGAACGCCGGCGTGGTCGACGCCGGCGGCCGGGGACTGGTGGCCGTCCTGGGAGCCCTCGCCGACGCGGTCTCCGGACAGGCCCCCATGGGCCCGCTGGTCGACGCCCTCCCCAAGGGCCCCGCCCTGCCCTTCGGCTGCGCGCCCGGCGGCGACACGGGCGACCCGCACGTCGTGCCCGGCGGCCCCGGCTTCGAGGTGGTCTACCTCCTGGACGCGCCGGACACGGCCGTCGACGGTCTGCGCCGCAGGCTCGACGGGCTCGGCGACTCCCTGGTGGTCGTCGGCGGCGACGGCCTGTGGAACGTCCATGTGCACGTCGACGACGTCGGCGCCGCCATCGAGGCCGGGATCGAGGCCGGACGGCCGCACCGCATCAAGGTCACCCACTTCGGCGACCAGGCCCGGGCCCACGAGCGCGGCCGCCGCGGGCAGCGCGGGGAACCCGCCCTGCGCGCCGTCGTCGCCGTCGTGCGCGGCGACGGCCTCGCCGCGCTGTGCGCCGAGGCGGGCGCCGTGGTCATCGCCGTCCGGCCCGGGGAGCCGCCCGCCAGCGGCGAGATCGCGGAGGCCATCCGCCGCGCGTACGCCCGCGAGGTCGTGCTCCTGCCCAACGACGTCGAACTGCGGCACGCGGCCGGGGCCGCGGCCGAACAGGCCCGCACCGAGGGGGTGCGGGTCGCCCTCATCCCCACGCGGTCCGCGGTCCAGGGCATCGCCGCCCTCGCCGTCCACGAGCCGTCGCGGCGGTTCGACGAGGACGTCGTGGCGATGACGTCCGCGGCCGGCGCCACGCGCTACGCCGAACTCGCCGTCGCGGAGACGCGGTCCTGGACGATGGCGGGCGTCTGCCAGGCCGGGGACGTCCTCGGCCTCATCGACGGCGACGTCGCCATCATCGGCGGGAACCTCGTGGAGACCGGGATCACCGTGCTCGACCGGATGCTGGCGGCGGGTGGGGAGATGGTCACCCTCGTGCTGGGGGCCGGCGCGCCGGCCGGTCTCGCGGGGCGGCTCGAGGCGCATGTCCGGGAGAGTCACCTGGCGGTGGACACGGTGGTGTATGCCGGGGGGCAGGAGCGGTGCCCGCTCCTGATCGGCGTCGAGTAGTTCCCCCGCCCTCCCGCCCGTGTGCCCTGTGAAGTCACGCGCCCCGACGCGCGTTGTTGGGGGGTCGGGTGCGGGGCCTCCGGGGTTGGCCATTCTGGACAGCACATCTCGGTGCCTTAAGGACCCTGAAATTGCGCACCGGGGTGGTGCACCCAAATATGCTCCAGTGTCCAGAACGCCCACCCCTACGACCCCGCCCCCTCAGGTCTCGTTCACGAAGGGCGTAGCCGTCACGGCCAACAGCACTCCCACCGGCCGTGAGTCGCCCATCCGACCCGGGAGGGGGTGTGGCGGGGTTCGCCCGCAGGGGACGAGCGGAGACCGCGTGGCCCGATGCCGGACAATGTTGGGCCAAACCGCGAGCCCCGTGGGGGTACCTCCCAGCGGTAGCTGGGGGAGGACCCCGGCGCGGCACCGACCCCCACCACGCACAAAGCGGAGCCCGCACTTACCGCGCCGGGTAATCGGGAGGGTGGGCGGGGGAAAAACCCGGCCCGGACGGCAGGCGCGGCGCGCGCCGTGCGCAAAGATGGACGCGATGTCTGCTCCCCTTGACGAACCGCTCACCAAATCCGTCGGCGGCCGCACCGCGAAGGTCTTCGCCGACCACCTCGACCTGCACACCGTCGGAGACCTGCTGCACCACTACCCCCGCCGCTACGCCGAGCGCGGTGAGCTGACGCGCCTGTCGGACCTTCCGCTCGACGAGCACGTGACGGTCGTCGCGCGCGTGGCGAAGGCGACGAAGAAGACCTACGGCCCGGGCAAGGCCCGGCTGGAGGTGGTCGTCACCGACGGCAGTGGCTCGTTGACGCTGGTGTTCTTCGGCCGGGGGGTGTTCAAGCCGGAGCAGGACCTGCTCCCGGGCCGGCGCGGCATGTTCGCCGGCAAGGTGTCGGTCTTCAACCGGGCGCTGCAGTTGGCGCACCCGGAGTACCAGTTGCTGGACGCCGAGGAGGGCAAGGAGGCCGTGGACGCGTTCGCGGGCCGGCTGATGCCGATCTATCCGGCGTGCAAGCAGGTCAACTCGTGGACGATCGCGAAGACCGTGGACACGGTGCTGACCTCGCTGGGGGCGACGCGGTGGGCCGGGACGGGGGAGCCGCTGCCGGAGGCGCTGCGCGGGTCGCGCGGGCTGGTGGGGTTGCCCGAGGCGCTGGAGAAGATCCACCGGCCGCGGACGAAGGCCGACATCGCCGTCGCCAAGGACCGCCTGAAGTGGGACGAGGCGTTCGTGCTGCAGGTGGCGCTCGCGCGGCGCCGGGCCGCGGAGTCGGCGTTGCCGGCCGTGCCGCGCGTGCCGGCGCAGGACGGGCTGCTGAAGGCGTTCGACGCGCGGCTGCCGTTCACGCTCACCGAGGGCCAGGAGTCCGTCTCGGCCGAGATCTTCGCGGATCTGGCGACGGACCACCCGATGCACCGGCTGCTGCAGGGCGAGGTCGGCTCGGGCAAGACGATGGTGGCGTTGCGCGCGATGCTCGGGGTGGTGGACGCGGGCGGTCAGGCCGCGATGCTGGCGCCGACGGAGGTGCTGGCCCAGCAGCACCACAGGTCGATCACGGAGATGATGGGCGACCTCGCCGAGGCCGGTCTGCTGGGCGGTTCCGAGCTGGGCACGAAGGTGGTGCTGCTGACCGGTTCCATGGGGGCCGCCGCGCGCCGTCAGGCGCTGCTGGACCTGGTGACCGGAGAGGCCGGCGTCGTCGTGGGTACGCACGCGCTGATCGAGGACAAGGTGCAGTTCCACGACCTGGGCCTGGTCGTCGTCGACGAGCAGCACCGCTTCGGGGTCGAGCAGCGCGACGCGCTGCGGGGCAAGGCGAAGCAGCCGCCGCATCTGCTCGTGATGACGGCGACGCCGATCCCGCGCACGGTCGCGATGACGGTCTTCGGCGATCTGGAGACCTCCGTGCTGGACCAGTTGCCGGCCGGCCGTTCGCCGATCGCCACGCACGTCGTGCCGGCGAAGGACAAGCCGCACTTCCTGTCGCGCGCCTGGGAGCGGGTCCGCGAGGAGGTCGAGAACGGGCACCAGGGGTATGTGGTGTGCCCGCGGATCGGCGACGAGGAGCCCGATCCCAAGAAGAAGTCCGCGGAGGACGAGGCGGAGCGGCGGCCGCCGCTGGCGGTACTGGAGATCGCCGAGCAGTTGGTGAAGGGTCCGCTGGCGGGCCTGCGGGTGGAGGTGCTGCACGGCAGGATGCATCCCGACGCCAAGGACGACGTGATGCGCCGCTTCGCCGCGGGGGAGGTGGACGTGCTCGTCGCGACCACCGTCATCGAGGTCGGCGTCAACGTCCCCAACGCCACCGCCATGGTGATCATGGACGCGGACCGCTTCGGCGTCTCGCAGCTGCACCAGTTGCGCGGCCGGGTCGGCCGCGGTTCGGCGCCGGGGCTGTGCCTGCTGGTGAGCGAGATGCCGGAGGCGAGTCCGGCCCGGGCCCGGCTGGACGCCGTGGCCGGGACGCTGGACGGGTTCGAACTGTCCCGGATCGACCTGGAGCAGCGCCGGGAGGGCGACGTGCTCGGGCAGGCGCAGTCCGGGACCCGGTCCTCGCTGCGGATGCTCACCGTCATCGACGACGAGGACGTGATCGAGGCCGCCCGCGAGGAGGCCGTCGCGCTGGTCGCCGAGGACCCCGAGCTGACCGGGCAACCGGATCTGCGCAGCGCCCTGGAGAGCCTCGTCGACGCGGACCGGGAGCAGTACCTCGACAAGGGCTGACGGGCCGTCAGTGTCAGACCCTCCTGGGAGAATGGACACAGTCCGCGCCGATCCGCTCGGGAATCGGCGTAGTTGGACCTTTGGGGGCTGATTTCATGTCGTTCCGTCATCTCAACGAACTGCCGCTCGGTGAGAAGGTCTTCCGGATCGAGCTCTCCAGCGACGACGACAGCACCGTGACCCTCTCCCTGGCCGGCTGGTCCGAGGACGATCCGGACACCCTCCTCGCCTCCGGCACGCTCGCCCTGCCGCTGGCCGACGTCCCGTCCCTGCGCATCGCTCTCAACCGCGCGCTGCGCGCGCTCGCCCTCGTGGCCGACGTGGCCGAGCCCATCCCGGACCGCGACGTGCTGCGGGAGCTGTTCCCGGGGCACGGCGCGCCCTGGGTGCCGCAGCACGAGGAGGAACTGCTCCGCCGGTTCCACGACGGCGATTCCGTCGCCCGGATAGCCGCCCGCTTCGGCCGCACCCCCGACTCCCTGCGGACGAAGCTGCGCGAACTCGGTCACGACCCGCGCCGCCCCGAGTACTGCCCGCCCGACGGCTGCCTGTCCTGGTCGCGCTACGCCTCGCCGGCACTGGTGGGTTCGCCCGCGCCGGACGCCGGGGGCGAGCAGGGCCGGCTCTGACCTACGTATCGTGGGGGAGCGGCGCCCCAGGGTGCCGCTCCGCCCGCCCACGAGACGAATGAGCCGCTGATGACCCGCGTGATCGCCGGAGCCGCCGGTGGCCGCCGCCTGGCCGTACCGCCGGGCAACGGCACCCGCCCCACCTCGGACCGGGCCAAGGAGGGGCTGTTCTCCACCTGGGAGTCGCTGCGCGGCACCCTGGCGGGCGCGCGGGTGATCGACCTCTACGGCGGTTCGGGCGCCGTCGGTCTGGAGGCGCTGTCCCGCGGGGCCGAGCACGTCCTGCTGGTCGAGGCCGACCCGCGGGCCGCCCGCGTCATCCGGGACAACGTGCGCACCCTCGGCCTGCCCGGTGCCGAGGTGCGGGCCGGCAAGGCCGAGAAGGTGATCGCAGGACCCGCCCCCCAGGACCCGTACGACGTGGTCTTCCTGGACCCGCCGTACGCCGTCACCGACGACGAGCTGCGAGAGATTCTGCTCACACTCCGTACGCAGGGGTGGCTCGGGGCAGACGCGATCGCCACCGTGGAACGGAGCACCCGAGGCGGGGAATTCCGCTGGCCCGAGGGCTTCGGAGGGCTGCGGGCCCGCCGCTACGGCGAAGGGACGCTTTGGTACGGTCGCGCCGCCGACGTCACTGACGCGTCATGAACCCACCGCAGAAGCCTCAGAGCGAGGAGTCACCGTTGCGCCGCGCCGTCTGTCCGGGGTCCTTCGACCCCGTCACCAATGGACACCTCGACATCATCGCCCGTGCCTCCCGTCTCTATGACGAGGTCTATGTGGCCGTGATGATCAACAAGTCCAAGCAGGGCCTGTTCTCGATCGAGGAGCGCATCGCCCTCATCGAGGAGGTCACCGCCGACTACGGGAACGTCCGGGTCGAGGCCTTCCACGGACTGCTCGTCGACTTCTGCAAGCAGCGTGACATCCCCGCCATCGTCAAGGGGCTGCGCGCGGTCAGCGACTTCGACTACGAGCTGCAGATGGCCCAGATGAACAACGGGCTGTCCGGCGTGGAGACGCTCTTCGTCCCCACCAACCCCACCTACAGCTTCCTGTCCTCCAGCCTCGTCAAGGAGGTGGCGCAATGGGGCGGTGACGTCGCCCACTTGCTGCCCCCCGTCGTGCTGGAGGCCCTCAAGAAGAAGCTCGCGCGGCAGTAGAGTCTGTGACGTGGACGTCCAGATGAAGCTCGATGAGATCGTGGCCGCCGTCGAGGCCGCCCGGTCCATGCCGATGTCGGCCTCCTGCGTGGTCAACCGTGCCGAGCTGCTCGCCATGCTCGAAGACGTGCGGGCCGCGCTGCCGGACTCGCTCTCCCAGGCCCAGCAGCTGCTGGGCGGCCGGGAGCAGATGGTCGAGGAGGCCCGCGCCGAGGCCGGCCGGATCCTCCAGGCCGCGCACGCCGAACGCGGCTCGCTGATCTCCGACACCGAGATCGCCCGCCGGTCCCAGCAGGAGGCCGAGCGCATCGTCACCGAGGCGCAGCGCGAGGCCGCCGAGATCCGGGCCGAGGCCGACGACTACGTGGACAGCAAGCTGGCCAACTTCGAGGTCGTCCTCACCAAGACCATCGGCTCCGTCGACCGCGGACGCGAGAAGCTGCTCGGCCACGGCCACGGCCCCGAGCTGGACGAGAACGGCTACCCGTACGAGGACGACGCGCCCGAGCGCAGCGCCGACCCCGAGACGCTGCGCCGCCGCGCCGACGACTACGTGGACGCCAAGCTGGGCGCCTTCGAGGCGGTGCTGAGCAAGACCCTGGAGGCGGTCGGCCGCGGCCGTCTGAAGCTCACCGGCCACCGCCCGATCGACGAACTGGGCGCCCACATGGCGTCCCAGGACGCCGGCGACTCCGAGGGTCACGACCCCGGCCAGTCCGACGCCGAGTACCTGGCGGGCCTGGCCGCCCCCGCGGTCCCCGGGGAGTACCAGTACGACGCGAACACAGGCCAGCAGCCCGCCTACGGCTACCAGCAGCCCGATCCGTACCAGCAGCAACAGCAGCCGGACCCGTACCAGCAGCAGACCCAGTACGCCGACCCCTACGCCGCCCAGCCGCAGCAGCAGGCGTACTACGACCCGAACTACGGCTGGCAGCAGCCGCAGCAGCCCCAGGGCGACTACGAGCAGCAGCAGCAGTACATCCCGCAGCAGCCCCAGGGCGCGGCGCTGGACGAGACCAGCTTCTTCGACACCAGCATGATCGACCTGAACCGCCTGCGGGAGCTGGAGCAGGAGCGCGGTTTGGGCTGAGCCCGGGGGACCGGTATCCTGATCCCTCAGCCGTGTGATCCCCGGCGCTTTGGCGTGCCCGCCCGTCCTCCGGACGAACGTGCACCGAACCGATGAAAGCAGGAGCTCTGAACACCCGCCTCGACCACCGCAACCCGCTCGTGTTCGACACGCATGAGCTGGGCCGTCGTCCTGGTGCGATGAAGAAGGTCTCCCGCACGGTTCCGGCACCGAAGGATCTCGGCATCGAGGTCATCGGCGTCCGCGAGGGCGCAGAGATCACGCTGGACCTCCGCCTGGAGTCGGTGATGGAGGGGGTGCTCGTCACGGGCACCGCCCGCGCACCGCTCTCGGGGGAGTGCGTAAGGTGTCTGGAGCCGGTCGAGCGTGAGCTCGACACGGAATTCCAGGAGCTGTACTCCTACCCCGACGCCGACACCCGGACCGGTGGGCACCACGGTGCCGCCGACGCCGGTGACGACGCGGAGGAGGAGGACACTCACCTCCTCGAGGGCGACCTGTTCGACCTCGAGCCCGTGCTGCGGGACGCGGTGGTTCTCGAACTGCCGCTGCAGCCGGTGTGCCAGGACGACTGTCCCGGTCTGTGCTCCGAGTGCGGGGCACGGCTGGCGGACGACCCGGACCACCGTCACGAGGCCACCGACATCCGTTGGGCGGCCCTGCAGAACATTCAGCTGAGCGGTGCCGACGAGGGCGCCGACGAGAACCAGGAGAAGTAGCCGTGGCTGTTCCGAAGCGGAAGATGTCGCGCAGCAACACGCGCCACCGCCGTTCGCAGTGGAAGGCTGCGCCCGTGAGCCTGGTGGCGTGCGAGCGTTGCCACGAGCCGAAGCAGCAGCACATCGCGTGCCCGAGCTGCGGCACCTACAACCGTCGTCAGGTCCTCGAGGTCTGATCGGCGGGTGAGGGGCCTCATGTCGGACGGAACAACGTCGACAGACGCCGGTAAGGCAGCCTCGTCCCCCGCGGTTCTGGAAGGGCGGCTCGGGTACACACTCGAACCCGCCCTTCTGGTACGTGCGCTGACCCACCGCTCGTACGCGTACGAGAACGGCGGTCTGCCCACCAACGAGCGGCTGGAGTTCCTCGGGGACTCGGTGCTCGGCCTGGTGGTCACCGACACCCTCTACCGCGGCCACCCGGATCTCCCGGAGGGCACGCTCGCGAAGCTGCGGGCCGCGGTGGTCAACTCGCGCGCGCTCGCCGATGTGAGCCGCGGTCTGGACCTGGGCAGCTTCATCCGCCTGGGCCGGGGCGAGGAGGGCACGGGCGGCAGGGACAAGGCATCGATTCTGGCGGACACACTGGAGGCGGTGATCGGGGCGGTCTATCTGGACCAGGGTCTGGACGCCGCGTCCGAGCTGGTGCACCGGCTCTTCGATCCACTGATCGAGAAGTCCTCCAACCTCGGTGCGGGCCTGGACTGGAAGACCAGCCTCCAGGAACTGACCGCGGGCGAGGGCCTCGGCGTCCCCGAGTACGTGGTCACCGAGACCGGACCCGACCACGAGAAGACCTTCACGGCTGCCGCCCGCGTCGGTGGTGTCGAGTACGGCACCGGCACCGGCCGCAGCAAGAAGGAAGCCGAGCAGCAGGCCGCCGAGGCCGCGTGGCGTGCGATCCGCGCCAAGCGGGACGGCGACACGGCTGCCGTGAACTGAACACCGTCGGGCCCGCCCGGCCGGCCCCAGGCCGTCCGGGCGGGCCCTCACGGTTTTCCGCCGAACCCGCGAGAGGAGCACCCACCGTGCCCGAGCTGCCCGAGGTCGAGGTGGTGCGGCGCGGTATGGAGCGCTGGGTCAGCGGCCGCACCGTCGCCGACGCGGAGGTCCTGCATCCGCGCGCCGTCCGCCGGCACCTCGCCGGGGCCGAGGACTTCGCGGCCCGGCTGAAGGGTGCGACCCTCGGCCCGGCGCGGCGCCGCGGCAAGTACCTCTGGCTGCCGCTGGAGGACTCCTCGCTCACGCTCCTCGGCCACCTCGGCATGAGCGGGCAGCTGCTCGTCCGGCCGGAGGACGCGCCGGCCGAGACGCACCTGCGCATCCGCGTGGGCTTCGACGACGCCCTGGGCACCGAACTGCGCTTCGTCGACCAGCGCACCTTCGGCGGCCTGTCCCTGCACGAAGCGGTCCCCGGCGACCCGGACGGGCTGCCCGTACCGCTGTCGCACATCGCCCGCGACCCGCTCGACCCCGCCTTCGACGACGCCGCCTTCCACGCCGCGCTGCGCCGTCGCCGCACCACGATCAAGCGCGCGCTGCTGGACCAGTCCCTGATCAGCGGCGTCGGCAACATCTATGCCGACGAGGCGCTGTGGCGCACGAAGCTGCACTACGAGCGCCCCACCGCCACCCTCACCCGGCCGCTGACCGACGAGCTGCTCACCCACATCCGCGAGGTGATGAGCGACGCCCTGGCGGCCGGCGGCACGAGTTTCGACAGCCTGTACGTCAACGTCAACGGGGAGTCCGGCTACTTCGACCGCTCCCTGGACGCGTACGGCCGCGAGGACGAGCCCTGCCGCCGCTGCGGCACGCCGATCCGCCGCCGGCCGTGGATGAACCGTTCGAGCTACTTCTGCCCGCGCTGCCAGCGGCCACCGCGCCCCGCGACCGCCCGCGCGTCCTAGCCGCGCCGCGCCACGCGCTGAGCCCCTGGTTCGCGCTTCCCGGGGTCAGCGCGAACGCCGGGCGGCCCGGACGCGACTCCTGACGGCGAGCGGCGCCCAGTAGCCGAAGAAGTGTCCCGGGGGTCTGCTGGCCTGGTGCCGCCCAGACGATCAACGCTGTGACCTGCGATCGAGTGCAACGGTTGTCGGCGCTGGTCGTCGTCGTGCGCCCTCGGACGGCCCAGAGACGGGCCAACGCCGAAGCCGTCCTCGCCTCGGACCGTCGCACGAGAACACCTCGCTACTCCGGGCCCATGGCGCACCCGGCAGGCTGCATTGCGGCTGATCGGCCCTGATCTTCTTGGGCTGGCCGTGGAGCCTCGGCAGGGTGAGGTCGTCATCCACGCTGCAGTACGCAGAGAGACACCCGAAGTACTTGAGGATCTGGACGACATAGCCGGCGACCTCGACGGCTTCCTGCAAGGTGGCCCCGAAGCCCGGTCGGCCATCACGCGGCGTGTGCACATCGGTCCGCCCGACGCGACCACCTGGCCGGGCTTCGCCCACGCGCTTGTCTACATCGCCAAGTCATAGCGAAGCAGGTGGCCCCAGTCTCGAAGACCGAGGCTGCTGACCCTGCCTCACCTGGGCTGACGCTGACCTGCAGCAACGCGGCCTGGTCACCGCCGTTCCCCGTGGGTCCCCGTTCGGCACCGCCTCACGGGGCACGGCTGCGGCACGCTCGATCCCCTCGATTCGGCAAGGCGCCGTGGCACTGTCACCACCCGTGTCCTTGGCGACTTCCTCCTGCGTGCAGGGGTTGTCTGTGGCGGGTACTAGCGTGCCCGCCGAGTCCCGTCGATGTCTGTACGCCATGAGGAGCCACGATGCCCGGCGATACACCCGAGTTGCCCGCGAAGGATCTGCGCACCCTGATACCGGAGTACGCGGACCTCGCCAGGGAGACCGTCCTCCTCAACCCCGAGCCCGGCGACCCAGGCGTGCGGGAGAGTTCGCTGGGAGGCGAGTTGCTGTGGCCCGCGGACGAGCCGTGGCCGTACTGCGCACAGGAAGGCCACTGGACGCCCGGGTCCGGCTGGGGCAACAGCCCTACCGTCCCGGGCGCGGTGCCGATGGTGCCGATGGTGCCGATCCTCCAGCTGTTCGCCCGTGATGTCCCGGGGTTGGAGTTCCCGGAGGGGAAGGATCTGCTCCAGCTGGTGTGGTGCGCGCTCATACACGAGCGGGATCCCGGGCCGGTGATGCCGCAGCTGTACTGGCGCAACGAGGCGGAGGTCGTGGCCGGAGGGCTGCTGTCCGAGCCCCCCGAGGTGAGCGAGGGGGAGTACGACGAGGACAACATGCCGGAACCGTCCACGCTGTCCCCGATGGTCGCGGAGGACTTTCCGAGGTGGCTCGATCTGCCCAAGGACATGGAGGAGACCTGGGAACGTCGTCTCCGGTTGCCGACGGGCGACGCCGAGTGGCCACCCGACTCCAACCTCATCGGAACGAAGGTCGGTGGCTGGCCCGCCTGGACGCAGCCTGCCGACTGGCCGGACTGCGAGAGCGGACACCGCATGGAGCACCTTCTGACCATCACCGACGACATACCGTTGGGCGACTGCGGCGGCGTCTACTTCTTCCATTGCCGCCAGTGCCCCGGTTTCCCCTGGGACTGGCGCTTCGACTGCCACTGACAGCTGAGGTCGGTGGAGCGGTTTGGCCGGTGGCCTGCCCGGGCTGGGGTCGAGCATGATCACGGGGCCGTGAGCCTGCCGGCTACTCGGGCAGGCTTGTCCCCTGCTAGCAATGTGGTCCGAGTGGCCACCCGGTCTTGCTCGACGCGGGTCCCGGACCGGGGACCGGGGGAGGTGGGTGAGGCCGCGGAGCCGTCCGCCCCCCCGCCGGCCAGCGGCCTTCCTCGGGGTACTCGACCTCGGTCCCGCCGGTGAGTCGAGCGGTTCGTAGGAGATGGACGGCTGGATCGACGCGGGCCGCTGTCGATCGCGTATTCGGCTACAAGCCTGCGACCGACGACGGCCGGAGACGGCCCGTGCCGTCTGACAGGTCTGTGACCCGCGGCTTTCTCAGTAGCCGAAGTCCTGGGTCCACCAGGGGCCGCCGTCGCCGAAGACCGCGCCGACGCCGAGAGTCTTGAAGTCGCAGTTGAGGATGTTGGCGCGGTGGCCGTCGCTGTTCATCCAGGCGGTCATGACCTCCTCCGCGGTGGCCTGGCCGCGGGCGATGTTCTCGCCGCCGAGGTCCTTCACGCCGGCCTGCGCGGCGCGGTCCCAGGGGTCGTCGCCGTCGGGGTCGGTGTGGTCGAAGAAGGCGCGGGCGGCCATGTCGGCGCTGAAGTCCGAGGCGAGTGCGTCGAGCTGCTCGTCGTCGGTGACCGGCTGGCAGCCCGCGGTGGCGCGCTGCTGGTTGACCAGGGCCAGGACGGCGGCCTCGGCCGCGCTCTCGGAGCCGTTCTCCACGGGAAGGGCGGTGGCCACCGGCGGCGTGGTCGGCACGACCGTCGCGGGGGCCGAGGTCTGCGGCGCCGTGGGGGCGGTGGTCGGGGGCCCGGCCGTGCGGCTGGGCGTGGGGGTCGGCGTGGGCGACGCGCTGGTCGCGGGGGCGGAGGGCGGCGTCGATCTGGGCGGGGTCGCGCGCGCGTCGCCGCGGCTGGCCGGCTGGGAGGGACGGTCCGCGGGGACGGTCCCCAGATCCTGCGGACTGCTGGAGTTCGGTATCCCGGCGGCCTGGATCTGCCCCGGCCCGTTGTCGTGGTATGAGATGCCGCCCGAGCCGTCGGGCGACGGCAGCAGGCCGCTGGAGACGCCGATCGCGCCCACGGCGAGCGCCGCGGAAGAGGCCAGGAGGCCGGTGCGTACGGGGTTGCTCTTGCGTCGCCGGGCGTTGCTGCGGTGGCCGCGGGGGCGCGGCGCCTCTGCGACTGGCGCCGGCTCAAAGGCATTACGGCTGTGGCGGCCCATCCGGTGCAGTCCTTCACATCGACGACGGTGTTCACCCGTTCGGGTGAGTCCTGTTGCGGCGTGACTGTACCGAAACACAGGCGGGGCAGGTGTGAAGCCTGCGCAACTGGCGGGTTAGCGTGCTTCCGTGAACGAGACTGTCCGCCTCACCGCATGGGTCCGCGGCCGTGTTCACCAGGTGGGTTTCCGCTGGTGGACACGGGCCAGCGCGCTGGAGATCGGAAACCTGGCCGGCTATGTGAGCAATCTCTCGGACGGCCGGGTCCAGGTCGTGGCCGAGGGTGACCGTATTCTGTGCGACCGATTGCTGCACTCGCTGCGCACCGGCGACACGCCCGGACGCGTCGACGGCGTCACCGAGATCTGGGGAGAGCCGCGCGGCGGCTACGAGGGCTTCGCGATCCGCTGACACCCCGCGGTCCGCGCCCCGCCCGTTCCGCTGTGTCCTCGCAGGTGGGACGGACAGCGAAGATCAATGGCAATCGCACTTGGCAAGGGCGTCAAGGAGGTTGCCATTTTCCACACCGCGTGGAAGGCTGCCGACATCGAGGATTCGGTGATCTTCCGGATGCATTGTCCGGGCCTTTCCTCCACCCCAGGCGGGTCGCCCCCGGTGCCGGTACGCACCGTGAATTCCCAGGCGTACCCGACGGCCGGGCTGTGATCGTGTTGACCGTCAAACTATTTGGTGAGACGCTGGAAGCCCCGCGCACCGCGGCTGTATGCATGGCGAAGGGCAGTCTCGGCGCACACGGCGCGGGTGTCTCCAACCCCTCACTCACGACCCACACCGCACAACGGTCGGTCACTCAGCGTGGAGGACCATCCATCATGGCAAAGGCGCTTCTCGGTTACGTCGGCGGACCCGACCCGCGACTTCTCTCCGAGATGCGAAGGCTGCAGCAGCGCGTCCAGGACCTGGAAACCGAGCTCGTTCGGATTCAGGCCGAGAACGACGCGCTTGCCAACGCTTCGCGCGAGCTCGTCGACGTACCTCACCCGGAGCCTGTTCTCGCTTGATGCGGCCTTTCGGCCGGTCAGTGGAAACGACCCCGTTTGGGAATGTGCAAGGGACGCCCCGGCGTCCCTTCGTCGTTTTGCCTCCCCCTCACCCGCCCATGATCTCCGCCCTCACGTTCCATGTGCCCCCGGCATTCCTCGGTGAAACCGGGACCGGGAGGTAGAGTCCCACGGCGTGCATCTCAAGAGCCTGACCCTGCGCGGGTTCAAGTCATTCGCCTCGGCGACGACCCTGCGGTTCGAACCCGGAATCACCTGTGTCGTCGGTCCGAACGGTTCCGGCAAGTCCAATGTCGTGGACGCGCTGTCCTGGGTCATGGGCGAACAGGGCGCGAAGTCACTGCGCGGCGGCAAGATGGAGGACGTCATCTTCGCCGGCACCACCGGCCGTCCGCCGCTCGGCCGCGCCGAGGTGTCGCTGACCATCGACAACAGCGACGGCGCCCTGCCGATCGACTATGCCGAGGTCACCATCACGCGGATCATGTTCCGCAACGGTGGCAGCGAATACCAGATCAACGGCGACACGTGCCGGCTGCTCGACATCCAGGAACTCCTCTCGGACTCCGGTATCGGCCGCGAAATGCACGTCATCGTCGGGCAGGGGCAGCTGGATTCCGTGCTGCACGCCGATCCGATGGGCCGCCGCGCCTTCATCGAGGAGGCCGCCGGAGTTCTGAAGCACCGTAAGCGCAAGGAAAAGGCGCTGCGCAAGCTCGACGCGATGCAGGCCAACCTCGCCCGTGTGCAGGACCTCACCGGGGAGCTGCGCCGCCAGCTGAAGCCGCTGGGGCGGCAGGCCCAGGTCGCCCGGCGGGCGGCGGTGATCCAGGCCGACCTGCGCGACGCGCGGCTGCGCCTGCTCGCCGACGACCTCGTCACCCTGCGGGAGGCGCTGCGCACCGAGGTCGCCGACGAGGCCGCCCTCAAGGAGCGCCGCGACACCGTCGAGGCCGAACTGGCCGCCGCGATCCAGCGCGAGACCCGGCTGGAGGAGCAGGTGCGGGCACTGGCGCCGCGCCTGGCCGACGCCCAGGCCACCTGGTACGGGCTGTCGCAGCTGGCCGAGCGGGTCCGCGGCACCATCGGCCTGGCCGAGCAGCGGGTGCGGCACGCCACCGCGCAGCAGCCAGAGGAGCGCCGCGGCCGCGACCCGGAGGACATGGAGCGCGAGGCCGCCCGCATCCGCGAGCAGGAGGCCGAACTCACCGAGGCCCTGGACGCCGCGCAGCGCGCCCTGGACGACACGGTCCACCACCGGGCCGAACTCGAACGCCGTCTCGCCGATGAGGACAAGGCCCTCAAGGCCGCCGCCCGGGCGATCGCCGACCGCCGCGAGGGGCTGGCCCGGCTGCAGGGTCAGGTCAACGCCGCCCGCTCCAAGGCCGGCTCGGCCGAGGCGGAGATCGGCCGCCTCGCCGCCGCCCGCGACGAGGCCCGAGAGCGCGCGGAGTCCGCCCAGGAGGAGTACGAGGAACTCCGCGCCCGGGTCGAGGACCTGGATGCCGACGACACCGAGCTGGACGAGCGCCTGGACGCCGCGAAGGCCGAGCAGGCCGCCGCCGACGAGGCGCACTCCGCCGCCCGTGAGGCCGCGACCGCGGCGGAACGTCAGCGGGCGGCCCTGGCGGCCCGTCATGACGCCCTGGCCATGGGGCTGCGCCGCAAGGACGGCACCGGCGCGCTGCTCGCCGCCGGCGACCGGCTGGCCGGTCTGCTCGGCCCCGCCGCCGAACTGCTCACCGTCGCGCCCGGGCACGAGGTCGCGGTCGCCGCGGCGCTGGGCGCGGCGGCCGACGCCGTCGCCGTCTCCGGCCCCTCGGCCGCCGCGGAGGCGCTGCGCCTGCTGCGCAAGGACGACGCCGGACGGGCGGCGCTGCTGGTGGCGGGCGACACCGGGTCCGGGGAGGGCGCCGCCGTTCCCCCAGGGAGCCGTTCGGCGGCCTCGCTGGTCGCGGGGCCCGACTCGCTGCTGCCCTCGGTGCGCCGGCTGCTGCGGGACTACGTCGTGGTGGACACCCTCGCCGACGCCGAGACCCTGGTGTCCGGCCACCCCGCGCTGACCGCCGTGACCGCAGAAGGCGACGTTCTCGGCGCGCACTTCGCGCACGGCGGTTCGGCCGGCGCGCCCAGTCTGCTGGAGGTCCAGGCCGCCGTGGACGAGGCGGCGGCGGAGCTGGAGTCGCTCGCCGTGCGCTGCGCGGAGCTCGCGGAGGCGCAGGGCCTGGCGAAGGAGCGCAGGACCGCGGCCGCCCGGCAGGTCGACGAGCTCACGCAGCGGCGCCGCGCGGCCGAGAAGGAGAAGTCCGCCGTCGCCCAGCAGTTGGGCCGGCTGGGTGGCCAGGCCAGAGCCGCGGCCGGGGAGGCCGAGCGTTCGGCCGCCGCGGTGGGACGCGCCGAGGAGTCGATGGCCGCCGCCATAGAGGAGTTCGAGGAGCTGTCGTTCCGTCTCAGCGAGGCGGAGGCCGCGCCCGCCGAGGAGGAGCCCGACACCTCCGTGCGCGACCGGCTCGCCGCGGACGGTGCCAACGCCCGCCAGACGGAGATGGAGGCACGGCTCCAGGTGCGTACGCACGAGGAGCGCGTCAAGGGCCTCGCCGGCCGCGCCGACGGACTCGACCGGGCGGCCCGCGCCGAGCGGGAGGCGCGGGCGCGCGCGGAGCGGCGCAAGGCGCGTCTGGCGTACGAGGCGCAGGTCGCGTCCGCCGTACTGAAGGGCGCGCAGGGCCTGCTCGCGTACGTACAGGTGTCGCTCGCCCGTGCCGAGGCGGAGCGGGCGGCGGCCGAGCGGGCCAAGGCGGAGCGCGAGGCGGAGCTGGACACCGAGCGCCGCCAGGGGCGGGAGCTGAAGTCGGAACTGGACCGGCTGACCGACTCCGTGCACAAGGGCGAGGTGCTGGGCGCAGAGAAGCGGATGCGCATCGAGCAGATGGAGGCCAAGGCGCTGGAGGAGCACGGTGTCGAGCCGGCCGGTCTGATCGCCGAGTACGGCCCCGACCAGCTCGTGCCGCCGTCGCCGCCCGCCGAGGGCGAGGAGCTGCCGGAGGACCCGGAGCACCCGCGCAACCGGCCCCGCCCCTACCACCGCGGCGAGCAGGAGAAGCGCCTGAAGGCGGCGGAGCGCGCGTACCAGCAGCTGGGCAAGGTCAACCCGCTGGCGCTGGAGGAGTTCGCGGCGCTGGAGGAGCGGCACAAGTTCCTGTCCGAGCAGCTGGAGGACCTCCGCAAGACCCGCGCGGACCTGCTGCAGGTCGTCAAGGAGGTCGACGAGCGCGTCGAGCAGGTCTTCACCTCCGCCTACCAGGACACGGCGCGCGAGTTCGAGGGCGTCTTCTCGCGGCTCTTCCCGGGGGGCGAGGGCCGGCTGATCCTCACCGATCCGGAGAACATGCTGACCACGGGTGTGGACGTGGAGGCGCGACCGCCGGGCAAGAAGGTCAAGCGCCTGTCGCTGCTGTCCGGCGGCGAGCGCTCGCTGACCGCCGTGGCGCTCCTGGTGTCGATCTTCAAGGCCCGGCCCAGCCCGTTCTACGTGATGGACGAGGTCGAGGCGGCGCTCGACGACACCAACCTGCAGCGGCTGATCCGCATCATGCGCGAACTCCAGGAGAGCTCGCAGCTGATCGTGATCACCCACCAGAAGCGCACCATGGAAGTGGCGGACGCGCTGTACGGCGTCTCCATGCAGGGCGACGGCGTCTCGAAGGTGATCAGCCAGCGCTTGAAGGCATGACGGCCTCTTGAGTTCAACCTGTGAACAATCGGAGGGGAGCGGGGGTGGATCACCTTCCCTTGTGAGGCAAAAGTACGCGTTTTGACTTTGAAGCTTGAATGATTAGGGTCAGCGATGTTCTCTTAGTGTTCGAGTGATGGTGACTTGGGGAGTCCCGGCACTCGTAGCTCATGCCCCCACCTGTGGGCTCAACGCAGAGTCCGGGAGATTCACCAGTGACCACCACCACACACAAGGCCGGCACGGCGGGCCACGCCGATCTCGGCCACGTCATCTTCATCACCGCGGCCGCCGCCATGGGCGGCTTCCTCTTCGGCTACGACAGCTCCGTCATCAACGGCGCCGTCGAGGGCATCCGGGGGAAGTACGACATCGGCTCCGCCGCACTCGCCCAGGTCGTCGCCATCGCGCTGATCGGCTGCGCCATCGGCGCCGCCACCGCCGGCCGGATCGCCGACCGCATCGGCCGCATCCGGGTGATGCGGATCGCCGCGGCGCTCTTCACCGTCAGCGCCGTCGGCTCCGCACTGCCCTTCGCCCTGTGGGACCTGGCCGCCTGGCGGATCATCGGGGGCTTCGCCATCGGCATGGCGTCGGTCATCGGCCCCGCCTACATCGCGGAGGTCGCCCCCGCCGCCTACCGCGGCCGGCTCGGCTCGTTCCAGCAGGCCGCGATCGTGATCGGCATCGCGGTCTCCCAGCTCGTCAACTGGGGCATCCTGCAGGCCGCCGGCGGCGACCAGCGCGGCCACGTGCTGGGCGTCGAGGCCTGGCAGCTCATGCTCGGCGTGATGGTCGTGCCCGCCGTCCTGTACGGCGTGCTGTCCTTCGCGATCCCCGAGTCGCCCCGCTACCTGATCTCCGCTGGCCGTCTCACGGACGCCAAGAAGGTGCTGCGCGACGTCGAGGGTGAGGGTGTCGACGCCGACGCGCGCGTCGCCGAGATCCGCTCCCACCTGAGCAGCGAGCACCGGTCCACGTTCAAGGACCTGCTGGGCGGGCGCTTCGGCTTCGCCCCGATCGTGTGGATCGGCATCGGGCTGTCGGTGTTCCAGCAGCTCGTCGGCATCAACGTGATCTTCTACTACTCGGCCACCCTGTGGCAGTCCGTCGGCATCGACCCGAGCAGCTCGTTCCTGTACTCGTTCACCACGTCGATCATCAACATCATCGGCACCGTGATCGCGATGGTCTTCGTCGACCGGATCGGCCGCAGGCCGCTGGCGCTCATCGGCTCCGCGGGCATGGCGATCTCCCTGGGCCTGGTCGCCTGGGCCTTCTCCCACAAGACCGGCAGCGGCGGCCACATCACCCTGCCGGGTGCCGAGGGCGCCGTGGCGCTGGTCGGCGCGCATGCCTTCGTGCTGTTCTTCGCCCTGTCATGGGGTGTCGTGGTGTGGGTCTTCCTGGGCGAGATGTTCCCGAACCGCATCCGGGCCGCGGCCCTCGGCGTCGCCGCGTCGGCGCAGTGGATCGCCAACTGGGTGATCACCGCCAGCTTCCCGAGCCTGTCCGACTGGAACCTGTCGCTGACGTACGTGATCTACACGGCCTTCGCGCTCCTGTCGATCCCCTTCGTGCTCAAGTTCGTGCCCGAGACGAAGGGCAAGACCCTGGAGGAGATGGGCTAGGCCCCCAGCCCGCGCGCCCGAGGGAGGGCCGCCCCCGGTCCGGTCGGGACCGGGGGCGGCGCCGGTACACGCACTGACGGGCAGTCAGTTGAGCGGACTTGGGAACCCGTGCCCGGGTGGCTCCCTGGGGAGGGCGCCGCGTGACCGATACTGGACGGGTTATGGAAACCGTCATTCTTGCCGTAGTCATCGCCCTGGTCGTGATCCTCGCGGCCGGCGGGCTGGTGGTGGGCAGCCGCCGCAGGAAGCAGCTGCCCCCGAAACCGCCCACCGAGACCCCGACGATCACCGCGCCTCCAGCCGAACCCCATGTCGGCGACGAGGCCGAGGAACCGCGGGACGAACCCCGCCGGACCATCGAAGAGGTCGAGCTCCCCGACTCGGACGAGGCCGCGGGCCCGGGCGTCCTCGTCGAGGAACCCCCTGCCGCCGTCGAGATCGAGCTTCCCGAGCCGACCGCGGGCCGCCTGGTGCGCCTGCGCTCCCGGCTCTCCCGCTCGCAGAACGCGCTCGGCAAGGGGCTGCTCACGCTGCTCTCCCGTGAGCACCTGGACGAGGACACGTGGGAGGAGGTCGAGGACACTCTGCTCACCGCGGACGTCGGTGTCGCCCCCACCCAGGAGCTGGTCGAGCGGCTGCGCACCCGTGTACGGGTGATCGGCACCCGGACCCCCGCGGAGCTGCGCACCCTGCTGCGCGAGGAGTTGCTCAACCTCGTCGGCACGGACTTCGACCGCGCTCTGCGCACCGAGGGCAAGCCCAATGCGGACGGTGCGGACCAGCCGGCCGTGCTGATGGTCGTCGGGGTCAACGGCACCGGCAAGACCACGACCACCGGCAAGCTCGCCCGTGTGCTGGTCGCCGACGGCCGCAGCGTCGTCCTCGGCGCCGCCGACACCTTCCGTGCCGCCGCCGCCGACCAGTTGCAGACCTGGGGCGAGCGGGTCGGCGCCCGCACGGTGCGCGGGCCCGAGGGGGGCGACCCCGCGTCGGTCGCCTTCGACGCGGTCAAGGAAGGCATCGCCGAGGGCGCGGACGTCGTCCTCATCGACACCGCCGGCCGCCTGCACACCAAGACCGGCCTCATGGACGAGCTCGGCAAGGTCAAGCGCGTCGTGGAGAAGCACGGCCCGGTGGACGAGGTCCTGCTCGTGCTCGACGCCACCACCGGCCAGAACGGCCTGGTGCAGGCCCGCGTCTTCGCCGAGGTCGTCGACATCACCGGCATCGTGCTGACCAAGCTCGACGGCACCGCCAAGGGCGGCATCGTCGTGGCGGTCCAGCGCGAGCTGGGCGTGCCCGTTAAGCTCATCGGCCTGGGCGAGGGTGCGGACGACCTGGCCCCCTTCGAGCCCGAGGCGTTCGTGGACGCGCTGATCGGTTCCTAGTGCCGGTACGCACGCACACAGGTGCATGAGTAAGGGGCGCACTCCCAAGGAGTGCGCCCCTTACTCATGCGGTGTCCCGGCTGCTCGGGCGGCCCGCTCAGGCGTAGGCGCGGTCGCGGTGGCAGACGTACGCCAGGGTGCCGAGCAGCAGGCGCGCCTCGGGGGGCTGCTGGGCGGCGTCCAGGGCAGGCGGCCGCAGCCACCGGACGGGACCGAGGCCGCCGAGGTCGGAGGGCGGCGCGGTGATGTCGTCGCCGAGGCCGAGGCAGCGCAGATCGAGGTCCGCGTCGTCCCAGCCCATGCGGTAGAGCAGGTGCGGCAGCTCCGCGGCGGCGCCCGGCGCGACGAAGAACTGCGCCCGCCCGTCCGGGGTGGCGACGACCGGCCCGAGGCGCAGTCCCATGCGCTCCAGGCGCACCAGGGCGCGTACGCCGGATCGTTCCGCCACTTCGATCACGTCGAAGGTGCGTCCCACGGGCAGCATGAGCGCCGCGCCCGGCACGCGCTCCCACGCGGCCACGGCCTCCTCCAGCGTCGCGCCGGCCGGTACCTCGCCCGCGAAGTCCAGCCGGTGCGCCCCCGGGGCCTTGCAGCCGGGGTCCCCGCAGGAGCACTGCCCGCCCCCGCGTGTGGCGCGCGCACCCGGCGCCACCGCCCAGCCGCACAACCCCGTGTACTCCGCCACGGTGGTGCACGCCGAGGCGTGCGTGCGGCGGCGCGCGCCGGAGCGGATGTGTCGCATCTCCCGCATGCTGCCGATCGTGAAGCCCATGACACCCCCAACGGGTCGCAGTTGCCGATGGTTACGCCCGTGCCTGATCGGCATGTGTCAAGTGAAGCGCGCCGGGTGCGGATGTAGTTCATTCGAAGGGGTGGCGAATGGTGGCGTTTCCGCAAGGGGGTCGCCGGATGGGTGATCGTAGGATTACTTTCGGTTGGGAAGCCCCGGAGAGTGTGCGGGCCGGTGGGTATGCCGGAGGCAAGGCTCGTAGCACACTGAGCACTTGGGGGCCGAGCCGGGCAACGGGTCCACGCCTCCGAGGTGTTGGGCGACGGAATGGGGGCATGACGGTGGGCGGCACACAGGACAAGCAGCCCAACGCGCAGTTGACCTCATGGTTCGTGCGCAGCGGCTGGTCCAAGGGCGAACTCGCGCGTCAGGTGAACCGCAGGGCGCGGCAGATGGGCGCGCTGCACGTCAGCACGGACACCTCCCGGGTACGCCGCTGGCTCGACGGCGAGCAGCCGCGGGAGCCCATTCCGCGCATCCTGTCGGAGCTGTTCTCCGAGCGCTTCGGCTGTGTGGTCCCGGTGGAGGACCTGGGGCTGCGCCCCGCCCACCAGCCGCCCGCCGCCACCGGGGTGGACCTGCCGTGGGCGGGCCCGCAGACGGTCCAGCTGATCAACGAGTTCTCGCGCAGCGACCTCATGCTGGGCCGCCGCGGATTCCTCGGCACCTCCCTGATGCTCTCCGCGGGCCCGTCCCTCGTGGAACCGATGCAGCGCTGGCTGGTGCCCGTCCCCGCGCACGGCGGCGACGGCGGGGCGCCGCCGCCCCGGGAGACCGGCGACCGCCGGCCGAAGCTCTCCGGCCCCGAGCTGGAGCTGCTGGAGGCCACCACGGTGATGTTCCGTCAGTGGGACAACCAGTGCGGTGGCGGCCTGCGCCGCAAGGCCGTCGTCGGCCAGCTGCACGAGGTCACCGACCTGCTCCAGGAGCCGCACCCGCAGGTCGTGGCCCGCCGGCTCTACCGGGTCACCGCGGAGCTCGCCGCACTCGCCGGCTGGATGTCCTACGACGTGGGCCTGCACCCCACCGCCCAGAAGTACCTGGTCCTCGCGCTGCACGCCGCCAAGGAGGCCGACGACCAGCCGCTGGGCGCGTTCATCCTGTCCAGCATGAGCCGTCAGATGATCCACCTGGACCGGCCCGAGGACGCGCTGGAACTCATCCATCTGGCGCAGTACGGCAGCCGCGGCACCGCGAGCGCCACCACGCAGGCGATGCTGCACGCGGTGGAGGCCCGCGCGTACGCCACCATGGGCCAGGTCAACAAGTGCCACCGGGCCGTGCGCATGGCCGAGGACGCCTTCTCGGACTCCACCGCCTCCGAGGACCCCGACTGGATCAGCTTCTTCAACGAGGCCGAGCTCAATGCCGAGAACGCCCACTCCTACCGCGACCTGGCCTACGTGGCCGGCCGCAGCCCCGCTTACGCGTCGCTGGCCCGCCCGGTGATGCAGAGGGCCGTGGACCTGTTCGCCGACGACAGCGTCCACCAGCGCGCCTACGCCCTCAACCTGGTCGGCATGGCCACGGTGCACCTGCTGGAGAAGGAACCCGAGCAGGCGGCACGCCTCACCGAGCAGGCCATCGACGTCGCCCGGCACGTGCGCTCCGAACGGGTCAACACCCGCATCCGGAAGACCGCCGACTCCGCCCTGCGCCAATACGCCCACGTGGCCGAGGTCGCCCAGCTCACCGAGCGGCTCGCCAGCGTCCTCCCCGAGGCCGCCGAAACGGCCTGATCCAGCCACCGCCCCAGTACTCCGGCCGCGGCCGGCCATCCCGACAGCCCGACTCGGCTCCCCCATGCCAGGTCAACCGGGTGGCCGTCCGCGGCCGGTCCCGTATACAGCGTGTCGGCCCCGCTCATGGTCACGGAGTAGTCACGGCGGCTTACGCTGGGGTTGCGGTTCACCGTGACGTAACACAGCCGACTTCTTCGTCACGGCCTCGAAACACCGGGTGGCGCCCACGGAAACCCGCCTGGGACAACCTCATGGCGAAAACCGGCCCACAGAGCCCACTTCCCGCACGGGCCGTCCGGATGACGAGGAGACGCCGATGGCAGCAGGCATCTTGACGCTTGCCGCAGATACGCCCAAGTTGGACAGCGGTAGCACGGCGTTCATGCTGCTGAGCGCCGCACTCGTGCTCGTGATGACCCCCGGCCTCGCCTTCTTCTACGGCGGCATGGTGCGGGTCAAGAGCGTCCTGAACATGCTGATGATGAGCTTCATCGCCATCGGCATCGTCACGGTGCTCTGGACGCTCTACGGCTTCACCCTCGCCTTCGACTCCGGCAACGCCTTCATCGGTGGCTTCGACTGGGCCGGCATGCGGAACATCGGGATCTCCCAGCTGTGGGACGGCTACACCATCCCGATCTACGTCTTCGCCGTCTTCCAGCTGATGTTCGCGGTGATCACCCCCGCCCTGATCAGCGGCGCGCTCGCGGACCGGGTGAAGTTCGTCGCCTGGGCGCTGTTCGTCGCGCTGTGGGTCACGATCGTGTACTTCCCGGTCGCCCACATGGTCTGGGCGTCCGACGGCTTCCTCTTCACCCGCGGCGTGATCGACTTCGCCGGTGGTACGGCGGTGCACATCAACGCCGGTGCGGCGGCGCTCGGCGTGATCCTCGTCATCCGCAAGCGCGTGGGCTTCAAGAAGGACCCGTTCCGGCCGCACAACCTGCCGCTGGTCATGCTCGGCGCCGGTCTGCTGTGGTTCGGCTGGTTCGGCTTCAACGCCGGCTCCTGGCTCGCCTCGGACGGCGTCGCCGCCGTGGCCTTCACCAACACGCAGGTCGCCACCGCCGCCGCCATGCTGGGCTGGCTCGCCTACGAGCGGATCAAGCACGGCTCCTTCACCACCCTGGGCGCGGCCTCCGGCGCTGTCTCCGGCCTGGTCGCCATCACCCCGGCCTGCGGCTCGGTCAGCCCGCTCGGCGCCATCGCGGTCGGTGTCATCGCGGGTGTGGCCTGTGCCGCCGCGGTGGGCCTGAAGTACAGGTTCGGGTTCGACGACTCGCTCGACGTGGTCGGCGTCCACATGGTCGGCGGCATCGTCGGCTCCCTGCTCATCGGCTTCCTGGCCACCGGCGGCGTCGGCCAGACCGCCAAGGGCGTCTTCTACGGCGGCGGCTTCGACCAGCTGTGGAAGCAGTTCCTCGGCGTCGGCGTGGTCCTGTTCTACTCCCTGATCGCGTCGGCGATCCTTGCCAAGCTCATCGACCTGGTGATCGGATTCACGGTGAGCGAGGACACCGAGGTCGCGGGCATCGACCAGGCCGAGCACGCGGAGACCGGTTACGACTTCGCCGGTGTGGCCGGCGCCGCGCGCGCCCTGGTCTCCTCCCTGGACAACAGCAGTGGCAAGGGCGGCACCGAGGTGGCCGACAGCCCGTCGAAGAAGGTGGACGCGTGAAGCTCATCACCGCAGTGGTCAAGCCGCACCGGCTGGACGAGATCAAGGAGGCGCTGCAGGCCTTCGGCGTGCAGGGCCTGACGGTCACCGAGGCCAGCGGCTACGGCCGTCAGCGGGGCCACACCGAGGTCTACCGGGGCGCCGAGTACACCGTCGACCTCGTGCCGAAGATCCGCATCGAGGTGCTCGTCGAGGACAGCGACGCCGACCAGCTGATCGACGTCATCGTCAAGGCGGCCCGCACCGGCAAGATCGGTGACGGCAAGGTCTGGAGCCTGCCGGTCGACACGGCGGTCCGGGTCCGCACCGGCGAGCGCGGGCCGGACGCACTCTGAGACAGCGCGGGGCGCGGCCGGATTCCGGCCGCGCCCCTTTCGCACGGCGACGGGAGACAGTGTGACGGAGAGCGTCGAGGCCAAGGCCGGCGACAACACCCCGGAGGGCTATGCCGCCGCCCGGCTGGCGCTGCTGAACGACGACGGTCCCTCAGGACCGTCGCGCCGCAGGGCGCTGGCCGACATCACTGACCGCTGGCTGGCGGCGCTCGCCCACGGCGCGGCCGCCCGGGCCGGTGCCGGCACCTGGGCCCTGGTCGCCGTCGGCGGCTACGGCCGGGCCGAGCTCTCCCCGCGCAGCGACCTCGACCTGCTGCTCCTGCACGACGGCACCGGCAAGGCCGCGACCGTCGCCTCCCTCGCGGACGGCGTCTGGTACCCCGTGTGGGACCTGGGCGTCGCCCTCGACCACTCCGTCCGCACCCCGGCCGAGGCCCGCAAGACCGCGGCCGAGGACCTGAAGGTCCAGCTCGGCCTCCTCGACGCCCGCCACATCGCGGGCGACGCCGCCCTCACCGCGTCCCTGCGCACCGCCGTCCTCGCCGACTGGCGCAACCAGGCCCCCAAGCGGCTGCCCGCGCTCCACGAGCTCTGCCTGGAGCGCGCCGAACGCCAGGGCGAACTGTCCTACCTCCTCGAACCCGATCTCAAGGAGGCCCGCGGCGGCCTGCGCGACGCCACCGCGCTGCGCGCCGTGGCCGCCTCCTGGCTGGCCGACGCGCCGCGCGAGGGCCTGGAGGACGCGCGTACCCGCCTGCTCGACGCCCGTGACGCCCTCCACCTCGTCACCGGCCGCGCCACCGACCGCCTCGCCCTGCAGGAGCAGGACCAGGTCGCCGCCGCGCTCGGCCTGCTGGACGCCGACACCCTGCTCCGCCAGGTGTACGAGTCCGGCCGCACGGTCTCCTACGCCTTCGACGTCACCTGGCGCGAGGTCGGCCGCGTCCTGCGGTCGCGGCAGATGCGCCCTCGCCGGCGCGGTCTGCTCGGCCTCGGCCGCCCCGAGCAGAGCGCGGCCGCGGCCGAGCGCACCCCGCTCGCCGAGGGCGTCGTGGAGCACGAGGGCGAGGCCGTCCTCGCCCGTACGGTCCGGCCGGAACGCGATCCTGTGCTGCCGCTGCGCGCCGCCGCGGCCGCCGCGCAGAACGGCCTGCCCCTGTCCCTGCACGCGGTCCGCCGGCTCGGCGTCGCCCAGGCCACCCGCCCGCTGCCGGTGCCGTGGCCCGCCGAGGCCCGCGAGCAGCTGGTGACGCTGCTGGGGGCGGGGGAGTCCACCGTCCCGGTGTGGGAGGCGCTGGAGGCCGAGGGCATGGTCACCCGGCTGATCCCGGACTGGGAGCGGGTGCGCTGCCGCCCGCAGCGCAACGCCGTGCACGTGTGGACCGTCGACCGGCACCTGATCGAGTGCGCCGTACGGGCCTCCCGGCTGACCCGCCGGGTCGGCCGCCCCGACCTGCTGCTCATCGCGGCCCTGCTGCACGACATCGGCAAGGGCTGGCCCGGCGACCACTCCGAGGCGGGCGAGGTCATCGCGCGCGACGTCGCGGCCCGCTTCGGCTTCGGCCGCGCCGACGTCGCGACGCTGGCCCTGCTGGTCCGCCACCACCTGCTGCTGATCGAGACCGCGACCCGCCGCGACCTGGACGACCCCGTCACCGTCCAGGGCGTCGCCGAGGCCGTGCGCGACACCGAGACCCTGGAGCTGCTGCACGCGCTGACGGAGGCGGACGCGCTGGCTACCGGCCCCGCCGCCTGGAGCGCCTGGCGGGCCTCCCTGGTCGCCGACCTGGTCAAACGGGTCGCCGCCGTCCTGGCGACCGGCGAGGTGCCCGAACCCGCGGCGCCCGAGACCACCGCCGAGGAGGAGCGCCTGGCGGTGGAGGCCGCCCGTACCCGCGGGCCGGTGATCGCGCTGCACGCCCATGCCGAGCCGGACCCCGAGGACGCGCCTCGTGCCGCGGCGGACGACGAGCCGGAGCAGGTCGGCGTCGAGCTGCTGCTCGCCGTGCCGGACCGCCCCGGACTGCTGGCCGCCGCCGCCGGCGTCCTGGCCCTGCACCGGCTCACCGTCCGGGCCGCCGACCTGCGCGCCGTCGACCCGATCGGCGACGGCCCGGTCACCCTGCTGCGCTGGCGGGTGGCCGCCGAGTACGGGTCCCTGCCCGAGGCGGCCCGGCTGCGCAACGACTTCGCCCGCGCCTTCGGGGGCTCGCTGGACATCGGGGCCCGGCTCGCCGAACGCGAGTCGGCGTATCCCCGGCGGCGCGGGGTGACGCCGCCCCCGCCGCGGGTCACCGTCGCCCCCGGCACCTCCAAGGCCGCGACCGTCATCGAGGTCCGCGCCCACGACGCCCCGGGCCTGCTGCACCGGATCGGTACCGCACTGGAGAAGGCGGGCGTCAACGTCCGCTCCGCCCGGATCAGCACGCTCGGCGCCAACGCGGTGGACGCGTTCTACGTCACCGACGGCAACGGCGATCCGCTTCCCGACGTACGCGCGGCCGAGATCGCCGACCAGGTCGAGCGGGCACTGCGCTGACGCCATGGAGACCTTTCCCGGGCCGGGCGGATACCCTGGAGGGCGACCTACCTCCCGCCCCCGACCTGAGGATCCGCGACCGACGTGTTCGACACCCTTTCCGACCGCCTCGCAGCGACATTCAAGAACCTCCGGGGCAAGGGCCGCCTCTCCGAGGCCGACATCGACGCCACAGCGCGCGAGATCCGCATCGCGCTCCTGGAGGCGGACGTCGCCCTGCCGGTGGTCCGAGCGTTCATCAAGCAGGTCAAGGAGAGGGCCGCCGGCGCCGAGGTCTCACAGGCGCTGAACCCGGCCCAGCAGGTCATCAAGATCGTCAACGAGGAGCTTGTCGGCATCCTCGGTGGCGAGACCCGCCGCCTGCGTTTCGCCAAGCAGCCGCCGACCGTGATCATGCTCGCGGGTCTGCAGGGTGCCGGTAAGACCACGCTGGCCGGCAAGCTCGGCCTCTGGCTGAAGACCCAGGGCCACGCCCCGCTGCTCGTCGCGGCCGACCTCCAGCGTCCCAACGCCGTCAACCAGCTCCAGGTCGTCGGCGAGCGGGCCGGCGTCGCCGTCTTCGCCCCGGAGCCGGGCAACGGTGTGGGCGACCCGGTGCAGGTGGCCAAGGACTCCATCGAGCACGCGCGGGGCAAGCAGTACGACGTCGTGGTCGTCGACACCGCCGGCCGACTCGGCATCGACGCCGAGATGATGCAGCAGGCCGCGGACATCCGCGACGCCGTGCAGCCCGACGAGATCCTCTTCGTCGTCGACGCCATGATCGGCCAGGACGCGGTCAACACCGCCGAGGCCTTCCGCGACGGCGTCGGCTTCGACGGTGTGGTGCTGTCCAAGCTCGACGGCGACGCGCGCGGTGGTGCCGCGCTGTCCATCGCGCACGTCACCGGCCGCCAGATCATGTTCGCCTCCAACGGCGAGAAGCTGGACGAGTTCGACGCCTTCCACCCCGACCGGATGGCCTCGCGCATCCTCGGCATGGGTGACGTCCTCAGCCTGATCGAGAAGGCCGAGCAGACCTTCAGCCAGGCCGAGGCCCAGAAGATGGCCGAGAAGCTGGCCAAGGGCCCCAAGGAGTTCACCCTCGACGACTTCCTCCAGCAGATGGAGCAGGTCCGCAAGATGGGGTCGATCTCCAAACTGCTCGGCATGCTCCCGGGCATGGCCCAGATCAAGGACCAGATCAACAACCTCGACGAGCGCGACGTGGACCGCACCGCCGCGATCATCAAGTCGATGACCCCGGGCGAGCGCCAGGACCCGATGATCATCAACGGCTCCCGCAGGGCCCGCATCGCCCGCGGTTCCGGTGTCGACGTCAGCGCGGTGAAGGGCCTGGTCGAGCGGTTCTTCGAGGCCCGCAAGATGATGTCCCGGATGGCCCAGGGCGGCATCCCGGGGATGCCGGGGATGCCGGGCCTGGGTGGCGGCCGCCAGAAGAAGCAGCAGAAGAAGGCCAAGGGCAAGCGCCAGAGCGGCAACCCGCTGAAGCGCGCCGAGGAGGAGAAGGCCGCGGCCGCTCGCCGGGAGCAGCAGGCGGGCAACGCCTTCGGGGTCCCGCAGGACCAGGGCAACCAGTTCGAACTGCCCGACGAGTTCAAGAAGTTCATGGGCTGAGCCCCTCGACCCGTGCCGTGCCGGAGGCGCCCCCGAGACGGGGGCGCCTTCGTCGTACGGGCATCATGGACGCATGCGCGTTCACATCCGCCCGCCGGAATTCGCCGACGCTCCCGCGTACCGCGAGGCCGTCCTCCGCTCGGCCGAGCACGTGGGCCAGTGGAATCCCGTCGAGCCGGACGGGCTGCCGGAACTGCTGCGCCGCCAGGGTCCGGTCCTGCGGACCTTCCTGATCATCGACGAGGAGACCGGCGACATCGCCGGGAAGTGCAACGTGGCCAACATTTCCATGGGCCGCTTCCGCAACGCCTCGCTCGGCTACGACAGCTACATGCCCTTCGTCGGCACGGGCCGGATGACCGAGGGACTGCGCCTGGTGGTGGACCGCTGCTTCACCGCGGAGCCGCGCGGGCTGGGCCTGCACCGGCTGGAGATCAACGTCCAGCCGGAGAACGAGCGCTCGGTCGCCATGGCCAAGCGGCTGGGCTTCCGCCACGAGGGCTTCTCACCCCGGATGCTCTACCTGAACGACGCCTGGCGGGACCACGAGCGCTTCGCGCTCACCGCCGAGGAGTGGCCCGGAGCCTGAGGGGCGCACTCGGGCGGCTGTCCGTATGGTGCCAATATGGCCAATTCGGTACCGCCTCGGAAGAACCCGGGCGACCCGTGGCGGGCGGAGGGAGCTCCGTCGTCGCCGCCCACCAGGCGACGGCGCAGGCTGGGCGGCTGGGGCGGGATGATCCTGGCCGCGGTCGCCGTGTTCCTGATCACCGACCTGGTGCTGTCGCTGGTCGCCGGATCACGCCCGACCACGATCTCGTACTCCGAGTTCGGCCGGCAGCTCGCCGCGAACAACATCTCGAAGATCTACTCCAAGGGCGACGCCATCGAGGGCCAGCTCAGGGAGGCCGCCCCCGCGCCCAAGGGCTCGGGGGACAAGACGTACACCCAGTTCAAGACCCAGCGGCCGGTCTTCGCCAAGGACGACCTGTGGGGCGCGCTGACGAAGAACAAGGTCACCGTCACCGCGCAGCCCGTCGTCCAGCAGCGCGGCATCCTCTACAACATCGCGCTGTCACTGGCGCCGGTGCTGCTCCTGGTCCTGCTGTGGCTCTTCGTCGCACGCCGGATGAGCCGGCTGACCGGCGGGGGAGGCCTCGGCGGGCTGGGCGGCTTCGGCCGCAGGACACCCGTGCCGATCCGGCCCGACGAGGGCCGGCGCACCACCTTCGAGGACGTCGCCGGCATCGACGAGGTCGAGGCCGAGCTCAACGAGGTCGTCGACTTCCTCAAGCGGCCCGACGCCTACCGGGCGCTCGGCGCGCGCATGCCGCGCGGCGTGCTGCTCGCGGGACCGCCCGGCACCGGCAAGACGCTCCTGGCACGGGCCGTCGCCGGTGAGGCGGACGTGCCGTTCTTCTCCGCCTCCGCGTCGGAGTTCATCGAGATGATCGTCGGCGTGGGCGCCGGCCGGGTGCGCGAGCTGTTCGCCGAGGCCCGCAAGGTCGCCCCCGCGATCATCTTCATCGACGAGATCGACACCATCGGCCGCGCCCGCGGCGCCGCCGGCGGACTCGGCGGCCACGACGAGCGCGAGCAGACGCTGAACCAGATCCTCACCGAGATGGACGGCTTCTCCGGCTCCGAGGGCGTCGTCGTCATCGCCGCCACCAACCGCCCCGACGTCCTCGACCCCGCCCTCACCCGGCCCGGCCGCTTCGACCGCACCGTGCACGTCAGCCCGCCCGACCGGACCGGCCGCGAGGCGATCCTCCGCATCCACCTGCGCGACGTCCCGCTCCAGGCCGACATCGACCTCACGCGGGTCGCCCGCGCGACCCCCGGCATGACGGGCGCGGAACTCGCCAACCTCGCCAACGAGGCCGCCCTGCTCGCCGTCAAGCGCGGCAGGAAGACCGTCGGGCAGAGCGAGCTCTCCGACGCCCTGGAGAAGGTGCAGCTCGGCGCCGCGCGGCCGCTGGTGCTCTCACCCGAGGAGCGGCGCCGCACGGCGTACCACGAGTCCGGCCACGCGCTGCTCGGCATGCTCCAGCCCGGCGCCGACCCGGTACGCAAGATCACCATCGTGCCGCGCGGCCGCGCCCTGGGCGTCACCCTCTCCACGCCCGACTCCGACCGCTACGCCTACAGCGAGGAGTACCTGCGCGGCCGCATCATCGGCGCCCTCGGCGGCATGGCCGCCGAGCACGTCGTCTTCGGGGTGATCACCACCGGCGCCGAGAACGACCTGGAGCAGGTCACCAACCTCGTGCGCGGCATGGTCGGCCGATGGGGGATGAGCGACCGGGTCGGGCCGCTGTCGGCGATCCCGGCCGACGCCCAGCAGCCGTACGGGCTGTCCGCCGCCCCGTCCACCCTCGACGTGGTCGACGCGGAGATGCGCCGCATCGTCGACGAGTGCTACGGCACCGCCTGCCGCCTCCTGGACCAGCACCGCGAGCAGCTGGACTCGCTGGCCGAGCGGCTCCTGGAGGCGGAGACGCTGGAGGAGGGCGAGGCGTACGCGGCCGCCGGCATCCCCCGGCTGGAGAAGCCGTCCGGAAGTCTCGGCTAGGGCCCGGTCTGCCGCTGTGCGCCCCGCGCGCTCCGGGCCCGGGGTCTTTCGGGCAGGCCGTGTGGCGAGTGGGCCGAAGGGCCGCTGCGGGTACCCCGGAGGTGAACCGGGCCCGACGCGGGTCAGACCCGCGCGACCAGGTAGCGGAAGACGTTCTCCATCCGCACGGTGCCGTCCGCGCGCCGGTAGGGGTGCAGTGCCTCGCGCAGTTCCTTGCGGACCTGGTCCACGTCCGTGGCGGCCGCCGCCGCGTCGAAGAGCCCGGTGGAGACCAGGCCACGGACCGCGCTGTCCATGTCGGGGTAGCCGAACGGGCAGGACACCCGGCCGGAGCCGTCCGGGCGCAGACCCGCACCGCGGGCCATGTCCTCGAGGTCGTCCCGGCCGCTGAGCCGGGTCTCCACGGCGGCGCCGCGCGGCTCGGCCAGGCGTGCGGCGACCCGCAGCACCCGTCCCGTCGCGCACCGTTCGGGCGGTCCCCAGCCGGCCAGGACGACGGGGCTGCCGCGCTCGGCGAGGCCGGACGCCGCACGCAGCGCCGGTACCAGTGCCGACGGCGGCGCCGCCGGGTCGAACGCGGTGATCACCGTGAACAGTGGCGCGTCGTTCGTGGCCGCGGCCGCGGCCTCCGGGCCGCCGGGGACGAGCCGGGTACGGCCGCGGGAGGGTGCGGGGATGCCCCATTGCGGGGCCGGGAGCAGTCGTTGCCGTGCGAGTGCCAGCCGCTGGTCGTCGGGGTCGCAGCCGGTGACGGTGGCCCCGCGGGCGGCGGCCATGAGCAGCGCGAGCCCCGAACCGCAGCCGACGCCCAGCAGGCGTGTGGCGGTGCCGACGCCCAGGCGCTCGTACACGGCTTCGTAGAGCGGCACGAGCATCCGCTCCTGGATCTCGGCCCAGTCCCGCGCCCTGCCGTCGGCCCGGTGGATGCGTGGGTGTGCGAGCGTAGGTGTCATAGATCGCCCCTTCAGCCGCGTCGCGGTCTCGCTGAAAGCTTTCCTCGTACGCTCCCCCGTTACGCCGCGCATGTTCACGGTTACGCGGCGCATGCCCCCTAGGTCAGCCAACTCCCCTTCCGGGCCGTAGTCCAGAGGTTTGAAGGCGGGGATTGAGCCGAACCCGAGGCCGGAGTGCGCCCCGTCGATTCACGTCCGGCGGCGGCGGACCCGTACCATCTGCGGCATGGCAAAGGCTCCCGTACTCACCCCCCAGGCTGACGACTTCCCGCGCTGGTACCAGGACCTGATCAACAAGGCCGAACTGGCCGACAACGGCCCGGTGCGCGGCACCATGGTCATCCGGCCGTACGGGTACTCGCTGTGGGAGCGGATGCAGCAGGAGATGGACGCACGGATCAAGGAAGCGGGCGCGCAGAACGCGTACTTCCCGCTCTTCATCCCGCAGTCCTACCTGACCCGGGAGGCCGAGCACGTCGAGGGCTTCGCCCCGGAGCTGGCCGTGGTCACCCACGGCGGCGGCAAGGAGCTGGAGGAGCCGGTCGTCGTCCGGCCCACCTCCGAGACCATCATCAACGAGTACTTCTCCAAGTGGGTGCAGAGCTACCGCGACCTGCCCCTGCTCATCAACCAGTGGGCCAACGTGGTCCGTTGGGAGATGCGCTCGCGGCTGTTCCTCCGCACGAGCGAATTCCTCTGGCAGGAGGGCCACACCGCGCACGCCACCTTCGAGGACGCGCGGGACTACGCCGCGATGATCCACCGCGACGTCTACGGCGACTTCATGACCGGCGTCCTCGGCATCGACGTCCTGCTGGGCCGCAAGACCGCCCGCGAGCGCTTCGCCGGCGCCATCAACACCCTCACCCTCGAAGGCATGATGGGCGACGGCAAGGCGCTGCAGCTGGGCACCAGCCACGAGCTGGGCACCAACTTCGCCAAGGCCTTCAACACCTCCTACCTGTCCAAGGAAGGACAGCAGGAGCTGGTCTGGCAGACCTCCTGGGGCACGTCGACCCGCATGGTCGGCGGCCTGATCATGTCCCACGGCGACGACAACGGACTGCGCGTGCCGCCGCGGCTGGCGCCCGTGCAGGCCGTCGTGCTGGCGATCAAGGGTGACGACGAGGTCGTGGCCAAGGTCCGCGAGATCGGCGACCGGCTCAAGGCCGCGGGCATCCGTGTGCAGGTGGACGTGCGCACCGACACCCCCTTCGGCCGCCGCGCCGTCGACTGGGAGCTCAAGGGCGTGCCCGTCCGCGTCGAGGTCGGCCCGCGCGACCTGGAGAACGGCACCGCGATGCTGGCCCGCCGCATCCCCGGCGGCAAGGAGCCGGTGGCCATCGACGAGCTGACCGCGCTGATCCCCAGGGCCCTTGAGGAAGACCAGGCCACGCTGCTGCGCCAGTCCCGCGAGCGCCGCGAGGCGCGCACCGTGGACGTCGCGACGATCGGCGAGGCCGCCGAGGCCGCGGCCACCGGCTGGGCCCGCATTCCGTGGGCGGACCTGGGCCCGGAGGGCGAGGCCAAGCTCGCCGAGCAGGGCGTGTCCGTGCGCTGCCTGCTCACCGAGGACGGGGCTGTGCCGGAAACGGACGACGCGCCGGGTACCGTGGCGGTCGTCGCGCGGGCATACTGACCGTCAGATGACTGAAAAGCGACGTACGTAATCGGCAGTACGTCCTTGCTTGAGGCGGGTGCGTGGCTTCTCCGCTGTTCTCCGCACCCGCCCTCAGGCGTACTCATCATCCTGAACTGACTAGTACGTGCAAAATATTTGGGATGGCCCGGTATCGGAACACCGGGCGCCCCCGGCTCGTTGTCACGACGTGAGCACGACACCACCAGTCCTCGCCGCCGAGCTGGCAGTCGCATGGGCCGACATTCAACGGCACCACCCCGAGCTGCCCGATCTGGCCGCCCCCGAGTCCCTGATCGGAGAGTCCTCGTCCGCTTGCGGCACGGAGCTCTCCTTCGAGCGCCTGCTGCACGAGGCCGTCCACGGAGTCGCCGCCGCGCGCGGCGTCCGGGACACCTCGCGGGCGGGCCGCTACCACAACCGTCGGTTCCTGGCCATCGCCGATGAGCTCGGCCTGGACCACTCGGAGGAGCCGCATCCCAGCAGCGGCTTCTCCCTGGTCCAGATGCGCCCCGACACCAAGAAGCGCTACCGGGCCACGATCGACCGGCTGCAGCGCGCCCTCAGAGCGCACACCGCGGCGACCACCGCCGACACCGCCCGCAGCTTCCGCGGGCCGGCCGCCCGGCACGGGTCCTCGGGTGGCGGCGTTCGGGTGAAGGCGGTCTGCGACTGCGGGCGCAATGTCCGGGTCGTGCCGTCCGTGCTCGCGCAGGCCCCGATCGTCTGCGGGGCGTGCGGAACACCCTTCCGGATCCCGGAGACCGCGGCGGTCGCCTGAGGCGGCCGCCCGCGGCGGCGGGTGCGCGGAGCGCCGCCGGGGACGTTCCCGGCGTGCGGCGGCGTGCCTGCCGTATGGCACAATGGTCAGCTGAGCACTCGGCAGCCGTGCAGGACCCCTCTCTCCTTCGGCTGACGCGTCCGTCGGGCATCCGGCTCCACAACCCCACGTGGCGGTCAGGTGTGCCCAACCCACGTCAACACCAGGAGAACCCACTCCCGTGGCAGTCAAGATCAAGCTGAAGCGTCTGGGCAAGATCCGTTCGCCTCACTACCGCATCGTCGTCGCCGACTCCCGGACCCGCCGTGACGGCCGGGCCATTGAGGAGATCGGCCTGTACCACCCGGTCCAGAACCCGTCGCGCATCGAGGTCGACGCGGAGCGCGTGGCGTACTGGCTGGGTGTCGGCGCGCAGCCGACCGAGCCCGTGCTCGCGATCCTCAAGAAGACCGGCGACTGGCAGAAGTACAAGGGCGAGCCGGCTCCGGCCCCGCTCCTGGTCGCCGAGCCCAAGGCCGACAAGCGCGCCCTCTTCGAGGCTGCCGCCAAGGACGCCGGGGACGAGCCCAAGGGTGAGGCCATCACCCAGAAGGCCAAGAAGTCCGACAAGAAGGACGAGGCCGCCGAGGCGGCCGAGTCGACCGAGGCCTGATCGTGCTCGAGGAGGCCCTCGAACACCTGGTCAAGGGCATCGTCGACAATCCCGATGACGTGCAGGTCGCCGAGCGCACCCTGCGTCGCGGGAAGGTCCTGGAGGTCCGGGTGCACCCCGATGACCTCGGCAAGGTGATCGGCCGCAACGGCCGTACCGCCCGTGCCCTGCGTACCGTCGTGGGCGCGATCGGCGGACGTGGTGTCCGCGTCGACCTCGTCGACGTCGACCAGGTTCGCTGAGAAACGAAGCACCGGCACGGGCCGGGGGAGGCGTCACCGCCGCCCCCGGCCCGAGCCGTATCCGACACGCAACGCACAGGAGCGCGAACAAGTGCAGCTGGTAGTGGGACGCATCGGCCGCGCCCATGGCATCAAGGGCGAGGTCTCGGTGGAGGTGCGCACCGACGAGCCGGAGTTGCGGCTCGCGCCGGGCGCGGTGCTGGCCACGGACCCGGCCTCGGCCGGACCGCTCACGATCGAGACCGGCCGCGTGCACAGCGGCCGGCTGATGCTGCGCTTCGCGGGCGTCAAGGACCGCACCGGCGCCGAGGCCCTGCGCAACATCCTGCTGATCGCCGAGGTCGACCCGGACGAGCGTCCGGAGGACCCCGAGGAGTTCTACGACCACCAGCTGATCGACCTCGACGTGGTCACCGTCGACGGGACCGAGGTCGGCCGCATCACCGAGATCTCCCACCTGCCCTACCACGACCTGCTCGTCGTGGAACGGCCGGACGGCAGCGAGGTCATGGTGCCCTTCGTCGGGGAGATCGTGCCCGAGATCGACCTGGAGCGGCAGCGGGCCGTCATCGACCCGCCGCCGGGCCTGCTCGACGAGGCCGAGGCCGAGACCGCCGGCAGCCGCGGCGAGGGTGACGGCGAGGGCGGGGCGGAGCCGGCGTAATGCGCATCGACGTCGTCACGATCTTCCCGGAGTACCTGGAGCCGCTGAACGTCTCCCTGGTCGGCAAGGCCAGGACGCGCGGACGGCTGGACGTACGCGTCCACGACCTGCGCGAGTACACCCACGACCGGCACAACACGGTCGACGACACCCCCTACGGCGGCGGCCCGGGGATGGTCATGAAGCCCGAGCCGTGGGGCGAGGCGCTGGACGCCGTCCTGGCGTCGGGCGAGGGCACGCCCGTGATCGTCGTACCGACCCCCAGCGGCCGCCCCTTCACCCAGGAGCTCGCGGTCGAGCTGTCGGAGAAGCCCTGGCTGGTGTTCACCCCGGCGCGTTACGAGGGCATCGACCGGCGCGTCATCGACGAGTACGGTGACCGGCTCGACGTGCGCGAGGTCTCCATCGGCGACTACGTGCTGGCCGGCGGCGAGGCCCCGGTGCTGGTCATGGTCGAGGCGATCGCCCGGCTGCTGCCGGGCGTGCTGGGCAACGCCGAGTCCCACCGCGACGACTCCTTCGCCCCCGGCGCCATGGCCGACCTGCTGGAAGGCCCCGTCTACACCAAGCCGCCGGTCTGGCGGGACCGCGGTGTGCCGGACCTGCTGCTCAGCGGCCATCACGGCAAGGTCGCTCGCTGGCGCCGCGACGAGGCCTTCCGGCGCACCGCCGCGCACCGCCCCGATCTGATCGAACGCTGCGACCCGGCGACGCTGGACAAGCACGACCGCGCGATCCTCGCGGCCCTCGGCTGGGCGCCGCGCGAGGACGGCCGATTTTGGCGAGCCCCCGAGGCCGTGGAAGAATAGGCGGCTGCCGCTCTGCGCCCGCCGCGCGCCCCTGCCACAGGGGGACACGACGCCCGTCCGACGCGGTGGCAGCCGTATCACCATCACTATGTCCGCCGATGACCTGTGGCATGGGCGAAGAAAGCAGACAGACATGTCCCACGTGCTCGACACCGTCGACGCCGCGTCGCTGCGCAGCGACATCCCGGGCTTCCGTCCGGGCGACACCGTCAACGTCCACGTCCGCGTGATCGAGGGCAACCGCTCCCGTATCCAGCAGTTCAAGGGCGTTGTCATCCGCCGCCAGGGTTCCGGCGTCCGTGAGACCTTCACGGTCCGCAAGGTCTCCTTCAGCGTCGGCGTCGAGCGTACCTTCCCGGTGCACAGCCCGATCTTCGAGAAGATCGAGCTCGTGACCCGCGGTGACGTCCGTCGCGCGAAGCTGTACTACCTCCGTGAGCTGCGCGGCAAGGCCGCGAAGATCAAGGAGAAGCGCGACAACTGAGTCCGCCCGGGCATATGCGGGGCCGTATAGGCTCTGCGCTCGATGGACACCGAGGTACCTCTTCCGGAGCGCGACCGCGCCGAGCCGGCCCCAGGGCCGGATGAGCGGTCGCGCTTCGGCGTACGTACACAGCGGTATGCGCTTCTCGTCGTGGCGTGCGCCGCCGTGATCGCCGCGGTCAACGTCTTCGTGGCGCAACCCTTCGAGATCCCCAGCGGGTCGATGGAGAACACCCTGCGATCCGGGGACCGGGTGCTGGTCAACAAACTGGCGTACCGTTTCGGCGGCGCCCCGGCCCGGGGGGACGTCGTGGTGTTCGACGGCGAGGGATCCTTCGTGCAGGAGTCCGGCAGGACCGACTACATCAAGCGGGTGATCGGTGTCGGCGGGGACCGGGTGACCTGCTGCGACCGGCGGGGCAGGATCACCGTCAACGGCCGCCCGCTGGACGAGACCTATCTTTATCCCGGCGACACACCGTCGCGGGTAGCGTTCGACATCGAGGTACCTGAGGGGAGGCTGTGGGTGATGGGCGACCACCGTGCCGACAGCCGCGATTCCCGCGATCACCTCGGTGACCCCGGAGGGGGCACGGTCCCGGTGGACAAGGTGATCGGCAGGGCCGAGGCCACCATCTGGCCGCTGGGCCGGCGCCGGTCGCTGGACGGCGCCCATGGGTAGCCGGGGACGGTCGGGAGAGGACCGGCCGGTCCGCGCGGCGTACCTGGGCGACGAGGCGGAGGCCGCGGGCCCGCGCAGGAGCGGCGGCCGCGCCGAGCGCCGCAGGCTGGCCCGGAAGGTCAAGCGCAAACGCCGGCGCTCCGCCGCCAGGGAGATACCGCTGCTCATCGGCGTCGCCCTGCTGATCGCACTGGTCCTGAAGACCTTCCTGCTCCAGGCGTTCGTCATCCCGTCCGGCTCCATGGAGCAGACGATCCGCATCGGTGACCGCGTGGTCGTCGACAAGTTCACCCCGTGGTTCGGCGCCAAGCCGCACCGCGGTGACGTGGTCGTCTTCAAGGACCCCGGCAACTGGCTGGAGGGCGAGCAGGCCTCCGGCGGCCAGGACCCCGTGGGGGTCAGGCAGGTCAAGGAGTTCTTCACCTTCATCGGCCTGCTGCCGTCCGCCGACGAGCAGGACCTGATCAAGCGGGTGGTCGCGGTCGGCGGCGACACGGTGAAGTGCTGCGACAAGGACGGCCGGGTCACCGTCAACGGCACCCCGCTCGACGAGCCGTACATCTACCCGGGCAATCCGCCCTCGGACATTAAATTCACGGTCAAGGTTCCGCCGGGCCGGCTGTTCGTCATGGGTGACCACCGCTCCAACTCCGCGGACTCCCGGTTCCACCTGAAGGACCCCGGTGACGGCACCGTGCCCGAGAGCCTGGTCGTCGGCCGTGCCTTCGCCGTGGCCTGGCCCCTTGGCCACTGGTCCGGACTGAAGGAGCCGACCACCTTCTCCACCGTCGCCGCACCGGCTCTCTCTGGCGCGTCTGCCGCCACCGCGAGCCATAGGGTGGCAACATCCAACAATCGGCAAGGAATGATTGCGCTCCCGCCTCCTGCGGAACTCCCGCTCGTTATGGGAGTCGTGGGCCTGCGCCGCATCTGGCGGCGCGGGCGGCAGCGTGGAGTGAGGAGTGGATGTGGGGGACCTGGTGGTCGGCGCAAGGTCCGGACGCGAGGAGCCGGAGGACCATGGGTCCTCGGCGGGCGCGACCGGCGAGGACGGGGTGAAGCCCGGCGACGGCGCGCGCGCGGACTCCGGCTCGGGCGGCTCGGGCGGCTCCTCCGACGAGGCGGATGAGACGACGGACGGCGACGGCGGCCCGCCGCAGAAGCAGCGCTCGTTCTGGAAGGAACTTCCGCTGCTCATCGTGATCGCCCTCGTGCTCGCGCTGCTGATCAAGACGTTTCTGGTGCAGGCGTTCTCCATTCCGTCCGCGTCGATGGAGAACACGCTGCAGGAGGGCGACCGGGTCCTCGTCGACAAACTGACGCCCTGGTTCGGCTCGGAGCCCGAGCGCGGCGAGGTCGTCGTCTTCCACGACCCGGGCGGCTGGCTCGGCGAGACCGCGCCGGTCGACACCAACCCGGTCACCTCGGCGATCCAGAAGGTCCTCAGCTTCGTCGGCCTCATGCCCTCCGCCGAGGAGAAGGACCTGATCAAGCGGGTCATCGCGGTCGGCGGTGACACCGTGGAGTGCCAGGGCACCGGCCCGGTCAAGGTGAACGGCAAGGCGCTGGACGAGCCGTACATCTACCCGGGGAACACCCCTTGCGGCGACCGTCCCTTCGGTCCGATCAGGGTCCCCAAGGACCGGATCTGGGTGATGGGCGACCACCGCCAGGACTCCCTGGACTCGCGGTACCACCAGGACCTGCCGGGCAACGGCACCGTCTCCAACGACGAGGTCGTCGGCCGCGCGATCGTGGTGGCCTGGCCGATCGGGCGCTGGTCGACCCTGCCGATTCCCAGCACCTTCGACCAGCCGGGCATCAGCGCGGCCGCCGCCGCGGGGCTGCCCGCCGCGGCGGGTGTCGCGGGCGCGGTGCCGCTGGTGCTGCTCCGGCGGCGCCGGCTGATCAACCAGGCGAAGTGACGGGGCTGCCCCGGATCCATACCGCCGGGTAGGGTGCCGTCGCATGAGCACAGGCACACGCACGGGCACGCGTACGACGACGGGCGGCACGCGCGGGACGGGCGGTAAGGGCGGCGGACGGGCCGGAGCGATACTCTCCGGCCTGGCCGTGGCCCTTGGTTCCGTTCTCTTCCTCGGCGGTTTCGTCTGGGGCGCGATCCTCTACCGGCCCTACACCGTTCCGACGGGGTCGATGACCCCGACCGTGGACACCGGGGACCATATCCTCGCCCAGCGCATCGACGGCTCCGAGGTCCGCCGCGGCGACATCGTGGTCTTCGACGACGCGCTGTGGGGGGACGTCCCGATGGTCAAGCGGGTCGTGGCGGTCGGCGGCGACAAGGTCGCCTGCTGCGACAAGCAGGGGCGGCTGACCGTCAACGGCAAGCCGATCGACGAGCCGTACCTGCTCGACCCCAGGGCTCCGGCCTCGCCGACCGGCTTCTCGGCCACCGTGCCGAAGGACAATCTCTTCATGATGGGCGACAACCGCGCCACGTCGGAGGACTCCCGCGTCCGGCTCACCGACGCCGACGACGGCTCCGTGCCGCGCAGCGCGGTGAACGCCCGCGCCGACGCCATCGCCTGGCCCAGTGGCCGCATGGGCATGCTGCAGCGGTCCTCGGCCTTCGCCGGTCTGTCCGGGGACGGGCCGTCCGCCCCCGGTCCGCTGAAGGCGGTCGTGGCGGCGGCGGTGGGCGGTGCCGCGCTCATCTTCTGCGGGGCCGCGTACGGGCCGCTCGCGCGTGTGGCGGGCCGTCGGCGGACGGCGCGCTGACCATGGCGCGGCGGCGCGCGGCGCGGGTCATCCTCCTCGACCCCTTGGACCGGATCCTCCTGCTGCACGGCTACGAGCCGGACGACCCCTCGGTGACCTGGTGGTTCACCCCGGGCGGCGGGGTCGAGGAGGGCGAGAGCCTGGAGGACGCGGCACGGCGTGAGCTCGCCGAGGAGACCGGCATCACGGGTGCGAAGCTCGGGCCGGTGCTCTGGGAGCGCTCGTGCGCGTTCGACTTCGACGGGCGGCGCTGGGAGCAGGACGAGTGGTATTTCCTGGCCCGGACCGACGACACCCGATTCCATACCGCCGGATTGACGGAATTGGAGCAGCGCAGCGTCACGGGCCTGCGATGGTGGACCTGTGAAGAACTTCTCGGCACGCGTGAGACGGTGTACCCGACCAGACTCGCCGGACTGCTGGGCGCGCTGCTGGACGAAGGACCCCCTCTGTCCCCGATCCACCTGGGGACAGAGCGTGACTGACGCACAATGGGGGGACGTACGGCTGAAGGGGAACATGCCATGAGTGCCGAGGACCTCGAGAAGTACGAGACCGAGATGGAGCTCAAGCTCTACCGGGAGTACCGGGACGTCGTCGGCCTGTTCAAGTACGTGATCGAGACCGAGCGTCGCTTCTACCTCACCAACGACTACGAGATGCAGGTGCACTCGGTGCAGGGTGAGGTCTTCTTCGAAGTGTCGATGGCCGATGCGTGGGTCTGGGACATGTACCGACCGGCGCGTTTCGTGAAGCAGGTGCGGGTGCTCACGTTCAAGGATGTGAACATCGAGGAGCTCAACAAGGCCGATCTCGACCTTCCGTCGGACGACTCCGGCTTCAACGGCTGAGCCGCGCCGGCTCGGGGCGGTCCGCTCGAGGGAAGTTATCCACAGGGCTCCGGCAAGATCATCTTTCGGGCACCACCTCCGTCACAGTGAGTGACGGAGGTGGTGTGACATGAACGCCCGAGGAGCATTCGGACGGTACGGCGAGGAACTGGCGGCGCGGTCCCTGACGGCGGCCGGGATGACCGTGCTGGAGCGCAACTGGCGCTGCCGGCACCGTGAGCGCCACGGCGAGATCGACATCGTGGCGGCCGACGGCGACGCCGTGGTCGTGTGCGAGGTCAAGGCGCGGACGGAGGGCGGCCCCGAGCATCCGATGGCCGCGGTCACCGCGCGCAAGGCCGAACGGCTGCGGCGGCTCGCCGAGTGCTGGCTGGCCGACCACGGCGGGCCACCGCCGCCGGGCGGGGTCCGCATCGACGTGGTCGGCGTGACCCTGCCCGAGCGGGGCGCCGCCCGGGTCGAGCACGTACGGGGGGCCGCCTGATGGGATTCGCCCGTACGTGTTCGGTGGCGTTGCTCGGCGTGGAGGGCGTCGTCGTCGAGGTGCAGGCCGATTTGGAACCCGGCGTGGCGGCGTTCACGCTGGTGGGACTGCCCGACAAGAGCCTGAGCGAGAGCCGTGACCGGGTCCGCGCGGCACTCGTCAACAGCGGCGAGACCTGGCCGCAGAAGAAGCTCACCGTCGGTCTGAGCCCCGCGTCCGTCCCCAAGGGCGGCAGCGGCTTCGATCTCGCCGTCGCCTGCGCCGTGCTCGCCGCCAATGAGCGGGTCGCCCCCGAGGACATCGCCGATCTGATGATGATCGGCGAGCTGGGCCTCGACGGCCGGGTCCGGCCCGTGCGCGGGGTGCTGCCGGCCGTCCTGGCCGCCGCGGAAGCCGGTTACCGGCACGTGGTGGTCCCCGAGCGGACGGTGGCGGAGGCCTCGCTCGTGCCGGGCGTCTCGGTGCTCGGGGTACGCAGCCTGCGGCAGCTGATCGCGCTCCTCAACGACGAACTGGCTCCCGAGGAGCCCGAGGACCCGGGCGAGGGGCGCCCCGACCCGATGCTGGCCGGACTCGCGCTGCTCGGCGCGGGACACGGCACGGGGCTGTCCGACGCCGGGACACCCGACCTCGCCGACGTCGCCGGGCAGGGCACGGCCCGCACGGCCCTGGAGGTGGCGGCGGCCGGCGGCCACCACCTGTACCTCAAGGGCCCGCCCGGCGCCGGCAAGACCATGCTCGCGGAACGCCTGCCCGGACTCCTGCCGCCGCTGACGCGGCAGGAGTCGGTCGAGGTCTCGGCCGTCCACTCGGTCGCCGGCATCCTGCCCGCGGGCAAGCCCCTGGTCGACGAGCCGCCCTACTGCGCCCCGCACCACTCGGCGACGATGCAGTCCCTCGTCGGCGGCGGCAACGCCCTGCCGCGCCCCGGCGCGGTATCGCTGTCCCACAAAGGCGTGCTCTTTCTGGACGAGGCACCCGAGTTCAGCGGTCAGGCGCTCGACGCGCTGCGGCAGCCGCTGGAGTCCGGTCATGTCGTCATCGCCCGCGCCGCCGGCGTCGTACGTCTTCCGGCGCGCTTCTTGCTGGTCCTGGCCGCGAATCCCTGCCCCTGCGGGCGGTACGGCTCGCCCGGCGGCATGTGCGACTGCACGCCCAGCATGGTCCGCCGCTACCAGGGGCGGTTGTCCGGGCCGCTGCTGGACCGGGTCGACCTGCGTGTGGACGTCGAGGCGGTCAGCCGCGGTGAGCTGATGGGCAGCACCGCCGGAGCCGAGAGGACGCACACGGTCGCGGCACGGGTGCGCGAGGCACGGGAACGGGCCGCCGCGCGGTACGCGGGCACCCCCTGGCGGATCAACAGCGAGGTCCCCGGCCACGAGCTGCGGACCCGCTGGTCCGTCGCCCCGGGCGCCCTGCGCGCCGCCGAACGGGACATGGAGCGCGGCCTGCTCACCGCCCGCGGCCTCGACCGTGTGCTGCGGGTCGCCTGGACCGTCGCCGACCTGGCCGGCCGGGACCGGCCCGGCGGCGCCGACATGGAACGTGCCCTGGAACTGCGCACCGGGGTCCGCCGCGGCCTCGCGACAACGACGGCGACTGCGACCGCGACGGGAGGCCGTTGATGGCCGGCACGCTCTTCGGCACCGACGACACGCTCGACGAACCCGTCCCCGGGGACGAACCGCCCCCGACCGACGAGGAACGCCTTGCCCGGGCGGCTCTCACGGGCGTCGCGGACCCCGGCGACGAGATCGCCGGGCGCTGGCTGCGCGAGCTCGGCCCCGTGGAGACGCTCAGGGCCCTCGCGGCCGGCGACGCGCTGCCCGGGGCGAGCGAGCGGCGGAGGGCGGGCTACGCCCTGCGGGCGGCCCGCGTCGACCCGGTGCGGGACCTGGCCGCGGTCCGGGCCATGGGCGGGCGCTTCGTCTGCCCGGGAGACACGGACTGGCCGAGTCAACTGGACGACCTCGCGGACGAGCGGCCGTTCGGGCTGTGGACGCGGGGGCGGCCCTCCCTGCGGATGTGGGCGCTGCGCTCGGTCGCCGTCGTCGGCGCCCGCGCGTGCACGTCGTACGGCTCGCACATGGCGTCCACCCTCGGTGCGGAGCTCGCCGAGGCGGGCTGGGTCGTCGTGTCCGGCGCCGCGTACGGCATCGACGGTGCGGCGCACCGCGGGGCGCTGTCCGCCGGTGGCGCGACCGTCGGGGTCGTCGCGTGCGGGGTGGACGTGGCCTATCCGCCCGGTCATGCCGAGTTGATCGGACGCATCGCCGAACAAGGTCTGCTCATCAGTGAATTGCCGCCCGCATCGCATCCGACGCGGTCGCGGTTCGTGCTCCGCAATCGCGTGATCGCGGCGCTGACCCGCGGCACGGTCGTGGTCGAGGCCCAGTACCGCAGCGGATCGCTGATCACCGCCCGCCGCTCCCGTGAGCTGGGACGCTTCGTCATGGGCGTGCCCGGACCCTGCACGTCGGCACTGTCGCAGGGGGTGCACGAACTGCTGCGCGCGGACGCCGTGCTGGTGACCGGCGCCGCCGATGTGGCCGATCTCGTCGGCCGGATCGGACAGGATCTCGCGCCCGAGCGCCGTGGGCCCCTGCTGCCGCACGACCTGCTGCCGGCGGAGACCGCGCGGATCCTGGAGGCGCTGCCGGGAGGCAGAGCCGGCGCCGAGTGCGCGGCGATCGCGGCGGCCGCCGCGAGCACCCCCGACGAGACTCTCGGCCGGCTCCTGGAGCTGCACGTTCTCGGCTTTGTGGAACGTGACGGCCCGCGCTGGAAGTTGGCGGAAAACCATCTGAAGGAGGGGTCCGCGCCGACACGCTCTGCCGGTGAACACACCATCAGGTGACAGGACGGTTCTTGACCTGGGACCTCCGGGATGGCGAGGTTATGGGGACGCCGCATCGTCGCGGTCTGCGACCTCGTCGTCACGCTACGCTCAAGGAGGTCCGAGTCCCGTCCGCCCCGCAGGTCACAGCAGAACGGCTCAAATCCACGCATGCACCCGCACACCCCCGGGTCAGACCGCGCGACGGCGGCGACCACCGTCACCGGTTCCCCCCGGCCTCCCGGCCCCACCACGCTCGACGCGCTGTGGCGGACCTACAAGTCCACGGGGGACACACGCCTGCGTGAGCAGTTGATCCTGCACTACTCGCCCCTGGTGAAGTACGTGGCCGGGCGCGTCAGCGTGGGTCTGCCAGCCAACGTCGAGCAGGCGGACTTCGTCTCCTCCGGGGTCTTCGGGCTCATCGACGCCATCGAGAAGTTCGATCCCGAGCGCGCGATCAAGTTCGAGACCTACGCGATCACCCGCATCCGCGGCGCCATGATCGATGAACTGCGTGCCCTGGACTGGATCCCCCGCTCGGTGCGCCAGAAGGCCCGCGCCGTGGAGCGCGCCTACGCCACGCTGGAGGCCTCGCTGCGGCGTACCCCCAGCGAGCCGGAGGTCGCCGCGGAGATGGGCATCGCGCTGGAGGAACTGCACGCGGTGTTCAGCCAGCTCTCGCTCGCCAATGTCGTCGCCCTGGAGGACCTGCTGCACGGCGGCGTCGAGGGCGGCGACCGGCTGAGCCTCGTCGACACCCTGGAGGACACCGGCGCCGACAACCCCGTCGAGGTCGCCGAGGACCGCGAGCTGCGCCGGCTGCTGGCCCGGGCGATCAACACCCTGCCCGAGCGCGAGAAGACGGTGGTCACTCTCTACTACTACGAGGGGCTCACACTCGCCGAGATCGGACAGGTGCTCGGGGTGACCGAGAGCAGGGTCAGCCAGATCCACACCAAGTCCGTGCTCCAATTGCGCGCGAAACTGGCCGACGTCGGCCGATGACGCGCGTTGCCGACGGGAGGGCACGGCCGCCGCGCGGCTTCCGTACAGTGGTGCCGTGCCCAAGATTCGAGCGGCCTCGGTGGCCGAGCACAGGTCGATGCAGCGCGACGCCCTGCTGGACGCCGCACGAACCCTGCTCTCCGAGGGCGGTACGGAAGCGCTGACCTTCCCCGCCCTCGCCGAGCGCACCGGACTGGCCAGGTCCTCGGTCTACGAGTACTTCCGCTCGCGCGCGGCCGTCGTCGAGGAGCTGTGCCGGGTCGACTTCCCCGTGTGGGCGGCCGAGGTCGAGGCGGCGATGGCGGCGGCCGACAGCCCCGAGGGCAAGATCGAGGCCTATGTGCGCAGCCAGCTCGCCCTCGTCGGGGACCGCAGGCACCGCGCGGTGGTCGCCATCTCCGCCGGTGAGCTCGACGCGGGCGCCCGTGAGAGGATCCGCGCCGCCCACGGCGGCCTGATCGCCATGGTCGTCGACGCCCTGGGCGCCCTGGGCCACCGCGAACCCCGGCTCATCGCCATGCTGCTGCAGGGCGTCGTCGACGCCGCCGTGCGCCGCATCGAACTGGGCGCCGCCGAGGAGCCGGACGCCATCGCCGACGCCGCGGTCACCACGGCCCTGCGCGGGGTCCTCGGCTGACAGCGGGCGCCGCGGTGCCCTCCGGCATCCGCCCTCCCTCCGTCCCCTCGGGAAGCGGTACACCGAACACCGGCAGCAGCCGGGACGGTCCGCCGCGCAGCATCGCGTCCGGCAGCAGCGACAGCGGATCGAGATAGAACTCCCCGCGCAGCAGCCCCCAGTGCAGGCAGCCGCCCGGGCAGTGCCACGGTCCGTCCGCGAGCACCCCGACCACCTGGCCCGCGCGGACCTCCTCGCCCACCGCGACCGTCGCCCGAACCGGCTGGTACGTGATCCGCAGGCCCTCCGCGAGCCGGATCACCACAATGCCGCGCCCCGCGACCGACCCGGCGTACGCCACGCGCCCGGGCGCCGCCGCGCGCACCGGTGCGCCAGGGCCGGCCCGCAGATCCACCCCGCGGTGCCCCGCCGCCCACCGCACCGGCGGGGGGTCGAAGCCCCGCTCCACCACCGGCCGGCGCGCCCCGTCCGCCGCCGCCACCGGCCACGCACGGTCAGCCGGGACGCCGCCCCGGTCAGCCTGGTCACCCCGGTCACCCTCGCGCACGACGGCGCTCACCGGCCCCGTGAGCCCACCGAGCCACGTCGTCACCGCGAGGTACACCGTCACCACGAACACCGTCGATCTCGTCATGCCCCCACGGTGACGGACCCCGCCGCAAAGAGATGATCATGGCCGCGGCCTGTGGACAACCAGCCCCGGCCCGCACCCCGCAGGCACGATGTCGCCCGCGGCTCCGGCGGTCCCGTACACTTTCCATGGCGATCCGGGTCACCGGGTCGACTTCGCACGCCCCGCCACCGTCCTCCCCGTGAGCGGTGGACGCGCTCCTCGGTCCCTTGTGGCATGGCGCGTTCGGGGCGTCAGGCGCGGCCGCCGTCCGGCGGCCGCTCAGAACCGAGTACATCTAGGAGTACGGCCATGGCCGTCGTCACGATGCGGGAGCTGCTGGAGAGCGGCGTCCACTTCGGGCACCAGACCCGCCGCTGGAACCCGAAGATGAAGCGTTTCATCTTCACCGAGCGCAACGGCATCTACATCATCGACCTGCTCCAGTCGCTGTCGTACATCGACCGCGCCTACGAGTTCGTCAAGGAGACCGTCGCGCACGGCGGCTCCATCATGTTCGTCGGCACCAAGAAGCAGGCGCAGGAGGCCATCGCCGAGCAGGCGTCCCGCGTCGGCATGCCCTACGTCAACCAGCGCTGGCTGGGCGGCATGCTCACCAACTTCTCCACGGTCTACAAGCGCCTGCAGCGCCTGAAGGAGCTCGAGGAGATCGACTTCGAGGACGTGGCCGCCTCCGGCCTCACCAAGAAGGAGCTCCTGGTTCTCTCCCGTGAGAAGGAGAAGCTGGAGAAGACTCTCGGCGGTATCCGCGAGATGCAGAAGGTGCCCAGCGCCGTCTGGATCGTGGACACCAAGAAGGAGCACATTGCCGTCGGTGAGGCGCGCAAGCTCCGTATCCCGGTCGTCGCGATCCTCGACACCAACTGCGACCCCGACGAGGTCGACTACAAGATCCCGGGCAACGACGACGCGATCCGCTCCGTCACCCTGCTCACCCGCGTGATCGCCGACGCCGTCGCCGAGGGCCTCATCGCCCGCTCCGGCGCCGGTGCCGCCACCGGTGACAAGGCCGAGGGCGAGCCGCTCGCCGCCTGGGAGCGCGAGCTCCTCGAGGGCGACAAGGCCAAGTCCGACGAGTCCGCCGCCGAGCCGGCCGCCGCTGAGGCCGCTCCGGCCGAGGCCGCCACCGAGGCGCCGGCTGCCGAGGCCGCCCCGGCCGAGGCCGCTGCCGAGACCGTCGAGGCGCCGGCCGCCGACGCGGACGCCGAGCAGGCCTGAGCCTCGCCCGCCTTCCGATGCGTGTGAGGACGGCGGGGGCTCCGGCCCCCGCCGTCCGTCCGTAGAACCGCCGGACTCACCGGATTCACCGACTTCCGAGAAGAGACTGACAGACATGGCGAACTTCACCGCCGCCGACGTCAAGAAGCTCCGCGAGCTCACCGCCGCGGGCATGATGGACTGCAAGAAGGCGCTCGAGGAGGCCGAGGGCGACCTGGACAAGGCCGTCGAGATCCTCCGGGTCAAGGGCCAGAAGGGCGTCACCAAGCGCGAGGGCCGCTCGGCCTCCAACGGCGCTGTGGTGTCCCTGATCGCCGGTGACAACAGCGAGGGTGTCCTCGTCGAGCTCAAGTGCGAGACCGACTTCGTCGCCAAGGGTGACAAGTTCGTGGCCGCCGCCGACGCCATCGCCGCGCACGTCGCCGCCACCAAGCCGGCCGACCTGGAGACCCTGCTCTCCTCCGAGATCAAGGACGGCCAGTCCGTCCAGGCCTTCGTCGACGAGGCGAACGCCACCCTCGGCGAGAAGATCGTCCTGGACCGCTTCGCGCAGTTCACCGACGGTTTCGTCGCCTCCTACCTGCACCGCACCAGCCCGGACCTGCCCCCGCAGGTCGGCGTCCTGGTCGAGCTGGACAAGGCGAACGCCGAGGTCGCCAAGGACGTCGCGCAGCACATCGCCGCCTTCGCCCCGACCTTCCTCTCCCGCGAGGACGTGCCGGCCGATACGGTCGAGAACGAGCGTCGCGTCGCCGAGGCCACCGCCCGCGAGGAGGGCAAGCCCGAGGCCGCCCTGTCGAAGATCGTCGAGGGTCGCGTCAACGGCTTCTTCAAGGAGAACGTCGTTCTCGAGCAGGCCTTCGCCAAGGACAACAAGAAGACCGTTCAGAAGGTCCTCGACGAGGCCGGGGTCACGCTGAAGCGCTTCGCCCGCTTCCGCGTCGGCGTCTGAGCGTCCGAACCGCGCAAGCGATTGACCGGCGACCCCGCTAGGGTCGTACGCAGCCTGCCGTTCACCGGCGGCCGGCCGCAGTTGTGACGAGGAGGCCATTGCTACAGGGAACGATCACGAACCCTCGGCAATGGCCTTCTTCGTACGTGCACGAGGAGATCTCCATGGATCAGGGTGCCGACAAGGCCCACAACACCAACGGCGACGGCTCCAACACCCAGCGCCGGTACCTGCTCAAGCTCTCCGGCGAGGCTTTCGCCGGCGGCGGGGGACTGGGTGTCGACCCCGACGTCGTGCACAAGATGGCCCGCGAGATCGCGGCCGTCGTCCGCGAGGGCTACGAGATCGCGGTCGTCATCGGCGGCGGCAACTTCTTCCGCGGCGCCGAACTCCAGCAGCGCGGTATGGACCGGGCACGTTCCGACTACATGGGCATGCTCGGCACCGTCATGAACTGCCTCGCCCTCCAGGACTTCCTGGAGAAGGAGGGCATCCAGTCGCGCGTGCAGACCGCGATCACCATGGGGCAGGTCGCCGAGCCCTACATCCCGCTGCGAGCCGTGCGCCACCTGGAGAAGGGCCGCGTCGTCATCTTCGGCGCCGGTATGGGCATGCCCTACTTCTCCACCGACACCACCGCCGCGCAGCGCGCCCTGGAGATCGACGCCCAGGCGCTGCTGATGGGCAAGAACGGGGTCGACGGGGTCTACGACTCCGACCCCCGCAAGAACCCCGACGCCGTCATGTTCGACGCGCTGGAGTACGGCGACGTCATCGCCCGCGACCTGCGCGTCGCGGACCTGACGGCGATCACGCTCTGCCAGGACAACAGGCTTCCGATCCTCGTCTTCGAGCTGCTCGCGGAGGGCAACATCGCGCGGGCCGTGAAGGGTGAGAAGATCGGCACGCTCGTCAACGACACGGGCACCCGCTGACGGACGACGCCGGCCGCAACCCGGCCGGCGATCCGCCCGGAACGGGGATGGACAACAGGCTGCCGGTCGGACACCGTGCAGGGAAGACGCGCGCAGGGGCCCCTACTAGATGGCTCCGCCTTCTGAAGACCAGGAGCACATGGTGATTGAAGAGACCCTCCTCGAGGCCGAGGAGAAGATGGAGAAGGCCGTCGTGGTCGCCAAGGAGGACTTCGCCGCGATCCGTACCGGCCGTGCCCACCCGGCGATGTTCAACAAGATCGTGGCGGACTACTACGGTGCCGCGACCCCGATCAACCAGCTGGCCTCCTTCGCGGTACCCGAGGCGCGGATGGCCGTGATCACCCCCTTCGACAACTCGGCGCTGCGCAACATCGAGCAGGCCATCCGGGACTCCGACCTCGGTGTCAACCCGACCAACGACGGCCGGATCATCCGGGTGGTCTTCCCGCAGCTGACCGAGGAACGCCGCAAGGAGTACATCAAGGTCGCCCGCGGCAAGGCGGAGGACGCGCGGATCTCCGTGCGCAGCGTGCGCCGCAAGGCCAAGGAGACCCTCGACAAGCTCGTCAAGGACGGCGAGACGGGCGAGGACGAGGTGCGCCGGGCGGAGAAGGAGCTCGACGACACCACGCACAAGTACGTGGCGCAGATCGACGAGCTGCTCAAGCACAAGGAATCCGAGCTGCTCGAGGTCTGAGCCCCGACGTCTGACTCCGGCCCCGGGGCCGGAACCGGCCGCACCGGGCCCGCGGGCCCGGGCGCCGCACCTCGGCCGCTCCGTGCGCCGACCCAGCTCCTCCACCCACCCACCCCACCTCCGACCGACCCGGACCGGACGAAAACGCGAGGCGAATCTCCGTGAACGACTCTTCCTGGGGGGCTTCGCCACGCGCCGGCTCCTGGGGAGGCGAGGACGAAGGGGCCACTCGTATGAGCGGCCCCTTGTTCCGCGACGACGCCTCCGAACCGGCGGATCACTCCGCGCGGCCCGACCGCTCCGCGCCGCAGCCGGCGGCTCCGGGCGGACCCGCGAAGAAGAGCGCCGGGCGGAACCTGCGCGCCGCGATAGGGGTCGGCGTCGGTCTCGGCGTCGTCATCCTTGCCTCGCTCTTCATCGTCAAGGCCATCTTCGTCGGTGTCGTCGCGGCGGCTGTCGTGGTGGGGCTGTGGGAACTGACCTCCCGGCTCGCGGAGCGCAAGGGGATCAGGGCTCCGCTGATCCCGCTCGCCGTGGGCGGCGCCGCCATGGTCGTCGCCGGCTACACCCGCGGTGCGGAGGGCGCGTGGGTGGCGATGGCCCTCACGGCGCTCGCCGTCCTGGTCTGGCGGATGACCGAGCCCCCGGAGGACTACCTCCGGGACGTCACGGCCGGCGTCTTCGCCGCCTTCTACGTACCGTTCCTGGCCACCTTCGTGGTGATGATGCTCGCCGCGCACGACGGTCCGTGGCGGGTCTTCGTCTTCCTGCTGCTGACCGTCGTCAGCGACACCGGTGCGTACGCGGTGGGATGGCGCTTCGGCACGCACAAGCTGGCCCCGCGCATCAGCCCCGGCAAGACCCGGGAGGGACTGGTCGGGGCCGTCGCCTTCGCGATGGCCGCCGGTGCGCTGTCCATGGAGTACCTGATCGACGGGGGCCACTGGTGGCAGGGCCTGCTGCTGGGCCTCGCGGTCGCGGCGAGCGCCACCCTCGGCGACCTCGGCGAGTCGATGATCAAGCGTGATCTCGGCATCAAGGACATGGGCAAGCTGCTGCCGGGCCACGGCGGCATCATGGACCGCCTCGACTCCCTCCTGCCGACCGCTCCGGTGGTCTGGCTGCTCCTGGTGGCGTTCGTCGGCTCCGGCTGACGCCCCGCTCCGCGCGGATGCGATCAACAGCGTCCTGGGGTGGACTTGATCGATCCCCTGGACGTCGATCCGTAGGAGCGAGCATGGCCGCCAAGCCCCTGGTACCGCCCTTCACGCGGGAGAGCGCCATCGCGAAGGTGCGCATGGCCGAGGACTCCTGGAACTCGCGCGACCCCGCGAAGGTGGCGCTCGGCTACTCGCCGGACAGCCGCTGGCGCAACCGCGCGGAGTTCGTCAACGGGCGGGACGAGATCGTCGCGTTCCTGACCCGGAAGTGGAACCGCGAGCTCGACTACCGCCTGATCAAGGAACTGTGGGCCTTCGACGGCAACCGCATCGCCGTACGCTTCGCCTACGAGTGCCACGACGACTCCGGCAACTGGTACCGCTCCTACGGCAACGAGAACTGGGAGTTCGACGACCAGGGCCTGATGCGCGTCCGCCATGCGTGCATCAACGACCTGCGCATCGACGAGTCGGACCGGGCCTACCACTGGTCGCTCGGACGCCGCCCCGACGATCACCCGAGCCTGTCCGACCTGGGATTCTGAGTCGCGCGGGACCCGCCGCCCCGAGGGCGCGCCGGCGCGGCGGACCCGCGCTGGCCGGGCGGTCCCCGTGCGGCTAATCTCGAACGTGTGTACGAACTGCCATCGGATCCGGAACGTCTGCGGGTGATCCGCCTGTATCTCCAGTTGCAGATCGACGCCGTGGACGCCCGGATCCGGAAGGCGGAGGCGGGTATCCGCCCCCAGCGGCGCCCCGCGGCCGCCCGGGCCTGGCGCCTGCAGAGCGTCGCCGACCCCCGGGGCGGCCCCGGCCGCGGCGTCGTCCACCGCGACGACTGCCGCATTCGCGGTGGGGGCCGGCTCAGCGCCAGGGAATTCGAGATCGCCCTCGGCATGCCGGATGTCACCGCGTGCACGATCTGCCGGCCGGACCGCCACGCCGCCAGGCCCTGACGGGGTACTACGCGGCCGGTACCTCCCGGGCGCGGCGCTCCGACGCGACGGCCGCGGCGCCGGCGCACACGACCGCGCCCAGGGCGAAGCACGCGGCGGCCGGGTTGACGCGACGCGGCCGCGCAACTGCCGCCGTCCTCCGCGTCGATGACGTCTCCCGCGACGTGCAGCAGGCCGCAGGTGTACATCGCGACCGCGCAGGCGCCCAGCAGCGCCGCGCCGGACCTGAGCCGCACGTCGCGTCCCGCGCCGCGCACCCCCGACCGGCCGAGGGTGCCGAATCCGTAGCCGGCCAGGGCGAGGACGCATACGAGGCCGGCCGGGACGAGGAGCAGAAGGACCGTCGGGCGAGTCCATCAGTGCGGGATCCGGGCGGCTGTGGCGGAGCCCATAGTTCCGGCAACAGGACTGTCACGGTGTGCGGTCCTGAACGGGCGCCACACGGTGCGGTGTTGGGCGCGCCCCGGGACGCGGGGGTCGCGGGCGGTTCCGTCAGGCGCGACGGGTCGCCGCCTTGCGCAGCCCGTACACGGCAGCGCCGGCGGCGATCACCGCGGCGCCGGTCAGGACGGAGGCCGGGGGGAGCGCGAAGGCCAGCACGAGGCAGCCGGCCGTGCCCGCGATCGGGACAACGCGGGCGGGACGGCCCTCGGCGGCGGTCAGGGTCCAGGCGGAGGCGTTGGCGACGGCGTAGTAGGCCAGCACGCCGAAGGAGGAGAAGCCGATCGCGCCGCGCACGTCCGTCGTGGCGGCCAGGACGGCGACGACCGCGCCGACGGCGAGTTCGGCGCGGTGCGGGACGTGGAAGCGGGGGTGGACGGCGGCGAGGGCGTGCGGCAGGTGGCGGTCGCGGGCCATCGCCAGCGTGGTGCGCGAGACGCCCAGGATCAGGGCGAGCAGCGAGCCGAGCGCGGCCACCGCCGCGCCGGCCCGCACGACGGGCGCCAGCGCGGGCATCCCGGCCGATCGCACGGCCTCGACCAGAGGGGCGGCAGTGCGGGCGAGGCCGGCGGGGCCCAGGACGAGCAGGACGGACACGGCGACGGCCGCGTAGACGACCAGGGTGATGCCGAGCGCCAGCGGGATCGCGCGGGGGATGGTCCTCGCGGGGTCGCGGACCTCCTCGCCGAGGGTGGCGATGCGCGCGTACCCGGCGAAGGCGAAGAACAGCAGCCCGGCCGCTTGGAGGACGCCGCCGAGGCCGGCGTCGGCGCCGACGCCGAGGCGGGCCGCCTCGGTGGTGCCGGAGGTCAGGCAGGCGGTGATCACCGCGGCGAGCACCGCCAGGACCACCGCGACGATCGCCCGGGTCAGCAGCGCGGACTTCTGCACCCCGGCGTAGTTCACCGCGGTGAGCCCGACCACCGCGGCGACCGCGACCGCGTGGGCATGGTCCGGCCAGACGTAGGAGCCCACGGTCAGGGCCATCGCCGCGCAGGAGGCGGTCTTGCCGACGACGAAGCCCCATCCGGCCAGGTAGCCCCAGAAGTCCCCGAGCCTCTCCCGCCCGTACACATAGGTGCCGCCCGACTGCGGATAGCGGGCCGCCAGCCTGGCCGAGGAGGTGGCGTTGCAGTACGCCACCACCGCCGCGAGGGCGAGGCCGAGCAGCAGCCCGGACCCGGCCGCGGAGGCGGCCGGGGCGAGAGCCGCGAAGATCCCGGCACCGATCATCGATCCGAGCCCGATCAGCACGGCATCGGCCACGCCCAGGCGCCGCTTCAGCTCTCCGGTGCCGGTGGTGGCCGACGTGCTCATCACTCACTCCCAGTCCGCCGCTGCCCGAGCCGGCCCGTGTCGCAGTACCGGCGCACGATATCCGCAGAAGGTGGACGGCTCCTGACCACGGGATCGCGGTGGCGTGACGGTCGTCGCGTCCCGCCCCGGCCAGGGCGAACCTCCGCCTACGCCGGCCCCAGCAGGCGCCGTGCGGCGTCCGGCACATGTGTCAGGGCGTGCACGAGAACAGTGGGACCCGAGCTCTCCAGAGCGGGCCCGGTGTACCCCCACGCCGCACCGATCGACGGGACACCGGCGGCCGAGGCTGCCGCGATGTCACTGGGGCTGTCCCCCACGAAGCAGGCGCGGCCAGGCGGCACGCCCAAGCGGTCGAGAGCGAGCAGGATGCCTGCCCCCGAGGGCTTCGGCTCCGCGTCGCCCCAGCCGACCACCACGGAGAAGTACGACGAGATCTCCTGAGGGATCATCCATGCGACCCGGCTGCGGGGCTGCATGGTCACCACCCCGATCTCCGTGCCCGCGGCGGCGAGGTCACGCAGAACCTCGACCGCACCGGGGAAGGGCGACGCGTTCCGCATGGCCACGCCCAACGCCAATTCCCACGGTGTCCCGAACGCGATCTCCTGATCGACCACGCCGAGATGCGCCAGGAGTTCGTCATGGCGCAGGTGATCGAGATCCGCGGGCAGTTCGCCCTCGTCGAAGGGCTTGCCCAGTACGGCGCCGGCGACTCCGAGGACCGCCTGCCGCACGGCACGCCGGCTGTCCAGCAGGACGCCGTCAAGATCGAAGAGAACGGCCGTCGGGGAACTGCTCACTGTGTGAATCCGCCACTCGCAACAAGACCGCCCGGGCACCGGCCGTCCGAACAGGAACTCTCCGGGGACGGCGATGCGCGGGTCGGCAGCAATCGAAGTACATGCGAGCATATGGCGGGCCGCCCGGCGGGCCGCGACCGGGCCGTTACGGGTCCGAACGCCGCCCGGTCCTGGCATGCATCACGGCTCTGCCGTGCCCGGCCCGACGACGGCGGTGAGGGCCGTCGCGTCGCCGGCCGGAGCAGGGTCCCGGGAGTGTGCCACCGCGCCTCCGGTCCTCGTCACGAAAACCGAGCGACACCGTGCGGTGGGTGTCACTACCGTCGGCCGGATGGACGAGGAATCCACCAACCTGACGTGGCGACCGCTCACCATCGGGGACGCGAAGGCGTCGGCCGACCTCCTCAAGGCCATGGAGGCCGCAGACAGGACCGGCGAGCACTACGACGAGGAGGACACTCTCCAGGAACTGGTGGATCCCTACGCGGACCTGGAGCGCGCGAGCCTCGCCGCCTTCGACGGCGACGTGATGGTCGGCTACACGAAGGCCGTGTACAAGCCGACCGCCGAGGGGACACACCGGGTCATGGTCGACGGCGGGGTGCACCCGGACTACCGTCGCCAGGGCATCGGCACCGTGTTGCTGAAGGCCGGGACGGCGGGCGCGAAGGCGTTGCACGCGCTGCATCACCCGACGCTGAAGCTCGTGGTGGAGGCCCAGCAGTGCGAGCACATCCCCGGCGCGGCCGAGCTCTTCCGCTCCCAGGGGTTCGCGCCGGCCCGCTACTACCAGTCCATGGAGCACCCGCTGCGCGGCGAGATCCCGGACACGGCGATCCCCGACGGGCTGCGGGTCGAGCCGTGGTCGGAGCAGAACGACGAGGAGTTCCGGATGATCCGGAACGAGGCGTTCAAGGACCACTGGGGTACCGTCCCGGTGCCCGCGGACACCTGGAAAAACAAGATCACCAACCACAGCTTCCGGCCCGAGGTCAGCTTCCTGCTCCGGGACGTGGCGAACGGAGCCCCGGCGGGCATGCTGGTGACCATGTCGTGGGACGCCGACACGGCGGCCACCGGCGTGCGCGAGGCCTACTTCATGCTCATCGGGACGCTCCGGGAGTACCGCAGACGCGGCGTCGCCGGCGGGCTGATCGGTCACGCGCTGCGCCGCGCCGCCGACCAGGGCTACGGGAAGGCGAGCCTGAGCGTGGACTCGGCGAATCCCAGCGGGGCGTTCGGGATCTACGAGAAGGCCGGGTTCGAGCCCAAGGACCGGTACGTACGGTGGGCGCTCGACGTCCGGTGACCGGCAAGGCGCGGTGTCGCCGGGATCGTCGCCCGTCGGCCTCCGGCGACACGTCTTCCGGCACGCCGCACGCCGCACGCAGTCACCAGGTGAAGGCCGGACTCGACGTCCGGACGAGGCGCCGCCCCGGCGGAGGAGGGACGCCCGAGGGTGACGGGGGCCTCACCAGGCCGAACCGGGCGGCCCCAAACGATCTGCGACACTGGACGCACCATGCCTGCACCCGGAGAACTCACCTTCGTCGCGCCGCGCGCCGCCAAGAAGCCGCCGCGGCACCTTGCCGACCTCACGCCCGACGAGCGGCGGGAGGTGGTCGCGGAGCTGGGGGAGAAGCCGTTCCGGGCCAAGCAGCTGTCGCAGCACTACTTCGCGCGGTACACGGACGATCCGGCCGCGTGGACGGACATTCCGGCGGCGGCGCGCGGGAAGCTGGCGGAAGGGCTGCTGCCGGACCTGATGTCGGTCGTGCGGCACAGCAGCACGGACAACGACACGACGCGCAAGACGCTGTGGCGGCTGTTCGACGGGACGCTGGTCGAGTCGGTGCTGATGCGCTACCCGGACCGCGTGACGATGTGCATCAGCTCCCAGGCCGGTTGCGGCATGAACTGCCCGTTCTGCGCGACCGGGCAGGCCGGGCTGGACCGGAACCTGTCCACCGGCGAGATCGTGCACCAGATCGTGGCGGGCATGCGCGCGCTGCGCGACGGGGAGATCCCGGGCGGGCCGGCGCGGCTGTCGAACATCGTCTTCATGGGCATGGGCGAGCCGCTGGCGAACTACAAGCGGGTGGTGGGTGCCATCCGCCGGCTGACCGACCCCGAGCCGGACGGGCTGGGGCTGTCGCAGCGCGGCATCACCGTCTCCACGGTCGGCCTGGTGCCAGCGATGCTCCGGTTCGCGGACGAGGGCTTCAAGTGCCGTCTCGCGGTGTCGCTGCACGCGCCCGACGACGAGCTCCGCGACACTCTGGTGCCGGTGAACACGCGCTGGAAGGTGCGTGAGGTGCTGGACGCCGCGTGGCACTACGCGGACGTGTCCGGGCGCCGAGTCTCCATCGAGTACGCGCTGATCCGGGACATCAACGACCAGGCCTGGCGCGCCGATCTGCTGGGCCGGCTGCTCAAGGGCAAGCGCGTGCACGTCAACCTGATCCCGCTCAACCCGACGCCGGGCTCGAAGTGGACGGCGTCGCGGCCCGAGGACGAGCGGGCTTTCGTCGCGGCGCTGGAGGCGCACGGCGTGCCGGTGACCGTGCGGGACACCCGGGGTCAGGAGATCGACGGGGCCTGCGGGCAGCTGGCGGCTTCCGAGCGCTGAGAGGCGCTTGCTAGGGTGGCGGTCGATTGCGGCGGTTTGCCGTGAACGGCCGTGAACGGTCGGTCGACAAGAGAACATCCGACAGGGGAGCGCACACAGCGCTGAGAGTGCGGCACGGCCGCAGACCCTCGAACCTGATCCGGGTCATACCGGCGTAGGGAGTCACTTGATGAGCACCATCCGTCGGCGTGCCGCCGGCACCGCCCTCGTCGTCGCGCTGGGCGCGGCGTCCCTCGCGGCCTGCGGCGGAGGCGACGATGACGCCTCCCGCGGCGGTTCCAAGACCGTCACTCTGGTCAGCCACGACTCCTTCGCCGCCTCGAAGGCCGTGCTGAAGGCCTTCACCCAGCAGACCGGTTACACGGTGAAGGTCCTGCGCGGCGGCGACGCGGGCGCGGCGGTCAACCAGGCCGTCCTCTCCAAGGGCAACCCGCAGGGCGACGTCTTCTTCGGCGTCGACAACACCCTGCTCTCCCGCGCCCTGGACAACGGCCTGTTCACGCCGTATGAGGCGAAGGACCTGGACAAGGTCCCCGCCGCCCTCCAGCTCGACGCCGCCGAGCACCGGGTCACGCCCGTCGACTTCGGCGACGTGTGCGTCAACTACGACCGCGCCTGGTTCGCCGCGCACAAGGTGCCCGTCCCGCAGACCTTCGACGACCTGGTCAAGCCGGCGTACAAGGACCTGCTGGTCACGGAGAACGCCGCGACCTCCTCCCCGGGGCTGGCCTTCCTGCTGGCGACCACCGCGAAGTACGGCGACGGGGGCTGGCAGGACTACTGGACCAAGCTGAAGGCCAACGGCGTCCAGGTCGTCGACGGCTGGGAGCAGGCCTACTACGACGACTTCTCGGGCGCCGGCGGCGGCAAGGGCGACAAGCCGCTGGTCGTGTCGTACGCGTCCAGCCCGCCCGCCGAGGTGCTCGCGCTCAAGGAGCAGCCCAAGGAGAGCCCGACCGGCGTGGCGACGGCCACCTGCTTCCGGCAGATCGAGTTCGCCGGGCTGCTGGACGGCGCGAAGAACACCGAGGGCGGCAAGGCGCTCGTCGACTTCCTGCTGAGCCGCACCTTCCAGGAGGACATGCCGCTCAGCATGTTCGTCAACCCCGTCCGGGACGATGCGAAGCTGCCCGAGGTCTTCACCAAGTACGCGCCGGTGATCAGCGGTTCCGCCACCGTCGAGCCGAAGAAGATCGCGGCGAACCGTGAGCAGTGGGTCAAGACGTGGTCCTCGCTCGTGCTGAAGTGACCGGAACGAGCCAGAGGCGTACGGCCGCCCTGCGGCCGTACGCCGTGCGGCTCGGCCTGATGGCGCTGCCGGCCGCCTTCTTCGCGGTGTTCTTCGGCTATCCGGTCGCCGCCATCGTCACCCGCGGGCTCCGCGAGGGCGGCCGGTGGCGGCTCGGCCGGTTCGCCGACGTGCTGGGCGACCCCGACATCCTGCACGTGCTGTGGTTCACCTGTTGGCAGGCCGCGGCCTCGACCGCGCTCACCCTGGCGATCGCCCTGCCCGGCGCCTATGTGTTCGCGCGCTTCGACTTCCCAGGGCGGCAACTGCTGCGCGCGGTGGTGACCGTGCCCTTCGTACTGCCGACGGTGGTCGTCGGCTCGGCGTTCCTGGCGCTGCTGGGCCGGGGCGGGCTGCTGGACGAGCTGTGGGGGGTGCGCCTGGACACCACGGTGTGGGCGATCCTGCTGGCGCACGTCTTCTTCAACTACGCCGTGGTCGTACGGACCGTGGGCGGCCTGTGGTCGCAGCTCGACCCGCGGCAGGAGGAGGCCGCGCGGGTGCTGGGCGCCGGGCGGTCGGCGGCGTGGCGGCGCGTGACGCTGCCCGCGCTCGCGCCGTCCGTGGCGGCGGCCGCGGTCATGGTGTTCCTCTTCACCTTCACCTCCTTCGGGGTCGTGCAGATCCTCGGCGGGCCCACCTACTCCACCCTGGAGGTGGAGATCTACCGGGAGACCGCCCAGCTGCTGGACCTGCCGACGGCCGCCGTGCTGACGATCGTCCAATTCGCCGCCGTCGTCGGGATCCTGGCCGTGCACGCCCGGACCGTACGGCGCCGCGAGAGCGCGCTGCGCCTGGTCGACCCGGCCGGAACGGCGCGGCGGCCGCGCGGCGCGGGCGAGTGGGCGCTGCTGACCGGGACGCTCGCAGTGGCCGCGCTGCTGATCCTGGTGCCGCTCGGCGTGCTGGTCGAACGGTCGCTGGACGGCCCCGACGGCTACGGCCTGGACTTCTACCGCGCGCTCGGCTCGGCGGGCGCGGGCGGCGGCACCTTCGGGGTCGCGCCGGTGGGCGCGGTGTGGAACTCACTGGAGTACGCCGCCGCGGCGACCGGGATCGCCCTGGTCATCGGCGGTCTGGCGGCGGCCGCGCTCACCCGGCGCGCCGGCCGGCTCGTCCGCGGCTTCGACGCACTGCTCATGCTGCCGCTGGGCACCTCCGCCGTCACCATCGGCTTCGGTTTCCTGATCACCCTCGACGAGCCCCCGCTGGACCTGCGGTCCTCGTGGATCCTGGTACCGCTCGCCCAGGCGCTGGTCGGTGTGCCCTTCGTGGTGCGCACCATGCTGCCGGTACTGCGTGCCGTGGACGAGCGGCTGCGCGAGGCGGCCGCGGTGCTCGGCGCGTCGCCGCTGCGCGCGTGGCGCGAGGTGGACCTGCCGCTCGTGCGGCGGTCCCTGCTGGTGGCGGCGGGCTTCGCTTTCGCCGTCTCCCTGGGCGAGTTCGGGGCGACGGTCTTCATCGCGCGGCCCGACAACCCCACACTGCCGGTCGCGGTGGCCCGGCTGCTGGGCCGGGCCGGCGAGCTCAACCACGGGCAGGCGATGGCGCTGAGCACCGTGCTGATGCTGGTGTGCGCGGGCGCGCTGCTGGCGCTGGAACGTATCCGCATTCAGGGCGTGCACGGCGCCGACGGTTCGGGGGAGTTCTGATGGCCCTGCTGCAACTGGACGGCGCCACGGTGCGCTTCGGCGGACGGGCCGCCCTGGACGCCGTGGACCTGGAGGTGGCCGAGCACGAGACGGTGTGCGTGCTGGGGCCCAGCGGCGGCGGCAAATCCACGATGCTGCGCGCCGTGGCCGGCCTGCAGCCGCTCGACGCCGGGCGCGTACTGCTCGGCGGCCGCGACCAGACGGGCGTACCGGTGCACCGGCGCGGGGTCGGCCTGATGTTCCAGGACCACCAGCTCTTCCCGCAGCACGACGTCGCGGGCAACGTCGGCTTCGGCCTGCGCATGCGCGGCGCGCGACGGGCCGAACGAGAGCGCGCCGTGGGGGAGTTGCTGGAGTTGGTCGGGCTCCCCGGTGCGCAGCGGCGCGCCGTGGCGTCCCTGTCCGGCGGTGAGCAGCAGCGGGTCGCGCTGGCCCGCGCGCTCGCGCCCGAGCCGCGACTGCTCATGCTGGACGAGCCGCTCGGTCAGCTCGACCGCGGGCTGCGTGAACGCCTCGTGGTCGAACTGCGCGAACTCTTCCGCCGGCTGGGCACGACCGTGCTCGCCGTCACCCACGACCAGGGCGAGGCCTTCGCGCTCGCCGACCGCGTCGTCGTCATGCGCGACGGGCGTGTCGAACAGGCCGGCACGCCGCTGGAGGTCTGGCGGCGGCCCGCGTCGGAGTTCGTGGCCCGCTTCCTCGGGTTCGGCAACGTGCCGGCCGCGACCGTCACCGGCGACGCCGCCGCCACCCCCTGGGGCCAGATCCCCGTCCCGCCCGGGTCACCGCAGGGGCCCGGCCGGCTCCTGGTGCGCCCCGCCGCGGTGCGGCTCGTACCCGCCGAACAGGGGCTGCCCTGCACGGTGGTCGCCCGCACCTTCCGCGGCGACCAGGTCACCCTCGTGCTGGAGCCCGCCGGCGGGCCGCGCCTGGAGGCCTCGTGCGCCCTGCGCGACGCGCCCGCCGAAGGGGAGACGGTCGGCGTCGCCTTCGCCGCCGACGAGGTCGTGGTCCTCGGGGCCTCCTGAGGTCCGGGCGGCGCCTCCGGGAGCACGCCCCCGCGTTCGCGCACCGGCCTGGCGGACACCTCGGTCGGCGCACAGTGGTGGTCGTCTGCGGCGCCGTGAGCGCGTTCCGGCTGCCGACCCGGTCCACGTCCGACCGGGGAAGTCCCGGCCCCCGCACCGCGAGGGCCGGGACGCCGGTCTACTGGGCCGCGTCCGCCGACAGGCGTGCCAGCGCCCTGGGGGCGTCCTCGATGGAGTCCACCAGGGCGATGCGCGGCGCCATGCTGCGGCCCTCGGCGAGGGACTGGAGGAGGGGCCAGGCCGGGAGACGGGTCGTCCAGTGCTCCTCGTCGACCAGCACCATGGGGCGCGGGGTGCCGTTCGACTCGTAGTAGTTGGGCGTGGTGTTGTCGAAGATCTCCTGCACGGTGCCGGCCGCGCCCGGGAGGAAGACCACGCCCGCGGTGCAGCGGGCCAGCAGGCCGTCCTCGCGGGTGGCGTTGGCGAAGTACTTGGCGATGTGCGCGGCGAAGGCGTTCGGCGGCTCGTGACCGTAGAACCAGGTCGGCACGCCGACGGACGCGCCGCCACCGGGGTAGCGGTCGCGCACGGCGAAGACGGCGCGGGCCCAGTCGGTGATGGAGGGCCGGAAGGAGGGGACCTGCGCGAGCGTGTCCAGCGCGTCCTTGAGCATCGCGTCGTCGAAGGGAGCGGCGTACGCCCCGAGGTTGGCCGCCTCCATGGCGCCGGGGCCGCCGCCGGTGGCCACCGTCAGGCCCTCGCGGGCCAGCGCACGGCCGAGGCGGGCCGCGCCCGCGTAGGCGTCGGTGCCGCGGGCCATGGCGTGGCCGCCCATGACACCGACGACACGGGCCCCGGTGAGGAGTTCGTCGAAGGCGTCGGAGACGGCGTCGTCGTGGATGCTGCGGAGCATCGAACCGAAGATGTCGCCTGTGGCGCGGGTGCGCAGGAACCACTGGTACGCGTGCGCGTCGGGCGTCGCGTCGTACCCGTCCGGGCCGGTCAGGCCCTCGTACAGGGCGTCCGGGGTGTAGAGCGAGCCCCGGTACGGGTCGAAGGGCAGCTCAGGGACGGGCGGGAAGACCAGGGCGCCCGTGGCGCGGACGTGCGCGGCGGCCTCCGGCTCCATCGGGCACCCCAGGAACACGGCCTCGGCGGTGTCCGCGGAGAGCAGGGCGAAGGTACGGGTCGTCAGATCGACCGACTGCACGCGGTGTCCGCGCAGGGAGCCCGACGCGGCGACGCGGTCGAACTCGTCCAGGGTCTCGATCTCGATGTCGCGGGGCGGCTGTTGCACGCCCGCCACGATAGCGAGCGCCCGCGGGCGGGTCCGTCGCGGGTCGCACGATCGGGGGATGAGGGGCGCCCGGTTCGAGGAGGGGAATCGGGCGCCCCGGTCCATCGCGGGGCCCGGACGGTGCCGGGCCCGGGGCCCACTACGGCAGCGGGAGGGCGCCGAGGTGGGAGACCAGCCAGGTGACCGGGGCCACCAGGACGAGCGCGGTGGTCGTACGCAGGGTGGCGGCGGACCGCAGCAGGGAGGCGGGCGCGCCGAGGCGGGTGAGGGCCGACGTCGAGGGGCGCCGGGCCCGCTTGGCGTCGACGGTCGCGGTGAGCGCGGTGGCGGCGGCCGCGACCGCGACCAGCGTGGCGCCGAGGACGGTCAGCGGGCCGAGCGGCTCGGCGCCCGCGTCGAGCCGGGCCGTCGTGGCCAGCCCGGCGGCGCACACCGCGCAGAGCACACCGAGGGGCCGTCCGACGCGGGGGGCCTCCTCTTGCAGGGCGCGCCCGGCGAGCAGGCGCAGCGCGGTCGGACGGCAGGAGGCCAGGAGGCGGCCGCACTCGTGGAGCAGACCCGGCATGGCCAGGACCAGGCCGATGGCGATGAGGATCCAGCCGCCCGCGACGGCCGGGGCGACCCCGCCGAGGCCGCCGGGCAGCGGGAAGAGGGTGCCGGTCGCGGTCCGGCGCGCGTCGTGGGCGGCGGTGATCTCGATGGCCAGCCCGATCGTGGTGAGCGCCGCACCCCAGGGCAGTCCGGTGGGCGGCGTGTGGACGACCGTCTCGTCGGTGGCCGCCGCGCGCGCCGCCCGCAGGCAGTACGCGGTCGCCACGGCGGAGACCACCGGCACCAGGGCGAGCAGCGTGAGCGCGCCCACCACCGGCAGCGGGCGGTCCGCGCCGAGCGGTCCGGCGGCGGCGCCGCTCAGTGGCGAGCCGGGCAGGTCGCCGCGCAGGTGGAGGAAGGCCAGCAGCGCGAGCAGGACTCCGAGCCCGGTGCTGAGCGCCGTGCTCGCCGCCCCCAGGAGGGGCAGCCCGTGCCGCCCGAGCCCGGCCGCGGACAGGCCGGCGTGCAGGCGCCCGCTGGGCTCCGTCCGCGCCACGAACACCGACAGGTGGACGGTGGCGGCGAACGGCACGGCGCACCACGCGAGCCGGATCAGCCCGCGGGCGGTGTCCCCGGTGTGGGTCAGGGCGTGACCCAGGGTGGCGAGCAGCAGGAAACCGGTGCCCGCGGCCGCCGCCACGACCAGCAGCCGGCGTGCGAGGACGGCCGGCCGCGAGCCGAGCGCTACACGGAGGCTGAGCACGAGTCGGCGCCCTCCCGGTCCTGCTGCGGCATGCCCGCGACGGGGCGTCCGTCGATGAGGGTGACGACCCGGTCGGCGAGCGAGACGACCTCGGGTTCGTTGGACGCCAGGACGACCGTGATGCCGTGCGAGCGCGCGGCGCTGGTCAGCATGCGCAGCACCTGGGAGCGGTCGGCGCGGTGCAGCGGGGCGGTCGGTTCGTCCGCGAACACCACGGCGGGCCGGTTGACCAGGGCCCGGGCGATCGCCACGCGCTGGCGTTCGGCCTGGAGCAACTGGCCGGGGCGCTTGCGGGCGGCGCCGCCGATGTCGAGGCGGTCCAGCCAGTCCTGGGCGGCGGCGCGGGCGGTGCGGTAGGGGATGCCGGCCAGCAGCAGCGGCAGCGCGGCGTTCTCACGGACCGTCAGTTCGGGCAGCAGTTGCGGGGTGCTCTCGACCCAGCCGAACCGCTCGCGGCGCAGCCGTTCGCGCGCGGCGCTGCCGAGGGTGTGCACGGGTGCGCTGTTGAACCACACCTCGCCCTGCTCCGGCAGCAGTTCGCCGGACAGGCAGCGCAGCAGAGTCGTCTTCCCGGCGCCGTGCGGGCCGAGGATGCCGAGGATCTCGCCCTCCCGCACGCCCAGGGACACACCGAGCAGGGCGGGTGAGCGGTCGTGCGTGTGGCGCAGGCCGCGGGCCCACAGCACGTCGTTGTCGGGTGGGTTCACGTTGGCCTCTAACGAACGCGGGGAGTCCGGGTCACTGGGGCACGCTACGCGCCCGGGGCCCCCGCGCCGCGGTTGTCGTGGGGCATCCGGCGCGCGGCCACCCGTGCGGCCTAGCTGTTGTGACCCGGCGGGCTTGCGGCGAGAAGGCCGAAGAGCCCCCGGCTGGTGTCCGCACACCGGCCGGGGGCTCCTTCGGAGGCGAACCGGCCCCCGGCGCGACGTCAGAGCTTGGTCCAGGCCTCCGTCAGCACCGTGCGCAGAACGCCCTCGATCTCGTCGAAGGTCGACTGGTCGGCGATCAGCGGCGGGGCCAGCTGGACGACCGGGTCACCGCGGTCGTCGGCGCGGCAGTAGAGGCCGTTCTCGAAGAGCGCCTTGCTGAGGAAGCCGTACAGGACGCGCTCGGTCTCCTCGTCGGTGAAGGTCTCCTTGGTGGCCTTGTCCTTGACCAGTTCGATGCCGTAGAAGAAGCCGTTGCCGCGGACGTCGCCGACGATCGGCAGGTCGTGGAGCTTCTCCAGGGTGGCGCGGAAGGCGCCCTCGTTGTCGAGCACGTGCTGGTTGAGCTGCTCGCGCTCGAAGATGTCGAAGTTGGCCAGCGCGACCGCGGACGACACCGGGTGGCCGCCGAAGGTGTAGCCGTGCAGGAAGGTGTTCTCACCCTTGTAGAAGGGCTCGGCGATGCGGTCGGAGATGATGCACGCGCCGATGGGGGAGTAGCCCGACGTCATGCCCTTGGCGCAGGTGATCATGTCCGGGACGTAGCCGAACTTGTCGCACGCGAACATGGTGCCGAGCCGCCCGAAGGCGCAGATGACCTCGTCGGAGACGAGCAGCACGTCGTACTGGTCGCAGATCTCGCGGACCCGCTGGAAGTAGCCGGGCGGCGGCGGGAAGCAGCCGCCGGCGTTCTGCACGGGCTCCAGGAAGACGGCCGCGACGGTGTCGGGGCCCTCGAAGAGGATCTGCTGCTCGATCTGGTCGGCCGCCCAGCGGCCGAAGGCCTCGGGGTCGTCGCCGAAGATCGGGGCGCGGTAGATGTTGGTGTTGGGCACCTTGAACGCGCCGGGGACCAGCGGCTCGAAGGGGGCCTTCAGGCCCGGCAGGCCCGTGATGGACAGGGCGCCCTGCGGGGTGCCGTGGTAGGCGACGGCGCGCGAGATGACCTTGTACTTGGTCGGCTTGCCCTTGAGCTTGAAGTACTGCTTGGCCAGCTTCCAGGCGGTCTCGACCGCCTCACCGCCGCCGGTGGTGAAGAAGACCTTGTTCAGGTCGCCGGGGGCGTAGTTCGCCAGCCGCTCGGCCAGCTCCACGGCCTTGGGGTGGGCGTAGCTCCAGACCGGGAAGAAGGCCAGCTCCTGGGCCTGCTTGTAGGCGGTCTCGGCGAGTTCGACCCGGCCGTGACCGGCGTTGACCACGAACAGGCCCGCGAGCCCGTCGAGGTACCGCTTGCCCTTGTCGTCGTAGATGTACGTGCCCTCGCCGCGCACGATGGTCGGCACAGGGGCGTTCTCGTACGACGACATGCGGGTGAAGTGCATCCACAGGTGGTCGTACGCGGTCTTGGAAAGGTCCGCGCTCATGGCTATCTGGTTCCCCAGGTGTAGGTCTGCTTCCGGAGCTTGAGGTAGACGAAGCTCTCGGTGGACCGCACGCCGGGCAGCGTGCGGATCCGCTTGTTGATCATCTCCAGGAGATGGTCGTCGTCCTCGCAGACGATCTCGATCAGCAGATCGAAGGAGCCGGCGGTGACGACGACGTACTCGACCTCCGTCATCGAGGCGAGCGCGTCGGCGACGGGTTCGATGTCGCCGTCGACGTTGATGCCGACCATCGCCTGCCGCCGGAATCCCACGGTGAGCGGGTCGGTGACGGCGACGATCTGCATGACGCCCTGGTCGAGCAGCTTCTGGACGCGCTGCCGCACCGCCGCCTCGGACAGGCCAACGGCCTTGCCGATGGCGGCGTACGGACGCCTGCCGTCCTCCTGGAGCTGTTCGATGATCGCCTTGGAGACGGAGTCGATCACAAAGGCGCCGTTGGCGCCCCTGGGATCCGGAGTACGAGTGGCCACGGACCACACTGTGCATGAGAGGTCAGCAGTCGCGCAACCCCTGATCAATGAAATCCGCAGTTTTGGAGCTCTAAACGCGCGGAATCCATTGTCGCGGAGTTTCGGCTATGTCGAATACGGCAGTGGTGTGGGTACTCTGGGGGCGTCTCACACATCGGACAGGACAGGGAGAGGTGCAGTGAGCGAGCTCCGTATCTTGCGCAACTACATCAACGGAGAATTCCGCGACGCCGCAGACGGGCGCACCACGGACGTGGTGAACCCGGTCACCGGCGAGGCCTATGCGACCGCCCCGCTGTCCGGTGCCGCCGACGTCGACGCCGCCATGGCGGCGGCCGCGGCCGCCTTCCCGGTCTGGCGCGACAAGACGCCCTCCGAGCGCCAGAAGGCGCTGCTGAAGATCGCCGACGCCTTCGAGGCGCGCGCCGACGAGCTGGTGGCCGTCGAGAGCGAGAACACCGGCAAGCCGATCGGGCTGACCGCGAGCGAGGAAATCCCGCCGATGGTCGACCAGATCCGCTTCTTCGCAGGCGCCGCCCGCATGCTGGAGGGCCGCTCCGCCGGCGAGTACATGGACGGGATGACCTCCATCGTCCGCCGTGAGCCGGTCGGCGTCTGCGCCCAGGTGGCGCCGTGGAACTACCCGATGATGATGGCCGTGTGGAAGTTCGCCCCGGCGATCGCCGCGGGCAACACCGTCGTCCTGAAGCCCTCGGACACCACCCCCGCCTCGACCGTGCTGATCGCCGAGATCATCGGCGGCGTCCTCGCCGAACTGGACCTGCCCAAGGGCATCTTCAACGTCGTCTGCGGCGACCGCGACACCGGCCGGCTGATGGTCGAGCACGCCACCCCCGCCATGGCCTCCATCACCGGCTCCGTACGGGCCGGCATGCAGGTCGCGGCCAGCGCCGCCAAGGACGTCAAGCGGGTCCACCTGGAGCTGGGCGGCAAGGCCCCGGTCGTGGTCTTCCAGGACACCGACATCGCCAAGGCCGTCGAGGACATCGCCGTCGCCGGCTACTTCAACGCCGGCCAGGACTGCACCGCCGCCACCCGCGTGCTCGTCCACGAGTCCATCCACGACGAGTTCGTCGCCCAGCTCGCCAAGGCCGCCGCCGACACCAAGACCGGCGCCCCGGACGACGAGGACGTGCTCTACGGCCCGCTCAACAACGCCAACCAGCTCGCCCAGGTCACCGGCTTCATCGAGCGCCTGCCCGCGCACGCCAAGGTCGAGACCGGCGGCCACCGGGTCGGCGACAAGGGCTACTTCTACGCCCCGACCGTGGTGTCCGGCCTCAAGCAGGACGACGAGATCATCCAGAACGAGGTCTTCGGCCCGGTCATCACCGTCCAGTCCTTCACCGACGAGGACCAGGCCGTCAGCTGGGCCAACGGCGTCGACTACGCGCTGGCGTCCTCGGTGTGGACCAAGGACCACGCACGCGCGATGCGCATGTCCAAGCGCCTCGACTTCGGCTGCGTGTGGATCAACACGCACATCCCGCTGGTCGCCGAGATGCCGCACGGCGGCTTCAAGAAGTCCGGCTACGGCAAGGACCTGTCGGGCTACGGCTTCGAGGACTACACCCGCGTCAAGCACGTCATGACCTCGCTGGACGGCTGACCCCGCCGCCCCCCGCGGGCACAGCGCCGGCCCCGGGCACCCCCTGTGCCCGGGGCCGTGGCATGTCCGCGTACGCTCCGGATCATGGAGGAACGAAGAGCGCTCGAACAGCGCATCCGCGGGTGGCTGGTCGTCTTTGTGGTGTGCCTGGTGCTGAGCGGTGTGACGGCGTTCCCGCTGGTCCACGAGGTGCGCTGGGTGGACGGATGGGGTCTGCCCGGGTTCGTGGGCGACTGGATCTCCCACGTGCGGGAAGGGGCGGACGCCACCGACGCCCAGTACCCGTTCCTGTTCTACGGAACGGACTGGCTCGCCTTCGCCCACCTGGTGATCGCCGTCGCCTTCTACGGTGTCTGGCGCGACGCGGTGCGCAACATCTGGATCGTGGAGTGGGCCATGATCGCGTGCGCCGGGGTCATCCCGCTCGCCGCGATCTGCATCCCGATCCGGGGCCTGCCGCTGTGGTGGATGCCGGTCGACATGGCGTTCGGCGTGTTCGGTGTCGTCCCGCTGCTGATCCTGCGCCGGATGATCAAGCGGCTGGAGGCGATGCCGGCGGCGACCGCCGCCCCGGCTGAGCCGGTGTCAGGCGCGGGCGCCGCGGCCTGAAGCGGCCGTGCCGGGCGCGCGCCCGCCGTCAGGGCCGGGCGGGAGGGGCCGGCCGGCCCCCGAGCTCGCCGAGCAGTACCTCGATGCGGTTGGAGGTGATGGCGTCCACGCCCAGCCGCTCCAGCCGGCGCATCCTACGCCGCAGGTCCGCCGTCCACGCCCCCACCAGCAGGCCCTCGCCGCGCGCCCAGGCCACCAGGGGGCTGCGCACCAGGCCGAAGCGCAGATTGATCCACCGCGGCCGCAACTCCGTGAGCAGCAGCGGGGGTACCGGTGCCGCGGTCTTCCAGGTCAGCGCGATCTCCGCGGCCGGGTCGCGGTCCCGGACCGCGAGCATCGCCGCGGCCTCGCCGCAGTAGTACGTCCGGTCCTCCGCCCCCGCGTCCCGCACCGCGGCCAGCACCGCGGGCGCCGACTCGGGCACGGTCATGTCGACCAGCGCCCGGCAGCCCTCCACGGCGCCCAGTGCCTCGTACAGGGTCGGGACCCCCGGCGGCAGGGCGGCCGACGGCAGCTCCGCGAGGGCGGCGTCCAGGCCCCACAGCCGCGTCAGGGTGGGATCGTGCAGCAGCACCGGCACGCCGTCACGGGTCACCCGCACGTCCACCTCCACCGCGTCCGCCCCCGCGCGCAGCGCGCTGCGCAGCGAGGGCAGGGTGTTCTCGCGGTGGCGGTACGGGTCGCCGCGATGGGCGACGGCTAGCGCTGCCATCCGGCCAGGTGTGCGTCGATCTCGGCGGACAGCCGGGCCTTGCCGTCGGTGTCGAGGAAGGACGCCTCGACGGCGTTCCTGGCCAGCGCGGCCACGCCCGCCTCGTCCAGCTCCAGCAGACGGGCGGCGACCGCGTACTCGGAGTTCAGGTCGGTGCCGAACATCGGCGGGTCGTCGCTGTTGATCGTGACCAGCACGCCCGCGGCGGCCATCTGCTTGATCGGGTGCTCGTCGAGCGTGGCCACCGCGCGGGTGGCGATGTTGGAGGTCGGGCAGACCTCCAGCGGGATGCGGTGCTCGGCCAAGTGCTCCAGCAGCCGCGGGTCCTGAGTGGCGCTGGTGCCGTGGCCGATCCGCTCGGCGCCCAGCTCGTTCAGCGCGTCCCAGATGGTCTGCGGGCCGGTGGTCTCGCCCGCGTGCGGCACGCTGTGCAGGCCGGCCGCGCGGGCACGGTCGAAGTACGGCTTGAACTGCGGGCGGGGCACGCCGATCTCCGGGCCGCCGAGGCCGAAGCTCACCAGGCCCTCCGGGCGCAGTTCGGTGGCGATGCGCGCGGTCTCCTCCGCGGAGGCCAGGCCGGCCTCGCCGGGGATGTCGAAGCACCAGCGCAGCACGATGCCGAGCTCCTTCTCGGCCGCCGTGCGCGCGTCCTCGATGGCCTCCACGAACGCCCGGTCCGGGATGCCGCGCCGCACCGAGCTGTACGGGGTCACGGTCAGCTCGGCGTAGCGGATGTTCTGCCGTGCCATGTCCCGGGCGACCTCGTACGTGAGCAGGCGCACGTCCTCCGCGTCGCGGATCAGGTCGACGACGGACAGGTAGACCTCGATGAAGTGCGCGAAGTCCCGGAAGCTGAAGTACTCGGCGAGTGCGGCGGGGTCGGAGGGCACCTTCGAATCCGGGTGCCGCGCTGCCAGCTCGGCGACGATGCGGGGCGAGGCGGAACCCACGTGGTGGACGTGGAGTTCGGCCTTCGGCAGCCCCGCGATGAAGGCGTCGAGGGCGGGCGCGGTGTCGGACATGCGGTGATCCTCCTGAGGCTCGGCGGCAACGGCCATGGTAGACGCGAAATTGTTGCGGTCCGCAGTCTTCGCAGGCCATAGCATTGCCCGACGTAGCCAGGAGGAAGCCAGCGATGTCCGACGACCGCGACACCCCGGGGCCCCACGACGCCTCCCCCGCCAGACCCCCCGTCCCGCCGCCGGACGACACCCCCGACGACCGCACCCGCGCCTTCCGCCGGTCCCCGGCGGACGCGCCCGAGGACGCGGCGGCCGCCGCTGCGGCTCCGGAAGGTGACGACGCGGTGGAGACCGTCCCCGCGGCCGCCGAACCGGTCGAGGACACGGCACCGGCCGACGCCGCCCCGGACGAGGACGTCCGTACCCGGACGTTCGGCACGGTGAAGCCCGACGCGCCGGTGGCGCCCGTACCGCCGCCCGCGCCGGAGCCGGTGACGGTGCCGGCGGACGGGGCCGGGTCCGTGGCGACGTCGGACGGGGACGTCCCTGTGCGGGAGTTCGGGGCGGTGCCGCCGCGGGCGCCGGAACCGGAGCGACCGGCGGACCACCGGGCCGCCGAGGTGGCGCGGGATCCGTGGGCGGCGCCGGTGTCCGGGTCCGGATACGGTGCCGCACCGCAGCCGCAGCCGCAGGGGAATCCGTGGGCGCCGCCGCAGCCGGCCCCGTGGGGGTATCCCGCGGCCGCCGTGCCGCCTCAGGCGCAGGCGGACTCCCCGGCGCCGGGGGACCCGTGGGTCCCGCCGCCCATACCGCAGGCGCCCGGTGTGGAGATGACGAAGCGGCCGGTGCCCGCCGACGCTCCGGCGCCGCAGCCGCAGACCCAGGCACCGACCCAGCCGTACCCGTACAGCCCGTGGGGTGCCGTTCCCCCGCAGGGGCAGCATCCGGGGTACCCCGGTTACCCGGGCTACCCCGGCTACCCCGGCTACCCCGGATACCCCGAGAACCCGGGCTACCCGGGACTCCCCCATTACCCCGGGGGCCCGTACGGGGCCTGGGGGCAGCCCGCGCCGCGCAACGGGTTCGGGGTCACCGCGATGGTGCTCGGCATCATCGGCACCATCCTCGGCATCGCGTGCTTCGGGGCGTTCCTCGGCCTTCCGATGGGGCTGGCCGCGCTCGCCTTCGGCATCGTGGGGCTGCGCATCGCGGGCCGCGGCGAGGCGACCAACCGCGGCCAGGCGCTCACCGGCCTGATCCTCGGCATCCTGTCCGTGGTGGTCTCCGGCGCGATGATCGCGCTGGTGGTCGGCGGGATCAACGGCGGCTGGTTCGACCCGGCGGACGACGAGCTCATCAGTGCGGACGGCGCCGAGTACGGCATGCCGGCGGACGCCGGGAGCCCCGTGACCTACGACGACGGCGTGGTGGTGACCGTCTCCGCCGCGCGGGTGGCCGACGACGTGCCCGCGGGGGCGGCCTCCGACGGCACCGCGGTGACGTTCACCGTGACCGTGGAGAACACCGGCGACGGGACCGCCGACACATCCGAATCCGAGGCCAACGCCTATGCCGAGGAGGAGGACGAGGACACCCTGGAGGACGTCTCACAGAGCGGCCTGCTGCCAGGGGAGCTGCGCTCCGGTGCGACGTCGTCGTCCGAGGTCACCGTGATCGTGCCGGACGACGACCCGGACGGCAGGTTCCAGGTCGAGATCGCCCCGGGCTTCGCCTACGACTACACCTACTGGGAGTTGTCGCTGCCGTGACCTACCGCCGCACCGCCTCCAGCGCGAGCAGCGCCACGTGCAGCGACAGGCAGGACTCCACCTGGTCCAGGTCGACGCCGAGGACGCGCTCGACGCGGTGCAGCCGGTCGTAGAAGGACGGCCGTGACAGGTGCGCGGCGTCCGCAGCCGCGGACTTGTTGCGGCCGCTCTCCAGGTAGACGGCGAGGATGCGCACCAGGTCCGTGCCGTGCTCGGCGTCGTGTGCCAGCAACGGGCCGAGTTCGCGCTCGACATAGGTCTGCAGGCGGGCGTCGTCGCGCAGCAGGTGCAGGAGCCCGCGCAGCCGCACGTCCGGCAGCCGGTAGTAGGCCCGCCCGCCGCCCGCCGCCGCCCGTGTGTCGGAGGGCTGCGCCCTGCCCCCCTCCTTCCGGGCCCCGTGCAGCGCGGCGTCCGCGACCTGGGCGGCCTCCAGCAGGGTCCGGCGGGCGTCGCGCAGCGATCCGACGGACGAGCCGGCGGCCATGACGAAGGCGGGGCCGCCGTCCGGGGCGGTCTCGGTGAGCCGGGTGAGCGCCGCGGCGAAGCCCTCCAGCGCGGTGTGCTCGTCGTCGGCGGGGCCGAGGGAGACCAGGACGCCGACCGCGCCGTCGTCGAGGGCGCCGGTGAGCGCGGTGAGTCCGCGGTCGCGCACGGCCTGGGCGGCGGTCTCGGTGAAGTCCCGCAGCCTGGCCTGCGCCTCCAGTGCCGCGGCGACGCCCGCGCCGCGCAGCCGCAGCATGACGCCCACGAGCCGGCGCCCTTCCAGGGGCACGCCGATCGCCCGGGCGCGCAGGGCGACGTCGGAGACGGTGAGGGCGTGGGTGAGGACTCCGGACAGCAGTGTGCGGTGGGTCTGTCGCTCCAGCGATTCGCGGTCGCGTTCCAGCAGGCGGTTCAGGGCCAGGGTGGCGGCGCCGCGTTCCAGGAGGACGGTGTGCGGGTGCGGGCGTGCGTCGGGCGCGGCCGCGGAGTCCGGCACGGGTTCGCCGACGACGACCAACCGCCCCCAGTCGCGGCCGCGGGCGCCGACGCCGGTGACCAGCCAGCCGGTGCGGGGGTCGTGGCCGGTGCGGCCGGCCGGGGCGACGCCGCGGCTGCGGCGTTCCCAGCCGTCGAGCAGCGCCTGCGGGTCGTGCCCGGCCGGGTCGAAGGCGAGCACTTGGTGGGAGAGGTTCTCCAGGACGACGGGCGCGCCCGCGATGCGCGCGACCTCGCGGACGATCTCGTCGGCCTCGGCGCCCTCGACGGACAGCTCGTTGAAGGTCTGGTGGACTGCCTCGGAGGCCCGCAACTCGCTGAGCTGGGCGTCCACGACGTGCGCGTGCACGGCCTCGGTGACGGCGACGAACCGCACCTCGTTGCGGAGCGCGACGAGCGTCAGCCCGCGCCGTTCGGCGGCCCGCACCAGGGGCCGCGGCAGGGTGTCGGCGTACCGGCGGCCGAGTTCGACGACCAGACCCGCGGCGCCGACGTTGGCGAGGTCGTCGATGTACCGGGCCAGCGGCTCCTTGTCGTCGGGGAGCATGACACCCGTGGTCAGCACCAGTTCGCCGCCGTGCAGCATGCCGGCGATGTCGGCGAGCTCGCTGACGTGCACCCAGCGCACCGGCCGGTTGAGCCCCTCCGCGCCGGCGACGACCTGCGGCGACCCGCGCCGGAGCGCGTCGAGCTGCAGGACCTCGGCGACGGTGGGGAACACGGTGCGACCTCCGGGGGAGGGACGGGCGGGTCGGACGGTCGGGCGGGCAAGGCCGCGGGCGGCACCGCCACCGTAGCCCGCAGGGTGTAAGGGCGGCCGGGGCACGGCATGCGATGTGTCGGTTGCCGGGCGCGGGCCGCTTTCGGCATTGTCCACCGTGGCGATCCGCTGATCGTCGCCGGTTAAGACAGATTTCGTCGCGTAACCAAAAGGCAACAACGGAATCACTTGTTGGGGCGAGCCTACTCTGTCAGGATCGTCCACCAATCCAGGCTTTGGCCACGCAGCCCGAGCGGATCCGAGGAGAAGACGATGGCCCTCAGTGCGCATGGCGCGTTCGATGTGCAGGAACGGTTCGCCGAGGGGGCCCAGTACATCGCCGGAGGACTCCGCCCCGGCACGTCGGGCCAGGACCACACCGTGACCGACCCCGCCACCGGCGAGGCCGTGCACCGGTACGCGCTGGCCGGCACCGCGGACGTGGACGCGGCCGTCGCCGCCGCCAAGGCCGCCCTCCCCGGCTGGGCGGGCGCCACCCCCGGCGCCCGCTCCGACGCCATGCACCGTTTCGCGGCCGTGCTGACCGAACGGGCGGCGGAGTTCGCCTGGGCCGAGTCCCTGCAGTGCGGCAAGCCGCTGAGGCTGACCACCGAGTTCGACGTCCCCGGCACGATCGACAACACCGCCTTCTTCGCCGGGGCCGCCCGCCACCTGGAGGGCAGGGCCGCGGGCGAGTACTCCGGCGACCACACGTCCTACGTGCGCCGCGAGCCGGTCGGTGTCGTCGGCTCCGTCGCGCCCTGGAACTACCCGCTGCAGATGGCCGCCTGGAAGATCCTGCCGGCCATCGCCGCGGGCAACACCATCGTGCTCAAGCCCGCCGAGCTGACGCCGCTGACCTCGCTGATGTTCGCCCAGGCGGCGGGCGAGGCCGGCATCCCGGACGGCGTGGTCAACATCGTCGCCGGTGCCGGCCGGCCCGCGGGGGAGCACCTGGTGGGCCACCCCGACGTCGCGATGACCTCCTTCACCGGCTCCACCGCCGTCGGCAGGCGCGTCGCCGAGATCGCGACCGCCACGGTCAAGCGCCTGCACCTGGAGCTCGGGGGCAAGGCGCCGTTCGTCGTCTTCGACGACGCCGACCTGGAGGCGGCCGTGCACGGCGCCGTCGCCGGTGCCCTGATCAACACCGGTCAGGACTGCACGGCGGCGACCCGCGCCTATGTGCAGCGCCCGCTGTACGACGCCTTCGTCACCTCGGTCGCCGACCTCTTCGCCGGCATCCGCGTGGGCGACCCCTTCGACGCCAAGACCGACCTCGGGCCGCTGATCTCGCACGCCCAGCGCGACCGTGTCGCCGGTTTCGTGGAGCGCGCCCGCTCCTACGCCACCGTCGTCACCGGCGGCGAGGCCCCCGCGGCCCCGGGCGCCTTCTACCGGCCGACGCTGATCACCGGCGCCGCCCAGGACAGCGAGATCGTCCAGTCCGAGATCTTCGGTCCGGTACTGGTCGTGCTGCCGTTCGACAGCGATGATGAGGGTCTGGACCTGGCCAACGACACGCCGTACGGCCTGGCGGCGTCCGCCTGGACCCGGGACGTCTTCCGCGCCGGCCGCGCCACCCGCGAGATCAAGGCGGGGTGCGTCTGGGTGAACGACCACATCCCGATCATCAGCGAGATGCCGCACGGCGGCGCCAAGGCCTCCGGCTACGGCAAGGACATGTCCGCGTACTCCTTCGACGAGTACACCCAGGTCAAGCACGTGATGTACGACAACACCGCGGTGGCCCGCAAGGAGTGGCACCGCACCGTCTTCGGCGACCGCTGACCCGGCCGCCCCCCGGACCGCCCCCACCGGCCCGTACGCCCGTCCGTCCCACGCAATACCGCCCCTGGAGGCAGCACCGCCATGGAGATGTTCGAGGGTCTGTCCGAGCCCGTGCGCAACGCGTGGGAACGCAGCCTGACCAGCGGGAGGGCCTCGCTCAGCCGGCGCCGGGTGCTCGGCGCCGGTCTCGGTGTCGCGGGCGCCGGGGCGCTGAGCGCGTGCGGCATCCCGGCCGCCACCAACAACCAGGGCGGGGTCAAGAGCGACGACCTGTCCGACAAGGACAAGTCGCTGGTCTTCTCCAACTGGCAGCTCTACATCGACATGAGCGACGACGAGAAGCACATGCCGACCCTGGAGGCCTTCGAGAAGAAGACCGGGATCAAGGTCAAGTACACCGACGACATCACCGACAACGTCGAGTTCTTCGCCAAGATCAAGCCGCAGCTCGCGGCCGGTCAGTCCACCGGCCGCGACCTGGTCGTCCTCACCGACTGGATGGCCGCCCGGATGATCCGCCTGGGCTGGGCCCAGCCGCTGGACCCCACCTACCTGCCGAACGCCTACACCAACCTGGAGCAGCGTTTCCGCAACCCCGACTGGGACCCCGGGCGCGCCCACTCCTACCCCTGGCAGGGCATCGCCACGGTCATCGCGTACAACGAGAAGGCCACCAAGGGGAAGAAGGTCGCCAGCGTCTCCCAGCTGCTGGACGACCCCGCGCTCAAGGGCCGGGTCGCGATGCTGAGCGAGATGCGCGACACCATCGGCATGACGCTGCTGGACCTCGGCAAGAAGCCGGAGTCCTTCACCGCCGACGACTTCGACGCCGCCGTGGCCAGGGTTCAGAAGGCCGTGGACAGCAAGCAGATCCGCCAGTTCACCGGCAACGAGTACACCGACGGCCTGGCCTCGGGGAACATCGCGGCGTGCGTGGCCTGGGCCGGTGACCTGGTCCAGCTGCAGGCCGACAACCCCGAGATCAAGTTCGTGATCCCCGACGTCGGCTACATCTACTCGACGGACAACATGCTGGTCCCGGCGGGCTCCAAGCACCGCAAGAACGCCGAGCGGCTCATGGACTGGTACTACCAGCCCGCGATCGCCGCCGAACTGTCGGCATGGGTCAACTACATCACGCCCTGCGCCGGCGTGTACGAGGAGCTGCTCAAGATCGACAAGGACGTGGCCGGCAACCCGCTGATCATCCCCAATGAGGAGATGAAGGCGAAGGCCCATCCCTTCCGGTCCCTCTCCGCCGACGAGGAGACCGCCTTCGAGGGCAAGTTCGCCAAGCTCATCGGCGCCTGACCGGCCACGCAGACAGGGATCTGACGACATGACCCAGCAGACCGCACCGCTCACCGACGGACCGGCCGGCCCCGGCGGCCCCGCCGGCGGCGCCGTGACACTGACCGGCCTCGGCAAGACCTACGGCGACTTCACCGCTGTGCACCCGCTCGACCTGACCATCCCGGAAGGCTCCTTCTTCGCCCTGCTCGGCGCCTCCGGCTGCGGCAAGACCACCACCTTGCGCATGGTCGCCGGACTGGAGGACCCGACTTCCGGCAGCGTCCGGATCGGTGACCAGGACGTCACCGGACTGCCGCCCTACAAGCGCCCGGTGAACACCGTCTTCCAGAACTACGCGCTCTTCCCGCACCTGGACATCTACGAGAACGTCGCCTTCGGCCTGCGCCGCCGCGGCATCAAGTCCGTCAAGGGCCAGGTCGGGGACATGCTCGACCTCGTCGAGCTGGGCCACCTCGCCCGCCGCAAGCCGCACCAGCTCTCCGGCGGCCAGCAGCAGCGCGTCGCCGTCGCCCGCGCCCTGATCAACCACCCCAAGGTGCTGCTGCTCGACGAGCCGCTGGGCGCCCTGGACCTGAAGCTGCGCCGCCAGATGCAACTGGAGCTCAAGCGCATCCAGACCGAGGTCGGCATCACCTTCGTGCACGTCACGCACGACCAGGAGGAGGCCATGACCATGGCCGACACCATCGCGGTGATGAACGCCGGCCGCATCGAGCAACTCGGCGCCCCCACCGACCTGTACGAGAACCCGCGCACCACCTTCGTCGCCAACTTCCTCGGCCAGTCCAACCTGATCGAGGCCCAGGTGTCCGGCACCAGCGGCGACGACCTGCTGCTCAGCGTCGGCGACCGGCGGCTGGTCATGCCCGCCGCGCGCTGCGCCGCCAAGAGCGCGCAGACCGGCGACAAGGTCCTCGCCGGGGTGCGGCCCGAGAAGATCACCATCGTGCACGCCGACGACGCCGGTGACATCCCCGGCGGCCGCAACTCGATGACCGGCCGGATCGTGGACGCCAGCTTCATCGGGGTCTCCACCCAGTACGTCGTCAACAGCCCCTGGTGCCCCGAACTCGCCGTCTTCGCGCAGAACGTGGAACGCGACGGCCGCCTGGTGCCCGGCGCCGACGTCGTCCTGCACTGGAGCCCGGCCCACACCTTCGGCCTCGACGCCGCCCAGGACATCGAGGCCGGGGAGGTCAGCGCGTAATGGCCGCCCTCTCCCCGGCGCCCGCGGGCGCGCCCGCGCAGACCACGCCGGCGCCGCCCGGCGCGGCCGCCAGACGCCGCAAACTCGTGCCGTACTGGCTGCTGCTGCCCGGCATCCTGTGGCTGCTGGTCTTCTTCGTCGCCCCGATGGTCTACCAGGCCTCGACCTCCGTGCAGACCGGCTCCCTGGAGACCGGCTACCGGGTCACCTGGCACTTCGCGACCTACTGGGACGCGTTCAAGGAATACGACGTCTTCTACCTGCGGTCGCTGATCTACGCGGGCATCGCCACCGTGCTGTGCCTGGCGATCGGCTACCCGCTCGCCTACACCATCGCCTTCAAGGCCGGCCGCTGGCGCAACGTGCTGCTGGTGATGGTCATCGCGCCCTTCTTCACCAGCTTCCTGATCCGCACCCTGGCGTGGAAGACGATCCTGGCCGACGACGGCGTCGTGGTCTCGGCGCTGGACAAGCTCCACATCCTGAACGTCACCGCCGCGCTCGGCCTGACCGCCGACGACCGCGTACTGGCCACCCCGCTGGCCGTGGTGTGCGGTCTGACGTACAACTTCCTGCCCTTCATGATCCTGCCGCTCTACACGTCGCTGGAGCGCATCGACCCGCGGCTGCACGAGGCGGCCGGCGACCTGTACGCCCGCCCCTTCACCACCTTCCGCAAGGTGACGTTCCCGATCTCGCTGCCCGGCGTCGTGGCCGGCACGCTCCTCACCTTCATCCCGGCCTCCGGCGACTACATCAACGCCGAACTGCTGGGCAGCCCGAGCGAGCAGATGATCGGCAACGTCATCCAGTCGAAGTTCCTGACGGTGCTCGACTACCCGACGGCCGCCGCGCTGTCGTTCATGCTCATGGCCGTGATCCTGGTGATCGTCTCGGTGTACATCCGCAAGGCGGGAACGGAGGAACTGGTCTGATGCCCGTTCTCACCTGGGTGCGCCGCCACCTGGTCGTCTTCGCGGGAGTCGCCGCCCTGGCGTACATGATCCTCCCCAACGTCGTCGTTCTGATCTTCTCCTTCAACCAGCCCAAGGGCCGCTTCAACTACTCCTGGAACCACTTCTCGCTCGACGCCTGGCAGAACCCCTGCGGCGTCGGCGACATGTGCGACTCGGTGTCGCTGTCCCTGGAGATCGCCGTCCTCGCCACGATCGGCGCCACGGTCCTCGGCACCATGGTCGCCTTCGCGCTCGCCCGCCACCGCTTCCGCGGCCGCGGACCGGTCACCGGGCTGATCTGGCTGCCGATGGCGATGCCCGAGATCGTCATGGGCGCCTCGCTCGGCACCCTCTTCCTCAACATGCGCATCCAGTTCGGCTTCTGGACCATCCTCATCGCGCACATCATGTTCTGCCTCAGCTTCGTGGTGACGGCGGTCAAGGCGCGCGTGATGAGCATGGACCCCCGGCTGGAGCAGGCCGCCCAGGACCTCTACGCCACACCGTGGTCCACGTTCTGGCGGATCACCTTCCCGATCGCCGCGCCCGGCATCGCGGCCGGCGCCCTGCTCAGCTTCGCCATCTCCATAGACGACTTCATCATCACGCAGTTCAACGCGGGACCCACCACGGTCACCTTCCCGATGTTCGTCTGGGGTGCCGCCCAGAAGGGACTGCCCGTCCAGGTCAACGTCATCGGCACGCTGATGTTCGTGGTGGCCGTGCTCTGCGTCGTCGTCGGACAGCTGCTCGGGCGCCGCAGGAAAGCCCATACGTAGACCGGACACGACACGTTCCGGTCCCGACCCCGCATCCCCAAAGGTGTGAGAACCCATGGATCCAGCCCGTTCGCTCGCCGACGCGCAGCCGACACCGTACTGGCTGGAGGACCCCGGCAGGCCGCGGGCCGGATCGGCGCTCGTCGGCGACGAGCACTGCGACCTGCTGGTGGTCGGCGGCGGGTACACGGGGCTGTGGACCGCGCTGCTGGCCAAGGAGCGCGACCCGAGGCGCGACGTCGTTCTCGTCGAGGGCAAGGAGGTGGGCTGGGCGGCGTCCGGCCGCAACGGCGGCTTCTGCGCCGCCAGCCTCACCCATGGCCCGGCCAACGGACTCGCCCGCTGGCCGGGCGAGTTCGCCGCCCTGGAGGAGCTCGGCAACCGCAACCTCGACGGCATCGAGGAGGCGGTCGCCCGCTACTCCATCGACTGCGACTTCGAGCGCACCGGCGAGATCGACGTCGCCACCGAGCCCTACCAGTTCGACGCCCTGCGCGCCGCGGCCGAGGAGGCCGCCCGGCACGGCGTCGAACTGGAGGTGCTCGACCGCGACCAGGTGCGCGCCGAGGTCGACTCGCCCACCTTCGTCGGCGGCCTGTGGGACCGCACCGGCGTCGCCATGCTCCATCCGGCCAAGCTGGCCTGGGGCCTCAAGCGCGCCTGCGAGGACCTGGGCGTACGGATCTACGAGCACACCCGCGCCACCGGGCTCGCCCGCAACGGCTCCGGCATGGCCGTCCGCACCCCGTACGGACGGATCTTCGCCCGGCACGTCGCGCTCGGCACCAACGTCTTCCCCTCACTGGTCAAACGCGTGCGCCACTACGTCGTCCCCGTGTACGACTACGCCCTGATGACCGAGCCGCTGACGGCCGGTCAGCTGGGCGCGATCGGCTGGAAGAGGCGCCAGGGCCTCGGCGACAGCGCCAACCAGTTCCACTACTTCCGGCTGACGGCGGACCACCGCATCCTGTGGGGCGGCTACGACGCCGTCTACCCCTACGGCGGGCGCCTGGACGCCGCGCGCGACGAGCGCCCGGAGACCTATCTCAAGCTCGCCCGGCACTTCTTCCGCTGCTTCCCGCAGTTGGAGGGTGTCCGCTTCACGCACGCCTGGGGCGGCGCGATCGACACCTGCTCGCGCTTCTCTGCCCTCTTCGGCACGGCCCACGACGGCCGGGTCTCCTACGCCGCCGGCTACACCGGCCTCGGCGTCGGCGCGACCCGCTTCGGCGCCGACGTGATGCTCGACCTGCTGGCCGGGGAGTCCACCGCGCGCACCGCGCTGGAGATGGTGCGCAGCAAGCCGATGCCCTTTCCGCCCGAGCCGCTGGCCTGGGCCGGGATCGGGCTGACCAAGTGGTCGCTGGGCCGAGCGGACCGCAACGCGGGCCGGCGCAACCTGTGGCTGAAGACGATGGACCGGCTCGGGCTCGGCTTCGACAGCTGAGGCCTGAGGGGCGAAGCCGCCCTTCCCGGGGCCCTTCCGGCCGCATGTGACGGCAATCACCGGCGAAAGATCGTGAAAACTCGCGTAATGATCGGCCCTCGCGCCCCTCTCACCGTGTGACAGGTATGAACGCACACACACGGAACGGAGGAACCGGCATGGTGGGCACCGGCGCGCGCGGCGCGGTCGAATGGCTGGTTTCCGTGGCACCCGATCCCGAGACCACCCGGTGGGAATGGGAGCGCAACCCCCTCGGGGTGACGCTCCTGCCCGCCGGGCGGCTGTGGGACGTCCTCATCCTCACCGGGGAACTCGGCTACCCCACCCTCGACGTGCTGACCCGGCTCGTCGACCGGCCGGGACCCGTCCTGGCCGACTTCGGCGACTCCCGCACGGGCTTCCTCGTGCCGCCCGGCACCGCCGCCCGCTGGATCGGCACGGGGGTGCGCACCGCCGGCAACGGCACGTGGATCGTCGTGCCCTACCCCGGCCGCGCCACCGGCGGCGTGCGCTGGCTCGTCCCGCCGGACGGCACCGGCCACCTCACCGACCCCGGCGTCCTCGAGCTCGCCATGCACGAGGCGGCCGCCCAGCTCGCGGTGCGCCGCCCCCGCGACACGGAAGAGTGAGGCGGCCGGCCGAGGGTGCCGGTGCGCGACACTGGTTCCATGATCCCGACGGAACGCGACCGGGCCACGACCCGTTCCGCATACCCGGCGGCGGCGGTCTGACGTGGGACTCCCGCCCGGCCACGCCGCGTTCGCCGAGACCGTGCTGCCCGTCTGCGAGCCGTACGGTCTGGTGTTCGCCGGCAGTCACGCGGTCCATGCCCACGGGCTGCGCGGCGCGCCCTCCCGCCACCTGGACCTGGTGACCTTCAGCTCCACTTCCGTCGGGCGGATCGCCGCGGCGCTGGAGGCCGCGTGCACCGCCGCCGGCTACGAGGTCGCCGACCTGCCCCGCACCCCGCTGTCCGCGCAGTTCACCGCAGCGCTCCCGGGCGCGCTCGCCTACACCGTCCATGTCGCCAAGGAACCGCTGTCCCACCCGCCGGTCCTGCTCGGCCTGGGCCTGTCCCGTCCGGTGCCCGTCGTCGCGCTGGAGGATTGCGCGGCGCTGAAGGTGGCGGCGCTCGTCGACCGCGCCCTGCCGGGCGACCTCGTCGACGTCCGGGCCATGTCTGCCTGGTTCGCCCCCGGCGAGCTGCTGTCCATGGCCGTGCGCCGCGACGAGGACTTCGAGCCCGCCGCGCTCGCCGACCGCCTGGACAAGCTGGTCGGGGCCGACGACCGCCTCTTCGCCGCCCGCGGACTGGAGCCCGGGGAGGTCGCCGAGCTCAAACGCTGGGCCTTCGCATGGGCCCAGGACATCCGTCTCGACCTCATGGAGGGGATGGAGCACCCCGACGATCTGTACGACATGTAAAGGCGACGCCCCGGTCGCCGACATGTTGGTGCTTGAGGCCCGCCGCCCGTCCTGGTGACACTGGCGGGAGAGGACGCGAGGGACCGACAGGGAGAGCAGCCGTGAGCGACAAGCACATCACGCACTGGATCGCCGGGCAGGCGTGGGCCGGTACCGCGGAGCGCCATGGCGAGGTGTACGACCCGGCGACCGGCGCTGTCACCGGGCGGGTGGACTTCGCGGCGATCGCCGAGGTCGACCAGGCCGTCGGCGCAGCCGCCGCGGCGTTCAAGGAGTGGCGCAACGCCTCGGTCGCCAAGCGCACGGCGGTGCTGTTCGCGTTCCGGGAGCTGCTGAACGCCCAGCGCGACGAGCTGGCCGCCGTCATCGTCTCCGAGCACGGCAAGGTGCACTCCGACGCCCTCGGCGAGATCGCCCGCGGCATCGAGGTCGTCGAGTACGCCTGCGGTATCCCGCAGTTGATCAAGGGCGGTTTCACCGAGCAGGCCTCGACCGGCATCGACGTCTACTCCATCCGCCAGCCGCTCGGCCCGGTCGCGATCATCTCGCCGTTCAACTTCCCGGCCATGGTGCCGATGTGGTTCTTCCCGATCGCCATCGCCGCGGGCAACACGGTCGTCGTCAAGCCCTCCGAGAAGGACCCGTCCGCCGCCAACTTCCTCGCGGAGCTGTGGAAGCGCGCCGGGCTGCCCGACGGCGTCTTCAACGTCGTGCACGGTGACAAGGTCGCCGTCGACCGCCTCCTGGAGCACCCGGACATCAAGTCGGTCTCCTTCGTCGGCTCCACCCCCATCGCCCGCTACGTCTACGAGACCGGCACCCGCTACGGCAAGCGCGTCCAGGCCCTCGGCGGTGCCAAGAACCACATGCTGGTGCTGCCCGACGCGGACCTGGACCTGGCCGCCGACGCGGCCGTCAACGCCGGCTTCGGCGCGGCCGGCGAGCGCTGCATGGCCGTCTCCGTCCTGGTCGCGGTCGACCCGATCGGCGACGAGCTGGTCGGGAAGATCAAGGAGCGGATGGCCACGCTCACCGTCGGCCCCGGCTGCAACGCCACGTCCGAGATGGGCCCCCTGGTCACCGGTGCCCACCGCGACAAGGTGACGTCCTACCTCGACGCGGGCCTCGCGGACGGCGCGACCCTCGCCGTCGACGGCCGCACGCACGCCGTCAGCGGCGACGACACCGAGAACGGCTTCTGGCTCGGCCCGACCCTCTTCGACGACGTGAAGCCCGGCATGTCCGTCTACAACGACGAGATCTTCGGCCCGGTCCTGTCCGTGGTCCGCGTGGGCTCGTACGACGAGGGCCTGGAGCTGATCAACTCCAACCCGTACGGCAACGGCACGGCCATCTTCACCAACGACGGCGGCGCCGCCCGCCGCTTCCAGCACGACGTCGAGGTCGGCATGGTCGGCATCAACGTGCCGATCCCGGTGCCGGTGGCCTACTACTCCTTCGGCGGCTGGAAGGCCTCGCTCTTCGGCGACACCCACGCCTACGGCCCCGACGGCGTCCACTTCTTCACCCGCGGCAAGGCGGTCACCCAGCGGTGGCTCGACCCGAGCCACGGCGGCATCAACCTCGGTTTCCCGACCAACAACTGACCGCGAGGGCGGCGCCCGCCAGCAGGGCGCCGCACAGCAGCCAGCTCCCCACGACGTCCAGCGGCCAGTGGTAGCCGCAGCGCACCAGGGAGACCCCCACCGCGACGTTCAGCAGCACGGCGGCCGTACCCAGCAGCCGCCGTGCCGCCGCGCGCAGCGAGAGGTGTGCCAGCAGCAGCGCGGCGCCCCCGTACGCCACGGCGGCGGTGGCGGCGTGGCCCGAGGGGTAGAGCCCCGGGTAGCCGGGGGAGAGGGTGAGCGAACCGGGACCCGCGCGGCCGATCAGCGGCTTGAGCAGACTCACCAGCCCGGGTACCGCGGCCATCGCCAGGGTGTACGCGAGCGCCGGCAGCCACCAGCGGGACCCCCCGGCCCGCCGGAGCCGCCACATGGTGTAGACCATTGCGGTCGCCAGTACCGGTACGGCGACAGGCGCGTCGCCCAGGTCGGCGAGCAGCTGCATGAAGAAGGAGCGCCCGGCCGGGCGTACGGAGGGACCCGCGATCGCGGAGCGCACCGGCCCGTCCAGCGCCAGCAGGCGCCCGCGAACCGCCTCCTGCCAGGTCAGCAGTCCGAAGAGCGCCGTGCACACGGCGATCAGCAGAGAAGTTGGCCGCCCCGGAACAGGGGGGAGAGTTCCGGGGCGGCCAGAACGATCGCCGTACCGCCGGCCCCGGGGGGTTTGGGGCAAGCGGCCGACCGATCGGCGAGGATTGCCGGAGCCTGCGGCTTCGGCGGTGTGCGCGAGGGCACTGCTGTACCGGTGATGGGGAGTCACCGGCAAAGTGTCGCCCGCGGACTTCCGCAGACGGGGTGTTTCTTCCATCTGCGGAAACCGTACGTCACCGGCGGGGCGTCAGACAGGGGTTGCACCCTCCCGCCATCAGGCCCGCACACCTTCTTCACCGTGTGTGCCGGGCGTTCGCCTGCACCGGAGAAATGCCTGGTCACAGGCGGGTGAACGCGCTCTCGATGATGTCCAGGCCCTCGTTCAGGAGGTCCTCGCCGATCACCAGCGGGGGCAGGAAGCGCAGCACGTTGCCGTAGGTGCCACAGGTCAGGACCACCAGGCCCTCGGCGTGGCACGCCTTGGCCAGGGCGGCGGTGGCGGCGGGGTTCGGGTTCTTGCTCCCGGGTTCCACCAGCTCCACCGCGATCATGGCGCCGCGGCCCCGGACCTCGCCGATGACCTCGAACTTCTCCTGCATGCCGCGCAGCCGCCCCAGCATGATCTCGCCGATGCGGCGTGCCCTGGCGTTGAGGTCCAGCTCCTTCATCGTCTCGATGGCGCCGAGCGCGGCCGCGCAGGCCACCGGGTTGCCGCCGTAGGTGCCGCCGAGGCCGCCCGAGTGCGCGGCGTCCATGATCTCCGCGCGGCCCGTCACGGCGGCCAGCGGCAGGCCGCCGGCGATGCCCTTGGCGGTGGTGATCAGGTCCGGGACGATGCCCTCGTCCTCGCAGGCGAACCACTGTCCGGTGCGGCAGAAGCCGGTCTGGATCTCGTCCGCGACGAAGACGATGCCGTTCTCGCGCGCGAACTCCACGATCTTCGGCAGGAAGCCCTTGGCGGGCTCGATGAAGCCGCCCTCGCCCTGGATCGGCTCGATCACGATCGCGGCGACGTTCTCCGGGCCGACCTGCTTGGTGATCATGTCGATCACCTGGGCGGCCGCCTCCTCCGCGCAGTTCTCCGGGCCGGTCAGCCAGCGGAACGGGTAGGCCAGCGGCACCCGGTAGACCTCGGGCGCGAAGGGGCCGAACGAGTGCTTGTACGGCATGTTCTTCGCCGTCAGCGCCATCGTCAGGTTGGTCCGCCCGTGATAGCCGTGGTCGAAGACGACGACGGCCTGGCGCTTGGTGTACGCGCGGGCGATCTTCACCGCGTTCTCGACGGCCTCGGCACCGGAGTTGAACAGCGCGGTGCGCTTCTCGTGGTCGCCCGGGGTCAGTTCGTTGAGGGCCTCGGCGACCTCCACGTAACCCTCGTACGGCGTGACCATGAAGCAGGTGTGGGTGAAGTCGGCGAGCTGCGCCGAGGCGCGGCGCACGACCGCCTCCGCACTGTTGCCGACCGAGGTCACCGCGATACCGGAACCGAAGTCGATCAGCGAGTTGCCGTCCACGTCCTCCAGCACGGCGCCGCCGGCCCGGGTGACGAAGACGGGCAGAGTCACACCGACGCCGTTCGCGACCGCAGCAGCCTTGCGCGCCAGCAGCTCCTGCGACTTGGGGCCGGGGATCGGGGTGACGAGGCGGCGCTCCTGGGCCAGATCGGTCATGGCGGGCGTACTCCTTCGAACCGGTGTCCTTTCCCGCAGGCTAAGCCCGTACGGCGGTACCCCGCACACTCCGCAGGGGCGCACTGTACGAGGACTCTTCGACGTGACGGACATGAGCGTGCCAAGATCCTTCGGACCCGGGTGGCCGCTCGACTACATTGAGTGCGGACCTGCGAGGGGTGGCACACGCGATGGACATCGACGGTACGCACGGGAGGCCTGCGGCGCCTCCGCCCGGCGGTACGGGCCCGGGCACACCGCCTGTTCCGGGCGCCCGGCCGGTGCCGGGCGTCCCACCCGTGCCCGCGGGACCGCCCCCGGTCCCCGGCGCGCGGCCCGGACTCGGTGCGACGGTCGGTCAACGGCTCGACCGTGGGCGCCACTTGCTTCACGAACTTGATCCGGGTGCCGACCGGGGTCCACAGCCGCAGCGCGACGTCCGCGACCTCCTTGCCCATGGCCGCCTCCATCATCTGCGTGAAGTCGGCGGAC
>NZ_JARAWX010000065.1:0-2534 GCF_033793585.1 Streptomyces sp. MI02-7b | reverse complement strand
AACGCGCCAAGATCCGCAGCGAACGCCAACAACGCTGGGGCCGCCCACGACCCAAAGCCGCCTAACCAACCCCGGCAACGTTCGTGGTCAACGCACTAGCTACGTGTCTCACGACCGGCAGATACTCCACAGTCACACGATGTAGTGATGCAGATCTCTCACGTGACTAAAGCTGATGCAGAACCTTAGATAACGATTGTGGTCGTCGCCTACTTCGAGGTCTGACCCGCCCCTCAAACTGCTTCGCCTCGCGGTACCCCGTCCGGGAGGCGGAGCTATTCATGCCCCGTCCGACGGAAACCGTGCTCTCGCAGGCCAGGACTTGTCCGGTGGGGCATGTGATCGCGGTAATATGCTAAAAGAGCTGCATAGGCCGTTTTGGTATTTGCCTGCCAGGGAGCCGCAGATGGATGCCTCGGACGAGCTCCTTCGAAGGGATGACCCTGCGGCTCTTCTGACGCTGGACGGTGTCATCAGCAGCCTCAACCCTGCGATGGCCACGGCGCTCGGCAGGCCGGCGGAGGAGTGCCGGGGACGTGACTTTGGTGATCTGTGGCCCGCAAGTCAGCGGATGTCGGCCGAGGGTCTCGTGCTCCACGCCGCCAAGACGAAGACGGTTGCGATGCAGGTGCTGGAGTTCCCCGGGCTGGGCGGAGCATCCGTTGCCTCTTTGATCGAGGCGCGGCAAGTGAAGGATCCCGCCGGTGATGAGCAACTGGTCTGGGTACACGCACTGGATTCGCGAAACGACCTGGCCAGCCTGCTGATCCCGTTCCGGCTGGCCACCACGGCCGCCGACCTCGGACTGTGGATGTATTCACCCCGGGATCGTCAGTTGGAGTGGCTGGGCGGGGCACCAGCCCTGGGCGCCCTCTTCCCAGATCCCAGCGTGTCGCTGCGCAAGTTGATCTCGGCAGTGCACCCTGACGACCGTGACGCCTTGCGACAACTGCTGCGCCCGCCCCCTGCCCACTCCCCCTGGGGGAGGTTGCGGTACCTCACCCAGCACGATGGCTGGCACCAACTGGCCGCCAAGACCCGTCGGATCCAGTTGGGGTACGGCGGCCCCGAGCGGGTCTTCGGGGTGGTCCGCGACGACACCAAGCAGGAGAAGCGCAAGAAGGAGGCGGAGGCTGCGCTGGTTGCCGAGCGGCAGCGCGCCAAGGACATTGCCGACTTCTCCTCCGCCTTGATCACCGCAGCCACGGAGCAGGAGCTGCAGCAGGTCGTCCTGACCCGGCTCGCCGCGACCTTCCGTGGTACCGGTGCCCTGCTCGCACTCGTCGAGGAAGGCCGCCTGCACGTCTCCACCGATGCTCGGGTAGCCATGTGCGAGGTCGCAGCCCTGCACGGCCTGCCGCTGGATCAACCGAGCCCGCTGCCCGAGGCGATCCGCAAAGGCCGGCCGCAGTTCATCGCCGACCGGGACGACTACGTCCGCCGCTGGCCGCATGGTGCCGGATATATGTGGCTCGCCCGGCGCGGCTTCGACTACACCACCTCCATCACGCCCCTCAGCGAAACCGGCAATCAGACACTCGGGGCGTGGATGGTGTTCTACGACAGCGGATACCGCCCGTCCCTGGATCAGCAGACCCTCATGGGTACTCTGGCCGACCTGGCGGGCCAGGCACTGAGGCGCATCAGGTTGCAGCAGGCGCGAGTCGAGCTGGCCACGGCCGTCCAGAAGACCATGCTCCCTACGCTGCCCGAACACATCGCGGGTCTGGAGGTCGCCGCCCGCTACCGACCCAGCCGGGACGGGCTAGATATTGGCGGAGACTGGTACGACGTCTTCGTGATGCCCGACGGCGCGGTCGCCCTGGAGATCGGCGACGCCCAGGGGCACGACGTGGACGCCGCCGTAGCCATGGGACAGGTACGCGCCTCCATACGCACGATCGCCGCCCACGAACCGGATCCCGCAACCGTGCTGACGCGCACCAACGAGCTTCTCGTCACGACGGACGCGGCACGATTCGCCAGCTGCACCATGCTGCACATCGACCCCCACGACGGACAGGTCACCGGCACCAGCGCCGGCCACGTGCCGGTGCTGTGCGCATGCAAGGACGGCAGGCACAGCATCCGCGAGCTGCCGGGCGGGCCGGTCCTGGGAGTCATGCCCGACACCGCGTACCGCGAGGAAACCTTCACCTTGGACAAGGACGGCGCGCTGATCATGGTCACCGACGGCGTGGTCGAGGGACCGGGCCTCACCTTGGAAGCCGGACTGGAGCGAGCCGGAACACTGGCCGGCACGGCACTCCGCGACGGCCTGAACGCCGAGGAGACCGCCGACCGCATCCTCGACGCCGCGGTCGCGGTAGACCATGCCGACGACGTAGCCGTGCTGGTCATCCGACGCACATGACAGCGCCCGCATCCTCACACACCCTCTATGTGCACCCCACCACCCCTCGCGCAGGTCAGGCGGGGTGTGTCAACTTAACGGCTGATCTTGGTGGTTGAGGTTCAGTTGTTGGCCGGGGTGAGCCGGCCCTCGAAGGCGATCTGGAAGGCGTTGAGGGGGG
>NZ_JARAWX010000064.1:0-3816 GCF_033793585.1 Streptomyces sp. MI02-7b | reverse complement strand
ACCCAGGGCCCCACCGACAAGCCCCACCACGACCACTCCACCACCCACCACTGACAGACAACGACACGAGCAAAGGGGCTGTCGCCGCCACCGCCGCCCGACACATGCCCGCTGACCTGCACGAATACAGCACCGGGCAGGGAAGGTCACCGTAGGGGAAGGCGTAGGGGGCAATGTAGGGAAGAGTGCAGGGGCCGACAGACACTCCGGCACGCCACCCGGACACCCCCCGGGGCCCCCTCAACCGCGGCAGACCCACGGCAGGGACACGGCCACGGCGGCAGCCGGTCCGTGCAGAACCCGTGCTCCAGGTACCCGAGGTGCAGCCGCGCAGCCGGCTCATGCCGCAGGTGTCAGTAGTGCTCGATCCCCCACAGCCGCATACAGAACCGACTGCATCTTCCGGCCCGTGACACGGGAGGACACAGGCGATCTCCACGACGGCAACGAGTCTGCGGCACGCACGGTCGCACCGGACAACACGCCCTTGACTCGCCCTCCAACGAGGAAACCCGCAAGCCCGTCGCGGCGTAAGATCCGCGTCAGGGGGGCGGCCGTGGAGCGGTGAGCTGCCGCCCGGCGCGGCGACCTGCGGTGGTGAGCAGACCAAACGCCGGACACCGAGGCTGCCGTTCCCGGCTGGGCATCATCGCACATGCGGCCACGGCGGCATCGCGCCCCTCCGGAGGAGGCTGAATGATCCGGGGCCTCGAACGACTGTGGTGGGCGTGCGGCCGTTCAGCGGTCGTGCAGTACCACGGGGCGGGTGACCGGAACGACGGTCAGCAGATCGTCCAAGCCCTTGAAGTCGTCCGGGTTGGTGGTGAACAACGGCAAGTCCTCAGCGATGGCGATCGCGGCAATCATCAAGTCGGCGACCCGACGCCGGGGTTTGCGGCCCGCCCCGATCACGGCGGCGCAGACCCTTCCGTAGATGCGCGCGGCCTCCGCATCGAAGGGAATGGGATCGAACTCGTTCTCCGCGCGCTGCAGCACGTCCATGCGTCGGCCGCGCTCGGCGTACTCGTCGTAGTCGTCCTGCTCGTTGTTCCTACGGACCTCGTGAGGGCCGGCCGACAACTCGGCCAGGGTAATGGCGCTGATCGCGACCTCGGCGGGCAGTTCTTCCGGGTCCACCCATCTGCGCAGGATCATGATGTTCGTGTCCAGCAGGCCTTGCTGATACTCAGCGGGCATAGGGATCACTCGGCTCCTGGTCCGCGGTGGCTTCCTGGTCGGCGCGAAACGCCTCCAGCGACACATCCGGGGCAGCCTTCGACATGGCAGTGAACTCGCCGCGGGGAACGAACCTGCGACGCCGCCGCAGCGGAACCAGCTCACCGATACGGTGACCGTCCCGCGTGACGACGAATGCCTGGCCGTCTTGGACAGCGTCCATGATCTCTTTTGACCTGGTACGCAGATCGCGCTGGGTGATCTCCGGCTGTGCTGTCATATCCCTACCGTACCCACCCAGTGCTACCTGGTGCCACCTCATAGCACCACGCCCCGGAGCGGCAGCGCACCGGCAAGGCGTTGCGAAGGCGGGCACAGCGGCGTCGTTGTGCGGGCGCCCCGCGGCCATGACGCAATGATTGCATCACTCTATTATTCCTTTATGTTGTATCCCACGCCCTCCCTCACCGGTGAAGACCAGCGAGTGCTCGGCGACATCGACCAGATGCGCTCGGCCCTGCGCCACCAGGTCCGCTCCACGACCAAATGGACTCCAGGGCTGCGCAAGTTCCTCACCGCCGACGCCGTGGCAGCATCCAACTCCATCGAGGGTTTCAAGGTCGCCACCGTGGATGTGGAAGACCTGATGGAGGGTGAGCGGGACGTCGAGGTGTCCGAGGAGAACCGACAGGAGACCCTCGCCCACCAGCGCATGACGACCTACATCCAAACGCTGCACGACTCTGGCGACTTCACCTACAGCAAGAGTTTCCTCAACGCCCTGCACTGGATGCTCCAAGGGCACCGCCACAGCCCGCGCAAACCCGCCGGACAGTGGCGTCGCGGCCCCGGCTACGTCACCGACGCCCGCGACCCGAGCATCGCCGCCTACACCGCCCCCGACGCCGAGGCAGTCCCCGCGCTCATGCAGGAACTGGTCGACTGGCTGGGCACCGACGACGCCAGCCACCCCCTGGTCCGGGCAGCCATGGCGCACCTGCATCTGGTGTCCATCCACCCATGGGCCGACGGCAACGGCCGGATGTCCCGCTCACTGCAGACCCTGATGATCGCGCGAGAAGGCGTCCTGGCTCCGGAGTTCTCCTCCATCGAGGCATGGCTCGGGCGGCCGGGCAACACCTGGGAGTACTACCGGGAACTCGCCCGGCGCGGCGCCCACTACCTGCCCGACCAGGACGTCGCCGGCTGGATCCGCTTCAACCTGACCGCCTATCACCAGCAGGCCCAGACCGTACAGGGCCGGCTGACCCGGGCCGGAAAAGTCTGGGAAGCACTCGCCGATTTCGCCCGGCACACCGGCCTCGACGAACGCACCATCACCGCCCTCCACGACGTCGCCATGGCCGGACGGGTACGCCGCTCCCGCTACGAAAGCGCCGAAGGCCTCAGCCTGCAACAGGCCCAGCGCGACCTGCGCGACCTGGTCACCGCCCAGGTCCTCACCCCCGTCGGCCGCACCCGAGCCCGCTACTACACCGCCGGCGACCGTTTCCCGCAACAAGCACTGGACATCTCCGCCACCCCCATGACCCTCACCGACCCCTACACCCCAACCGGCTGAACCGCCGGGAACCCGTCCCGCCGATCACGTCCCTGCGTGTGATGCGTGCAGGCTCCCGGCGAAGCCCGCTGCAGCAAGGAGGCTGCCGCAGCCGTGGCGCACGGCTCGACCGCCGGACAGGTTCATCCGCCGAGCGCGACTGGAGCCAGACCGTCAGGCAGGTGGTGCACGGGCAGCGCCACAGCCTCCCGGGCCGTGGTGAAGACGCCCAGGTCCTGGCCGATGATGCCCCTGCCCACTCCGTACGTGCCATCGCCGTACGCGCTCAGGCACGGTCCGACAACCGTCAGCCGCGGGCGGGCCGTGGCCGACAAGCGCAGCGCCCAGTGGCTGGTGAACGGATAGAGCGCGCGCAGGGCCGGCCCGGCGTACGCCGCCACGACCAGGGCCTGGTACCTCTCGCGCCAGACGTACTCCATCTCAGCCGCCTCCCGGCGCAGACTCCTCCACTGCGATTCCGTCCATCGCACCGGATCGCGGTCGGGCACCTCGAGCCACCCGGCCAGGTACACAAAGGGGCGCCGCCCGACAGATGTCGTCCAGGGCCGCCCCGCCCATGCCACGCCCGGGCGGCACGAGCCATCGACGCCAGGTCGTCCGTCGTACCGTCGATCAAAGGCAGGCCCTGGAACGATTCCGCGCCCCGGACCGACCACCGGCACTCCCAGGACCGGGCACTGATCTCCAGCGGTTCACGGTCCGGCACAGTGCTCGGCACCACCGCACGGAGCAGACCCGAGAACCGGACGGGAACAACGCCGAGACGGCCTTCCGCCGCAGCCCGCAGCACTGCGGCGAGACTGCCACGGGCCGCGACGTCCGGATACAGGACGGAGGGGTCAACAGGGGTCCGCACGGATCCGATTGTTCCCGAACCCGCGTTGCCCGGAACGGCTGCCTCGGTCGCCGAGGAGACGACGGGACTGGCGCTGCGCGGCGGGGTTCACCGTCGCAGACGAGCGGTCCGCGAACAGATCCGCACCCGCCGTCTCGCCGCGCCGGAGCGACGCCTCGGGCCTGTCACGGCCAGTGGTCCGGCAGACAATCGACAGCCGCGG
>NZ_JARAWX010000063.1:0-2411 GCF_033793585.1 Streptomyces sp. MI02-7b | reverse complement strand
CGGATGCGGGTGACGGGTCGTTGTTTGAGAACTGCATAGTGGACGCGAGCATCTGTGGCCAAGTTTTTAAGGGCGCACGGTGGATGCCTTGGCACCAGGAACCGATGAAGGACGTGGGAGGCCACGATAGGCCCCGGGGAGCTGTCAACCAAGCTTTGATCCGGGGGTGTCCGAATGGGGAAACCCGGCAGTCGTCATGGGCTGTCACCCATACCTGAACACATAGGGTATGTGGAGGGAACGCGGGGAAGTGAAACATCTCAGTACCCGCAGGAAGAGAAAACAACCGTGATTCCGGGAGTAGTGGCGAGCGAAACCGGATGAGGCCAAACCGTATGTGTGTGATACCCGGCAGGGGTTGCGCATGCGGGGTTGTGGGATCGTACTTCAGTCGTCTGCCGGCGGCTGGGCGAGTCAGAAACCGTTGATGTAGGCGAAGGACATGCGAAAGGTCCGGCGTAGAGGGTAAGACCCCCGTAGCTGAAACATTAGCGGCTTGCTTGTGCGACTCCCAAGTAGCACGGGGCCCGAGAAATCCCGTGTGAATCTGGCGGGACCACCCGCTAAGCCTAAATATTCCCTGGTGACCGATAGCGGATAGTACCGTGAGGGAATGGTGAAAAGTACCGCGGGAGCGGAGTGAAATAGTACCTGAAACCGTGTGCCTACAAGCCGTGGGAGCGTCGGATGCACTTGTGCATCTCGTGACTGCGTGCCTTTTGAAGAATGAGCCTGCGAGTTTGCGGTGTGTGGCGAGGTTAACCCGTGTGGGGTAGCCGTAGCGAAAGCGAGTCCGAATAGGGCGATTTTAGTCGCGCGCCCAAGACCCGAAGCGGAGTGATCTAGCCATGGGCAGGTTGAAGCGTGGGTAAGACCGCGTGGAGGACCGAACCCACCAGGGTTGAAAACCTGGGGGATGACCTGTGGTTAGGGGTGAAAGGCCAATCAAACTCCGTGATAGCTGGTTCTCCCCGAAATGCATTTAGGTGCAGCGTCGTGTGTTTCTTGCCGGAGGTAGAGCACTGGATAGGCGATGGGCCCTACCGGGTTACTGACCTTAGCCAAACTCCGAATGCCGGTAAGTGAGAGCGCGGCAGTGAGACTGCGGGGGATAAGCTCCGTGGTCGAGAGGGAAACAGCCCAGAGCATCGACTAAGGCCCCTAAGCGTACGCTAAGTGGGAAAGGATGTGGAGTCGCACAGACAACCAGGAGGTTGGCTTAGAAGCAGCCACCCTTGAAAGAGTGCGTAATAGCTCACTGGTCAAGTGATTCCGCGCCGACAATGTAGCGGGGCTCAAGCGTACCGCCGAAGTCGTGTCATTGCAGCAATACTCCCAACGGAGGCTGTGATGGGTAGGGGAGCGTCGTGTGCCGGGTGAAGCGGCCCTGTAAGGGAGTCGTGGACGGTTCACGAGTGAGAATGCAGGCATGAGTAGCGATACAAGAGTGGGAAACTCTTGCGCCGATTGACTAAGGGTTCCTGGGTCAAGCTGATCTGCCCAGGGTAAGTCGGGACCTAAGGCGAGGCCGACAGGCGTAGTCGATGGACAACCGGTTGATATTCCGGTACCCGCTTTGAAGCGCCAGCGCTGAACCCTCTGATGCTAAGCCCGTGAAGCCGCCGGCTGATTCTTCGGATGATGTCGGAGTGGTGGAGCCGGTGACCCGAGGTGGTAGTAGGTGAGCGATGGGGTGACGCAGGAAGGTAGTCCAGCCCGGGCGGTGGTTGTCCCGGGGTAAGGGTGTAGGCCGAGTGGTAGGCAAATCCGCCACTCATGGGGCTGAGACCTGATGCCGAGCCGATTGTGGTGAAGTGGATGATCCTATGCTGTCGAGAAAAGCCTCTAGCGAGTTTCATGGCGGCCCGTACCCTAAACCGACTCAGGTGGTCAGGTAGAGAATACCGAGGCGTTCGGGTGAACTGTGGTTAAGGAACTCGGCAAAATGCCCCCGTAACTTCGGGAGAAGGGGGGCCATTGCTGGTGAGGGGACGTGCTCCCTGAGCTGGTGGTGGCCGCAGAGACCAGCGAGAAGCGACTGTTTACTAAAAACACAGGTCCGTGCGAAGCCGTAAGGCGATGTATACGGACTGACGCCTGCCCGGTGCTGGAACGTTAAGGGGACCGGTTAGCTCTGATTCGTCGGGGCGAAGCTGAGAACTTAAGCGCCAGTAAACGGCGGTGGTAACTATAACCATCCTAAGGTAGCGAAATTCCTTGTCGGGTAAGTTCCGACCTGCACGAATGGCGTAACGACTTCTCGACTGTCTCAACCACAGGCCCGGTGAAATTGCACTACGAGTAAAGATGCTCGTTTCGCGCAGCAGGACGGAAAGACCCCGGGACCTTTACTACAGCTTGATATTGGTGTTCGGTTCGGCTTGTGTAGGATAGGTGGGAGACTGTGAAGC
>NZ_JARAWX010000062.1:0-8377 GCF_033793585.1 Streptomyces sp. MI02-7b | reverse complement strand
CCGTGAAGCTCACCGGGGACGACTCCGGCCGCCCCGAGGCCGGCCCGTCGGCGAGCGGCGCCCCGGCGGCCTCCGCGACCCCGTCGGGCGGGACGTCCTCCGCCCCGCCGTCCCCGACCGCGTCGGACGACGGCCCCGGCGCCGACGACGCGCGCGGCAACCCCGGCGACAGCGCGATCAAGCCCGTCGTCCCCGGCTGGCGGACCGTCGTCCGCGGCGACATGGGTGTCGCCTACGACGTCCCCCCGAACTGGACGGTGAAGGCGGCAGGCCTGCTCATCGGCTACGAGTGGGACAAGAACCGCATCGTCACCGGCGGCGCCGCCACCCTCGACGAGGACTGGTGCGGCACCGACCAGCGCGGCATGGCCGGGGTGAAGGGCGGCAAGGGCGCCAAGAGCCTGCAGTCCGAGGCCGCCAACGAGGCCTACAACTGGGCGTACGCCAAGTACAACCAGGAGGGCGGCACCAAGCTCACGCAGTCCGCGACCCGTGCCCACAAGAACGGCCAGGGGGTCAGCGGCTGGGTCTCCAGCACCCGCGCGACCGGCATGAAGGGCAAGTGCGCGGCCGACGGCACCGCCTACAGCTTCACCTTCCTCGGCAAGGACAAGGAGGTCCGCTCCTGGATCCTGGTCGTGGACAGCTTCAAGGGGGCCCCGGACACCAAGACGATCGCGAAGGTGCGCGACAGCGTCCGCCTGATCGGCTGAGGCCCGCACGCCGGCCGGCGAGCGCGCACGATATACGGTTGGCAGATGACCGCCCGGGCGGCGATAGTCCCCGGGTGACCCCCACGACCTCCCGCCCTCCCCGCCTCCGCTTCCGGTTCCCCGACTGGGCCGGCCGCAACTTCCGGCTGCTGGCCGCGGCCGCGTTCGTGACCAACCTCGGCACCTCCGGCGCCGTGGTCGCCTCGGCCTTCGCCGTGCTGCGGGCCGGTGGCGACGCCACCGACGTCGGACTGGTCGCGGCGGCACGCACGGTACCGCTGGTGGTCTTCCTGCTCGTCGGCGGCGCGGTCGCGGACCGGCTGCCCCGGCACCGGGTCATGGTCGCCGCGAACTGCCTGAACGCGGTCTCCCAGGGCGTGTTCGCACTGCTCGTGATCTCCGGGGAGGCCCGGATCTGGCAGATGGCGGTCCTGGCCGCGCTGGGCGGCACCGGTACCGCGTTCTTCGCGCCCGCCAACGAGGGCATGCTGCTGTCCACCGTCGACGGCGCCCACGCCGGCCGCGCCTTCGCCGTGTTCCGGCTCGGGGTGAACGGGGCCAACGTCGGCGGCGCCGCGCTCGCGGGGGCGCTCATCGCGCTCGTGGGCCCCGGGTGGGTTCTGGCCGTGGACGCGGCCTGCTTCGCGCTCGCGGCGTCGCTGCGCGCGCTGCTGCGGGTGACGCGGACGGCGGCCGCGGCCACGCCCGGCGGCGGCCTGCTGCGCGACCTGCACGACGGATGGCGGGAGTTCGCGTCGCGGCGCTGGCTGTGGGGCATCGTCGTGCAGTTCTCCGTCGTCAACGCGGTCATGGTCGCCGCGGAGGCCGTCTACGGTCCCCTGGTGTCGCAGGCCGAACTCGGCGGCGCGGGCCCCTGGGGAGCGGCGCTGGCCGCGTTCGGCGTGGGCAACATCCTGGGCGGATTCCTGATGCTGCGCTGGCGTCCGCGGCGCATCCTGCTCGCGGGCACGCTCTGCGTCTTCCCGTTCGCCCTGCCCGCGGTGGCGCTCGCGCTGGTGCTGCCGGTGCCGCTCCTCGCGGCGACGATGCTCGTGGCCGGGCTCTCCATCGAGGTCTTCGGCGTGACGTGGATGCTGGCGCTGCGCCAGGAGATCCCGGAGGACAAGCTGTCCCGGGTCGCCGCGTACGACTGGTTCGGGTCGGTGTCCATGATCCCCCTCGGTACCGCGCTCGCGGGCCCCGCGGCCGGCGCCTTCGGCCTGACCGGGGCGCTGTGGGGATGCGCGGGGCTCGCCGTGCTCCTGACCGGCGCCGTCCTGCTCGCCCCCGAGGTGCGCGACCTGCGGCGCAAGGACACCACCGCCGAGGTGGCCGGCGGCGGGCCCGCGCCGGTGGTTCAGCCGATCCCGAACGACCCGCCGGGCGGTTCCGGGGAGGGCACCGCGTCCCTGTCGTGAACCGGACGTGCCCGCCGGAGGAAGACCGCGAGGGCGTCGCCGTGGACGACCCGGGCGGGGAAGGCGTCGGCGACGGTGCGCCGGGTGAGCCGGGCGACGGGCAGCGGCCGCCGGGAGGCGGCGAGCACGGTGTTGCCGAAGCGGCGGCCCCGCAGCACGCCGGGCTCCGCGATCAGGCAGACCTCGCCGAACAGGGCGTCCAGGCCCGCGATCTGGGGCCGCAGGAAGTCGAAGGGCGCGGAGTCGGCGAGGTTCGCCAGGTAGACGCCGTCGGGACGCAGCACCCGCGCGGCCTCGCGGAGGAACTCGTACGACGTGAGGTGCGCGGGCACCCGCGAGCCGCCGAAGACGTCGGCGACGACGGCGTCCGCCGAGGCGTCCGGTGCCGCCTCCATCCAGCCGCGCGCGTCCTCGGTGGCCACGGTGAGCCCGTCGGCGCCCGCGGGCAGCGGCAGCCACCGGGCGACCAGGTCCGCGAGCGCCCGGTCGGCCTCGACCACGTGCTGGCGTGAGCCGGGCCGGGTGGCGGCGGTGTAGCGGGGCAGCGTCAGGGCACCGCCGCCGAGGTGGACGACGTCCAGCGGCTCCCCCGCTGGGGCCGACTCGTCCAGGACGTAGGCCAGGCGCCGGGTGTACTCGAACTCCAGATGCGTCGGGTCGTCGAGGTCGACGTACGACTGCGGGGCCCCGTCGACGGTCAGCAGCCAGCCGGCGGGCCGGTCCACGTCGGGCAGCAGCTTCGCCGCGCCGAAGTCCACCGCCTCGCTCACCGGAATGCGTTCGTCGTCGTGCTCCACGCGGTCATTGTCCCAGTGCGGAACGGGGCCGTTCCCGGGGGTAAGCGGAAGGGGCCCGGGCCGGGCCCGGGCCCCTTCGCTATCGCTAGTCGAGCAGCGCGGTGACGGTGCCGGCGCCGACCGTGCGCCCGCCCTCGCGGATGGCGAAGCCGAGACCGGTCTCCAGCGGCACCGCCCGGCCCAGCTCGACCGTCATCTCCACCCGCGCGCCGGGCAGCGCGATCCCGGCCCCGCCGAGGTCCACGTCGCCGACGACGTCCGCCGTCCGCACGTAGAACTGCGGGCGGTAGCCGGTCGCGATCGCCGTGCGCCGCCCGCCCTCGGCGGCCGGCAGCAGGTAGACCCCGGCGCGGAACCGGCGGCTGGGCGTGACGCTCCCGGGCGCGGCGACGACATGGCCGCGGCGTACGACGTCGCGCGCGACGCCGCGCAGCAGCAGCGCGACGTTGTCGCCGGCCTGCGCCTCGTCCATCGGCTTGCCGAACGTCTCCAGCCCGGTGACCACGGAGGCCGTGTCCACGCCGAGCACCTCCACGCGGTCGCCGACCCGGATCGTGCCGCGCTCCACCGCACCGGTCACGACCGTGCCGCGGCCGGTGATGGTCAGCACGTTCTCCACCGGCAGCAGGAACGGCGCGTCGGTGTACCGGTGCGGCATCGGCACGTGCGTGTCCACCGCGTCGAGCAGCGCCTCGATCGCCGCCGTCCACCGCGGGTCGCCCTCCAGCGCCCTCAGCCCGGAGACCCGGACGACGGGCAGGGTGTCCCCGGGGTAGCCCTGGGCGGAGAGCAGCTCGCGCACCTCCAGCTCGACCAGGTCGGTCAGTTCGGGGTCCCCGGCGTCGGCCTTGTTGAGCGCCACGACGATGTGCTCGACGCCGACCTGGCGCGCGAGCAGCACGTGCTCGGCGGTCTGCGGCATGACGCCGTCGAGGGCCGAGACGACCAGGATCGCCCCGTCCAGCTGCGCCGCGCCCGTGATCATGTTCTTCACGTAGTCGGCGTGGCCGGGCATGTCGACGTGGGCGTAGTGGCGGGTGTCCGTCTCGTACTCGACGTGCGCGATGGTGATGGTGATCCCGCGGGCCGCCTCCTCCGGGGCCCTGTCGATCCGGTCGAACGGGACGAAGGCGGCGGAGCCGCGGGCGCTGAGGACCTTGGTGATGGCGGCGGTGAGCGTGGTCTTGCCGTGGTCGACATGACCCATCGTGCCGATGTTCAGGTGCGGCTTGGTGCGCTGGTACGCCTGCTTGGGCATGGTGCGGTGCTTTCTCGGTCAGTCGTCGCATCGATGCATCGACGCATCGACAAGTCGATCTGCGGAACGGGACCCCTGCGTCCTGCCGACCCTCCCCCTGCGGGGTCCGCCGGACTGTCCGGGGAGGGTCAGGTTCGGGCGCCGCCGAACGCGTGGACCGGGAAAGCCGGTGCCGGCGCAGCCTTCGGCGCGTCCGCGACCGCGGAGGCGTCTGCGAGGAAGGCGTACCGGAACATGCCGCCGATCATGCGGCACGGGACGGGCCGGGGGCGAACGATTTTTGACGGACGGGCACGGCAGGCCGGAGCGGCGGACGACATGGGCCGGACCGCGTACACGTCACGTCACGCCGCGCGCCGGGCCAGCACGTACCCGCGGCGGGACTCGGCCTCGTGCGGGTAGTGGGTCCGCTCGAGTGCCGCCCGCACGGTGAACCCGGTGTCCTCCAGGGCCGCGCGGACGTCGGCGGCGGCGAGGAAGTGGAAGTCCACGTCGACCTCGTGCCCCCACCACCGCTGCATGGGCCGGACCTCGGCGCCGAGGTGGAAGGCGACCAGCAGCGGGGCGGAAGGGCGCAGGACGCGCCGCATCTCGGCGAAGGCGGGCCGCAGTTCGTCCGGAGCGAGGTGGATCACGCTGTAGAGCGCGACGGCGGCGCCGAACTCGCCGTCGGCCGCGGGCAGACGACGGAGGTCGCCCACCCGGAACTCGGCGCCGGGATGGTCGGCGCGGGCGAGCGCGACCATCCGCGGCGACAGGTCGATCCCCACCGCCCGCACGCCCCGGCCGGCGAGCCAGCCCGTCACATGGCCGGGGCCGCAACCGAGATCGGCGACGGGGGCGCCGTCGGCCGTCTCCTCGACGAGGGCGGACAACAGGGCGCGGTCGAGCGGCTTGTGCGCGAGTTCGCCGGCGATACGCGTCCGGTACTCCCCCGCCACGGTGTCGTAGCTTCGCCGTACGCGGCCGTGGTCGTGTTCCGGGGCGCTGGGCATGCGCCCAGCATCGCAGTCACGGGAGCGCTGTCACAGGTGCTTCGTCGCCTCGCGCACCGACAGCGGTGACAGCCGGTCCGCGGCCGACACGACGAACTCCCGCACGGCGTCCGGGTCGGCGCGGGCGTACTCGCGCAGCGCCCAGCCGATCGCCTTGCGGACGAAGAAGTCACGGTGTCCGGACCGGAGCAGGCAGTAGCGGAACAACCGCTCGGCGTCGGTGCCGCCCTTGTACGTGAGTTGATGCAGCAGGGCCGTACGCGCGATCCACAGGTCGTCATCGGTGATCCACGCGTCCATGACCGCCACCAGCGCAGGATCGGCGGCGACCAGGGGTCCGACGACATGCGCCGCGAGCGGGTCGACCGTGTCCCACCACGACTCGGTCGCCACCAGGTGCCGGGCGGTGCCGAGGAACGCCGACGAGCAGCGCCCGATGTGGCGGCGCAGGTAGTCGACCGCGAAGTAGCGGTACTCCCGCTGGGGCAGTGCCCAGCAGCGCAGCGCCACGGCCGCACAGTCGTCCTCGCCGGGGCGCGGCATGCCCGCCAGGACCTCCCGGGACAATGCGCGCCGGGTAGGAGTGGCGATGCCGAGAAAGGGGAAGGCTCCGCGCATGTACGCCGCCGCGGAGGCGGCCCGTTCCGGATCGGCGGCCGCGGCATACACCGTGGTCAGACGGGGCAGCACCAGATCGGCGAGCGCGCTGTCCGGTGCGGCCGGGACATGGGATGTCATACGCGCACCGTACGCGGGACCACTGACGGACTCCGGACGGCCATCCTCCTGGGCTAGGCTCGCGGAATGTCCGACGCTCCCGCCCTGTCCGGTTCCCGCCCGCGCCTGCGCGTGTCGCCGTGGGCCCGACTGGCGCTGCTCGTCGTGCTCCTCCTGGGCGCCGGGGTCTGCGTGGTGGTCTGGGAGCCGCAGCATTACCTCGCCGACGGCTGGCCGGCGCGGCTCACGGGATTCGCCGCGATCCTGCTCTTCACGCTCGGCTACGGCATCTGCGCCACCGCCTTCGTCCCCCGCCCGCTGCTGAGCATGGGCGCCGGCGCGCTCTTCGGCTCGGTGTGGGGGCTGACCGCGGCGATCGGCGGCACGGTGATCTCCGCCGCGGTCTGCTTCGTCCTGGGCCGCGTCCTGGGCCGGGATGCCCTGCGACCGCTGCTGCGGGGCCGCGTACTGCTCTCCGCCGACCGGCAGTTGAGCCGGCACGGCTTCCGCACGATGCTCGTGATGCGGCTCTTCCCGGGCATCCCCTTCGCGGCGGCCAACTACGCCGCGGCCGTGTCCGAGACGCGCCTGGTGCCGTACCTGGTCGCGACGGCTCTCGGCACGATCCCCAACACGGCGGCCTATGTCGTCGCGGGCAGCCGCGCCGCCACCCCCACCTCGCCGGTGTTCCTGCTGGCGATGGGCTTCCTGGCGGTGACGGGACTCGGCGCGCTCGTGTTCACCGCTTGGGCCCGCCGCCGCCGGCGCCGCTCACCGCGCGGCCGGGCGCCCCTTCACCCCGGCACCGAGGTGCGCGACGCCGCGTGACGACCTCGCGGTCGATCCTGAACGCGTGCTCCTGCGGGCCCTCGTGGACGTCGGCCCGCCAGCACCTCGTTTCGTCCGAGCGGCGCGCGTTCCGTGCCAGGTGGTGCGCGAGGGCCACGGACTCGGCTCACCGTCGACCCGGGCGTGCAGCGGGGTCCACCGGACGCCGTGAACCCCCAGCCCTGCTCCGGCGTCCCGTGGGCAGTTCCGCACGCAGCACGTGGGGGCCGCCGTCGTCGTGCCTGGTGCGCGGCCCGTCGGTCGATGACCCCGGCAGGGATGCCGAGCCCCACCAGGTCACCCGGTAGCGGTCGAGGAGCGGCGCCGCGGCGGCTCAAGGCGGACACCGTTCATCACGGAGCCGGGGGCCAGGCGGCGCCCGGCCCCCGGCGAACGTTGCCCGAGGTGCCCCCAGCCGGTGCGACCGGGTCCGGCGGATCAGCCCTGGCGTGCGCCGGGCCAGTCGGCGTAGCGGATGCGGGAGATCTCCAGGACCTCGCCCGTCGTGGCCCACTCGTCCTTGCCGAGGCGCGCGAGCGGACGCAGCTTGCGGACGTCCGGCTGGCCGTCGGCCATCACGGCCTCGGAGACGGCGGCGTGCACCACGCGGCCGAAGACGACGGTCGAGTCGCCGAGGGTCACCGTGCTGTGCAGCTCGCACTCCAGGGCCACCGGGGAGGCCGCCACCCGCGGCGGCTTGACCGCGTGGCTGGGCTCACGGGCGATGCCGACCTCGTCGAACTCGCTGACGCCGCGCGGGAAGTCGGTCCCGGTCGCGTTGATCTGCTCGAAGAGGTGCTCGGGGGCGAGGTTGACGACGAACTGCCGGGTCTCCTCGATGTTGCGCAGCGAGTCCTTCCGGCCGACCGACGTGAACTGCACGACCGGCGGGCTGACGCACGCGACCGTGAAGAAGGAGTGCGGGGCGAGGTTCGCCGTTCCCGCCTCGCTCAGGGTCGACACCCACGCGATCGGCCGCGGCACGACCACCGAGGTCAGCAGCTTGTAGAAGGGGTTGCGGCCCATGGCCTCGGGATCGAAGTCGATTCGCATGGGCGCCAGTATCCCCCTCGGGGGACGGGGATCACAGCCGCCCTCTCCGCCCTGGCCGAACGCGAGGTTCCGACGAAAGGGCCTGGTATCGGAAGGCACGGGTCACCGGAGTCGATCACCCCATGTCCACGCCGAACGAGTGGGACGACATACTCATTCCGCCGCAGGCACGCGGCGGCCGCGTCACCCTGAACGTCAACGACGAGCCGGCCGCGTGACTCCCCCAACGGCCGGCTGCCTGTCTGTGGATCTCCTCCGACCGCATCGGCATCGAAGCCGGAGTCGACCGCCAGGAGGAAGATGCCGAGGACACTCGGGCACGGCTGCGCTGGGGGCCGTTCGCCAAGATCTACAAGGAGAACCACACCTCCACGTTCAAGAAGCGCAAGGTCGTGCGCGCCGAGGGGACGATCGACTGGGTCGTCATCCATCCGAAGTTCCGAGAGCTCCTCAGTGATCTCGCAGCCGGCGTCATCGACGGAGTGATCTTCTAAGACCTAGACCGACCGGCAATAGGTGGCCGCTGTGCGTCTGGGAGATGGTCTGGATGCGGCACGGGCACGGGCCTGCGTGATCATGGAGTTCTCTACGCTCAGTG
>NZ_JARAWX010000061.1:0-8388 GCF_033793585.1 Streptomyces sp. MI02-7b | reverse complement strand
GCCCCCCTCAACGCCTTCCAGATCGCCTTCGAGGGCCGGCTCACCCCGGCCAACAACTGAACCTCAACCACCAAGATCAGCCGTTAAGTTGACACACCCCCGACCGGCGGAGGCCGAGGACCGGGCGATCCCGAGACACTGGGAGGGCGACCTCATCATCGGTCTGAACCGCTCGGCGATCGGCACGCTCGTCGAGCGCACGACCATGCTCACCCTGCTTCTGGACCTGCCGCGGATGGACGGCTATGGCGTCGAACCACGGGTGAAGAATGCCCGGCACTGGCCGGCCGTGGCGCCGAAGCCGTGAAGGACGCGATCGCCGCCGCGATTACCGCGCTACCCGAGCAACTACGCCGCCCCTGACGTGCGACCGCGGCACAGAACTGGCCCAGCATGCCCAACTCCGCATCGACATCCGGCTGAAGGTCTACTTCGCAGACCCGTACAGCCCCTGGCAGCGGGGTACGAACGAGAACACGAACGGACTGTTGCGCCAGTACTTCCCGAAGGGCACGGACCTCGCCCGCCTCAGCTCAGCGACCTCTTTCTCCAGTTCCCCGAACCGCTCACGCCCCTGCTGGGCGGCAACCGCCTGCGGGGCGGCCTGGGTCTCGGCCTTCTTCACCCAGAGCCGCAGGGCCTCGGGATGAATCCCGAGAAGATCTCCGACCTCCCGGATGATCCCCGACCGCCCCGAGGACTGCCTCTGCTTCTCGGCGACCATCCGCACGGCCCGCTCAATCAGCTCCGCTGGGCACTTCCTCTGCGCCGGCATGAGCGCATCCTTCCAAGGTTCAGCGCTCTGCACCGAACCCGGAGCGATTCACTGTCCGCGGCTGGCACGGTTCATGACTTGGTCCCAGAGATGCGGATCGCTCCTACGGGCGATCTTGGCGGATCGGTCAAGGATCTCATGGCTCGCCAACTCGTGTGCGTGAATCCCGTCAATCACCAGGGGGTCGGGCCCATTGGGGTTCTGGATCTTGATCTCGCGATTGAATTCTTTGAGAACCTTTACGAGCCGACTGTAGGCCAAGAGTTCCTTGGCGAAGAACTCTTCGGGAACGTAGGTAAGCAAGCCGTTCACGGGCACTTCCACCGCAGTGTGAAGGATCTGACCCGTATTCAGCATCTTTTCTTCAATGACGAGCCAGACAATGTAGCTCCGATACGGTGGCTGGCTGTGCAGCGTGAACTCAAGAGTGTTACCCGTCCAGTCGAGGGTGTAGTCGAATTTGACCTGCGTTCGAGCGACGTCCCGGTGCTGCCCGTCCCAGTCCGGTTCACCGGATGGCCACAGCGCGCGGGCGTCCAGCTGATGTGCCTTGCGCGCTTGTGTATCCACCATGTGCAGCCGCGTGTTCATGGGCTGCATTTTTCCCGGCTTCCCTCTGGATACAGTGACGTCTGGAACGGGGATCCACCAGTCGAACGTGTCCGCCGTGACCTCTCCGAGATCGCTTCTGGGGGTGATCCCCGGATCACCAGGACTGGAAGTCCAGTCGGGCACCAGCGGGTATTCGTCTAGCGCTAGGGACGTCTCCGTGAGCACGAGTTGCTTCAGGTCCCTGAGCTCAGGATCGTGATTAGGATTGGGAACGGGTTCATAACTGGACATCTGAAACTGATCATAGGTGACGTCGGACCAGCTCTTGGGTGCGTTGCCCGTTCCTCCCATAGAGGACAGCGTGCGTAGTTTTACTTTGTATTGGATGGCGCCGTGCGGAATGGTCGGTTGGGTCTTGATAGAAACCGCCGCGTAACATTCCCGGTGCTCGCGCTTGGCTGGCGACGTAATAACCCCTGTACCGGGGATGTCCTTTGTGGAAACCGAGACGTCAACGCGGGGTGAAGACTTGCGCGTGAGTTGCAGCTTTCCAGGACGAACGGTCTGACTGGTGCTGGGCGCGGACCACTCGTTGCGGAAGAGTGCCGCCAGCAGCAGAAGTTCAACATAGCCACTCGTCGCGAGAAGCTCGGCGTAGTCCTTCTCGGCCTGGGAGTTGGCTGCATCCGCGCACTCTTGCGGGTTGACGATCACGTATCCACCCAGGCCGGGCTGCAGGATCGCCGGCGGAGTCCACCCGAAGTCCATATTGGCTAGCTTGGTAGCGCCAGGGTGAGACTCTCTCTGTTTCGCGAAAAATTCGTCGTTGTGATACCGCAAGTCCAGCGCCCCGACAGGCCAATGGCCTGTCGGATTCAAAATTTCCTTTCCACTGAAGGGGTCAGCGTATACGTCACCACTGCCGACGTTGAGTGGAATCAGGAAGTGTTCGGGCTTATAGCGTGTGAGGGCCAGTCCGTTGTCGCGAAGTGCCTCGGCAAGGTCGTCCAACATGCGAGCGTAGTGCTGGAGTCCCCCCTTATACCTACCCGTAGTACGATATTCTGGCTCGATTGCGCGGATCGCCGTCAGGAAACCGGTAGCCGCATAGGTTGCGGAGGGAACCATCAAGCAGTTGTCGAAATAGCTGCCATTGTCTTCGGGAAGAGTGGCTTGCCGAGGTGCGCCACCGGGCTTTTCGGGAAGCGTGAATAGTTGCTGCCACAGTCGGCCCCATGACCACTGGATGGTGCCCCAATCGACCATGGTCATCCAGGTCTCGCGGCTCAATAGTACGCCAAACCCCTCCTGCGTACGCGAAAAGGCGAGTTCAATGTCGCCCCTGCGTGTTTCCATGTCCTCCTTGGTAGGCGACTTGTCCATGATGTCGAGATATTGGGCCGCCTCTGCAGTGAGCTGTTGAATATTAGACCTCCCCTTGGCCACGTCTCTTAGAATTTCTTGCATCGAAAAGGCGTGGAAGGCAGTGTTGAGCCTTTTCCCCATTTTTTCGACGGCCACTTCCAGCGCGTTAGGTCCTTCTTTGATGATGCCAACCAGCTTCGCGAGATCGAACGCCAGTGATAGCGCACTACCCACGGGCCCTGCAAACCCGGCAATTTTCCCGACCGCCGAGAGAATATCCAAAAGTTCCGGTGGAATTCCCAGATCGACCGCAAGGTTGATGGCGCCCTTGTCCTTATTAATGTCTTTCAAGGTGCTGGCCTGTTTGAGCGCTTCCGCAATTTTTGAAGGGTCGATGGGGACGGCGGTAGGTGCATGGTAAGCAGGAACGTAATCAGGAGAGTCGTGATACAGATTCCCCCAGCTGTCGACGTACAGACCGCCACCCAGGTGCAGCGCGAAGGCCGGAATGCTACCCATATCACCCAATCAGATGCCGAGGTCGAATAGAATGACATTCGGACCTTACCTCGCGCCTTCGTGATCGGCCTGCTGGACCCGTCCGATCGGCACCATTGCCAGGTGGCACAAGACCTGTGAGGCAGCGACTGGTGGCAATCCACTACCCACGCCGGGCGGCACAGGGGACGCTCCGAAATCTTTAGACCGTGTCCTATTGATCCGAAACGCTTTGGGTTCAGGCTCGTTGATCGTGGGTCAGCGATCTGGTGGGGGATGCGCGGACGTGGTCGCCGGACGCGCAGGAGGCTGTACGGCTGCTGGCGGTGTCCGCGCTGGTGGAGGGCCGGGGCAGGTCGGAGGTCGCCGCCTTGTTCAGGGTGTCGGTCAGGGCCGTGGACAACTGGTGGGCGAGGTGGCAGGCGAGTGGCCGGGACGCGCTGCTGTCCCGGCCGCGAGGCCGCCGCGCAGGCGAACACCAGGTGCTGTCCGAGACCGAGCAGGCCGCCGTGCGGCAGGCGGTCCTCGCTCACATTCCCTGCGACCTGGGGCTTTCCGGGCAACTATGGACGCGGAGGCTGATAGGCGAGCTGATCTTCAAGCTGTACCAAGTCCGGTTCACCGAGCCCGGCGTGGGCAAGTACCTCAAACGCTGGGGCCTGACCTTCCAGCGGCCGGACAAGCGGGCAGTCGAACAGGACCCGGAGGCCGTCCGTACCTGGTGCGAGGAAACCTGGCCGGCGATCCGGGCCAGGGCGAACGCGGAAGGTGCTGAAGTTTTCTTCGGTGACCAGGTCGGGATCCGCTCGGATCAGGTCACCGGTCGCACCTGGGGCGAGCAGGGGCGGACGCCGATCGTCCGCCGCACGGGGACCCGGTTCTCCACGAACGCGATGTCCGCGATCAGCACGAAGGGCCGGATGCACTTCATGGTCTTCACCGAGACCTTCGACGCGAAGGTCATGTGCCGTTTCCTGGACCGGCTGGTCGGCCACTTCGACCAGAAGGTGCACCTGATCGTGGACCGGCAATCGGCCCACCGCTCAAAGGCTGTACGGGCCTGGCTCGCCGACCGCAAGGACAAAATCGAGCTGCACTTCCTGCCCTCGTACTCAGAGGGCGTTAAGTCCGTTTCTGGTATCGGCCTCGTCCGGGCTGGGTGAGGAAGCCTTGGCGGGTGAGGCGTCCGAGACGGCTTCGGGTGATGTTGACGGATGCCTCGTCGGTGGGCATGCCGAGGAGTTCGTGCAGCTCACGGGCTCGGAACTCTTGATCGGGATGCTGATTGAAGGCGTTCACGATGGCCTGGTAGGCGGTGTTCGTATCGGGCGGTGGGGGTTGGCCTGAAGCCGGTGCGAGTTCGGCGATGACCTGCCGGGTGGTGGCCAGGTTCGCGAGTCGCGCTTCGGTCTCGGTCAGGGCGGCCGGGTATACGAAAACGCCAAGGGCGAGCTCGACGAGTTCCGGTACCGCCGGTCGGGCCTGGGCGGCAAACGGCGCGGCGGCTGGGAGCTGCGCTACAACCCCTACGCACCGGAGCACGTGTGGCTGTACAACCACGAGCGGGACACCTGGGTGGAGGCCACCTTCCGGCATCAGCACCTCATCGGGGCACCGTGGACCCAGTACCTGTGGGACATCGCCACTGCCGAGCACGTGGAGCGCGGCGGCCGCAGGGACGACGACCTCGCGGTCGCCCAGGCCTTGGCCGAGCTCCTCGAACGGGCCGGCCGCGGCCCGGACGAGGCGTCGGCGCCGCTCGTCCCGGACGGCTGGGGCCCGGCCCTGCCAGCAGCGACCTCACGCGTGTTCGACCCGTACGGCCAAGGACCTGCCGACAGCTCCGCCCCGGGCGGCGTGCCGGACCTGGACGACGCGGGCATGTACACGCTGCCCGGCCCGGCAGACCTGTCCCGGCGGGCACTGGACGGCGACCCGCTGTTCCTGTCCCCCGCCGCGACCAGTGCCGGGGCTTCCTGGAGCCCGCAGGCGGTGGCCTCGTTCAAGGACACCTACTTCGACGACCTGCCGCCGCTGGAGGACGAAGCTGCCGACGGCGCCACGGATCGGCACCCGTCCGGCCCGCCGGTGACAGCCGACGACGTTTTGCGCCCTATCGAAGGGTTCAAGGAGGACTGAAGTGAAGGATCGCATCGACGAGACGACGGTCCGGGGACTGGTCGACGGGCCGGCCCGGCGCAGACCTCCGGAGCCGGAGTGGCGCGACACGCTGGGCAACTGGCGTGCCTCGGTGAAGCGGGTCATGGATCCGCCGGACCTGGCCGACTGCGCCCCACTGAACATCGAACTCGCTGCCGACGACCCGCGGTTCCTGTTCCACGGCCGGATGCGGCCGGTCCGGACCCCGGCCATCAATGCCGCGCTGAAGGTGGTCCACGTCCAGTTGCGCGCCAACGCGCAGCGGGAGACAGGCCGTATCGGGGTGGTCATCGAAGGACCGAGGGGCACCGGCAAGACCACGCTCATGCAGTACATCGGCCGGCACCACGAACAGCGCCTGGACGACCTGTACGAGCCGGACGAAGACCGCATCCCGGTGATCGCGCTGAGCGTGCCCGCCCAAGGCCGCGGCGGCTCCCGCAACTGGGCTGCGGCATTTGCGTACTTCCTCGGCCTGGAGCGAGACGGCGGTACCGACCCAACCCGGTCGATCTGCCACGTCATGCGGCACTCGGGCACCAAACTCGTGCTCATCGACGGCATCGAACGCCTGCAGCCCGGCGCCGACGTGCAACAGTCGTTCGCGTTCCTGGAGCACATCAGCGACGAGACCGGCGCGACGTTCGTGTACTGCGGCCGCGGCAGCCGCTCCATCGTCGACCCCATGCTCCGCGACCGCGAAACCAAGCCGGAAAACAACGAGGACCCGTGGGGAGACCACCCGGTCCTGGTGACCAGCCGCCTGGGCTACGACCAGACCGGCAAAGACCGCTTCCGCCGCATCGTCAACGAGTTCGAAAAAGACCTGCGGCTGTTCCACCCCGAACCCGGCGACCTCACCAAACTCGCCCCTATCCTGCATCTACGCAGCAAGGGCTACCTACGGGCCCTGTCCCAGCTGATCAGCCAGGCCGCACAACAGGCCATGCTCACCAAACAGGAACGCATCACCGAGGGACTCCTCGACACCCTCACCGTCGGACGCGTGATCTCCATCTGAATCGCGGGCGGGACGGTGGGCCGCTCGACCTGGCAACGGTGGACGCCCACGGTCCCGGCTCGTGCGTGGTAGTCGTCTGAACAGCGAGAGACCCGCCATCCGTCCTCTCATTGCTGCGCTTGCAGTCGGCCGCTGCAGGGAGCCTGCCGCTGCGTCGGCGCAGTGTAGGAGCCCGGGCTGGTACGGAAGACGTACTTTCGCCAGTCTACGAATACTGCCCGGCGCACCGTGGGACTCTTGGATGGCAGGCCCAGCGCACATGTGGGTTCGGGGGGAGCGGATGCGGCCGCTGATGTCCAGCAGCGTGGGCAAATCGTGCATGGGTGTATGCATGGCAGGGGTCCTGGCTATAGGTATCACAGGGTGTGTAGGTACAAGCCCGCCGCCAGGCGGAGGTCGTCCTGGTGGACCTGCGACGCCCGCTGTCACTGCCTCTGTCGTACCCGGGCAGGGCGCTCCTGGCAGTTCGCCTGCCGGACGCGAAAACCACGGACCTTCCGCTCGTCCAGGGACCACCGGACCTTCGCCCAGTGCGGGTCAGGACGGCGACCCAGGGATTCCTCAAATAGACCCGCCCGTCGATACCGGTCCGCAAGAAAGGCCTGGATCCCTGGTCACAGGTGGCACGAATTCACCCTCGCCGTCGGGTCCTTTTGGCCCCGTTGCCTCGCCGTGCGGGCCGCAACCGACGCTGGGCGCTTCGTGTTTGCCGACGCCAACGCCTACGGTACCCACGACTGCGATCCCCACCGGGACCTGAGTTATGGCAACCGTCCCACCGCAGCGCCGGACCGACCCGGGAGCACGCTCCCGAAGAAATCGCCGCCGGTCGGTGATACAGCAGATCATTGGACACCCTGCGAACTTGCAGGTTCACAGGCGCTCCCCTCGCCCGGACACGCCGGTGAACCTCCCTGCAAGCGACGACCGAAGCTACCCGGAGTTGCTCAACTCAGTTGCCGGAACCGCATCTTTCGCGGCCGCCCTGCTGGTGTACGCCGGCTACATCTACACGAACGCCTACTTCGGTTACTACCATCTCGACACCTTTGCCATCGGTCTCGATACCTTCGAACTGATCGTTCGCAGTTTGCGGCTGGTGACCTTGCCAGCTTTGGCGGGCCTGGCCGGTGCGCTCCTCATCCCAGGTCTCCTGCGACTTGTCACGTCCCTGAGTGTGTCGGAGCGCTATCGGCACAGAGCACAGCGGACCCTCGTGACCACGGCACGAGCGCACATCGTCATTGTCAGCAGTGGTGTCGCGTTGCTGCTCTTCTGGCGCTGGATCCAACCCGTCAACTGGCTCCCGCCCCTCCTGATTGTGGTCGGTCTCCTACTCGGTCGAACACGAGCGGCAGGGTCCGCCGGCGGCTGGAACGGTCTTCCCTGGGAGCGGACCCTCTCGCTGCTCGTCGCTGGATTGTTCATGATCTGGAGTGTGTCTCTGGTGGCCGGACAACTGGGTCGTCAGGATGCGAAACATGACGCCGCGCAGACCGTACGGCGAGTCGCAGTTGTCGTACTGAGCACCGACCGGCTCAGCATCAAATCCCCAGGGATTCAAGTCGATGACTTCGGTCCCGGAACCCACTACCGCTACCGATATCGCGGGCTCCGCCTTTTGATAGAGCGCGACCACAGGTACTACTTGCTTTCAGTCGGCTGGCAGAAACCCACTGACCCCGTGATCGTCATCGAAGATGACGACAGTGTCCGTATCGAACTGATGCCGGGGACCCAGCCACGCGAGACGTAGAGGAGTCTCCAACCGCGCCTGCGGCACCAGATGAAGAGCGGGGCGAGGCTCTCTGCAACCCGCGGCAGCGCGGCTGCCCCCATCGGGCCCGCGCGCCCTTTGCGGCGTCAGCTCTCTTCCGTCTCGTAGATCTCTTGTGCGCGCTCAAAGCCAGCCTTGTTGAGGGCTAGTGCGTTGGCCACGAACGTTGCTGGGGTGCTGAGGACCCCCTGGTCGGTGCTCGCGGTGCTGGATTGGTGGCGCCATCCTCGATGTCGACGT